>NZ_CP017111.1:2423872-2726856 GCF_001723605.1 Sulfurospirillum halorespirans DSM 13726 | reverse complement strand
ATGCGCAATTTTTTCTAACGCGTTAAAGAACATCTCTTTGGCGTCGATGGAAGAGGCAAAGGTAAATTTTGCCACTAGATTTCGATCGCTGTTTTTTACCAAAGCGTAGGTGTAGTATTTCCCCTCATGAAAGACGACATCAAATCCCATCTCGCGCAGCGTGTCTAAGGAAAGTTCCTGATAGTTTGGGTGTAACAGTGCTTCATTGTAGGCGTTTTTAAAGAAGCCTTCACGAAAGCCCAGATTGGTCGCTTCTGCTTCGATCTGCGCCTTTTTCTCGTTTACATGTAAAGCTTCAAGCTCTTGTTTTCTCTGCTCGTAAAACGCTTTGTCAAAAAAGTAGGAGAGTGGGGCGGTGGCATTTTTAAAGCTTTTTTGGATGGTATTGCTATGCGCTATAAGCTCATCGATGGAGTTTGCTTCGATGAGAAGAGGTATGAAGCCCTCTTTTTTGATCGCATTTTTGAAGAATTTTTCCTCTTTCATCAAGGAGACATTCTGGTAGTCAAGGTTTTTGATGTTGGTATCAAGATGCAAAAATGGAATGCTTAACACAATGGCTAAGAGAGAAAGTAGGGCGATGGCACGGTAAGGCAATGGTATGGAGACGTGAAATCTGGCATAAGGCTGTGCTTTTTTAAATCCAATCAGTGGGAAGAGAAAAACAAATTGGAAGTAAGAGAGTATGAGCGAAATCATCGCAAAGACACACACTTGTTGAATGAGGGGAAAATCAACCCAAGCGAAGATCAAAAAGCCGCCAAAGGTGGTAAGAAAGCCGTAAAAAACAGAGGTGTTAAACCTCTTTTTATTCTCGTAATGTCCGTAAAAATAGTAGTGGAACATATAGTCAATCGCCAACGTTCCAATGGCGTTTCCAAAAGCCAACACAAAGACAGAGACTTCACTCCAAATCATGCCAATGAGCAAAAAGGAAAGCAGAGCAGAGGTCGCAAGGGTGGCAATGGTATTGATAAGAAGGTAGATGTTTTTGATGATAAAAATATAAAGTACAAGAAGAAGTACCGTTGAGAGGACAATCAAAAAGGTGACATCATCTTGTATTTTTTGCGAGTTTTCTACAAAGTAAAAGGTCGGGCTAAAGACACGGACATTTTGCACGCCTTCAAGCGTTTGATGCACGAAATTATAGATGGTTTCATAACTCTCAATGGCATTGGAAGTGTCTTTGATGCTAAAAACACACAGATACCCGAAGTCGCCTAGCGCTAAATGTCCATCTCGAATATTAATAGGAATTGTTTGCTCTTTTGGACTAAAATAGCCCAGCGGATCAGAGGCGTCTATCGCGGTATAGTAGGGATTATGTGTCATTTTTTCATAAAGTGATTTTAGCTTTTCATGGATGTTTACGGAGCTCTCTTTATTGAGGTTTTTCAGATAAAAAGCATTGCTTTTAGTATATTCAATCAGCTTTGCATTCGGGGCAATGCTACTTTCGAACTTTAAAAGCTCAGTTGCGAGCAGTTTTTCTTCGATCGTTTTGATTTTGGCAAGAGACTCTTTATCGAATCCTTCGGTAGCGATGAGCACCTCTTTTGAATTTTTGAAATGCGAATAGATCTCAAACGCCTCTTTACTCTTCCCTTCTGGTAAAAAAGAGAGCAAGTTGGTGGAGACATGCACGGAGTTTTGGTAGAAGAAAAAGAGTATGCCGACGATGGCAAAGAGAACGATATTGAGGGTTCTAGTTCCTAATTTCAATGGTGATCCTATCGCCGTTTTTAATCTTTACATGTAAAGATTTTAGCTTCGCTGCTTGCCGTGAAATGCGCACTTCTTCAAGCACTTCCGCTGCGACACCTTTGGGGCTTAAAAGTGTCTCATCACCCTGCGTTTTTGCCTCAAAAAAAGAGTCCAACAAGACACTGTTTTCATTATGCACCGCTTTGATAATCATAAAAAAATAGTTCATTGAAGGCATACTTTGCGCATCGATGACGTTGTAGCCATTTTGGTCTTGAATGGTCAGTTTTTCTTCAAAATAGGTCAAGACTTTGGCTTCGGGTTTGGTATATTCGATGACGATGTTGTGCTCTCCAAACGTGATAAAACCCTCTAACTCAATGGTCTTATCAAGTGCATAGAGGTAACGCGTCTCTTTAAAAGAAGAAGCGTCATTGGCAAAAAGGCAAAGCAGTGAAAGCAGACACAAAACGATAATTTTCATGCGTTACATCCGTTTTAAGAAGATAAAGCGACGGTGCAAAAACTGCACTATCCCACCCAAGATAAAGACCAAGTACCAGCCAAACGAAGAGTAGATGATCCAATAGTGGTCATTTTTGAGCAGCAATATGCTTACATGTAAAACAATGTTGACGCACGCGAGTGCTATCCAAAAAAGCGTCGATCGGTTGATATACGCCTCTTCTTTTTCGCTAAGAGAGCGTTTATGGATCTTACGCGCAAAGTGCACAATGATAGAATCATTGTCAAAATAGCTCGCCATCAAGAAAAAGATAAACGCCAAAGAGATCAAAAGTGGTAAAAATTTGAGTACCAAAAAGTCATCTAAAACAAAGGCTCCAATCGCCACGGCAATGTAAAAAAGAGGGAAGAGGGTGGTTTTGATCTCTCTTTTTTTCAAACTCAAAAGCCACAGCAGTCCAAAGCCAAAAAGTCCCATCGAGACGGTTTTAATGTCAAAATAACTCAGCAACACTACCACAACGGGCGCGTATAAAAACGAAAAAAGTATGTGCATTATCTCACCATCCCACCGCTAATATTGATCACTTCACCATTCACGTACGTTGCCTTATCGCCTAAAAAGAAGACCACTTCAGCGACCTCTTCAGGCTTGCCTAGGCGTTTGCAGGGGATGATGTTGGTGATATTTTTATCGACATTTTGGATCATCTCCGATTCTATGACCCCAGGGGCTACTGCATTAACTCTGATATTATAGCGTGCCACTTCCACACAAAGCGCTTTCGTAAACGCGATGATGCCCCCTTTGGTGGTCGAATAGTTGACTTGCCCACCATTGCCAACCAGACCTGAGATGGAAGAGACATTGACGATGGAACCTGCTTTTTCTTTGATCATGTTAGGCAGTATTTGTTTGGTAACATAAAAAAGGCTGTTAAGATTCGCGTCCATCACATCACGCCACTCTTCCTCTTCCATAAAGAAAAAAAGCTTGTCTTTGGTGATGCCCGCATTGTTGACTAAAACGTTTACATATAAAGATTCAAATGCTTTTTTCACCTCTTCTTTTTGGGTCAAATCACACTGAATCATCTCGCCTTGTTGAATCTCTTCCAAAAGGGCTAACGCTTTGTCTTTTTGGCTTTTGTAGTGGATATACACAAAGTAGCCCTCTTTGGCAAAGCAGCGCACAATGGCTGCTCCAATGCTCCCAGTCGCTCCCGTGACCAGCACTTTTTTCATGCAAGAGCTCCTTTGCGTATAATTTTATGTATTTCTTTAATGTCGATGTCCATGCGTCTGTCTTCCAACAGTGGCTTGGCGTGTTCTCTGATAGCCTCATAGTAGTTAAGAAGTGTTGGCGAAACGTTCGCTTTGCCCCTGATGTCCACGGCTTGTGCCATACCCATAAATGCGATGCTCAGCATCAGTTCGAGAGGTTCCGTCATCTTTTTAAAGTCCAGTGCCGCCGTTGTTCCCATGCTCACTTTGTCTTGATTGAGTGATTCGGTGGGGCGAGAGTGAATGGAAGCGGCTGTGGTGTTTTTAATGACATCAGCACTCAGAGAACTCAGCGTAATTTGCATTGCTTTAAAACCATGGAAATAGTGCTCTTTCGAGAGCTTGAGGTTTTCACCAAGCCCTCGGTTAAATTTATGATCGACCAGAAGCGCAAACTCTTTATCGAGCAGATCCGCAAGGTTTGCCGCGCAGATTTTGAGTGTGTCCATCGCGTGAGCGACGTAACTACCGTAGAAATTACCCGAAGTATAGATTTTTTGGTTTTTGCCATCAATGAGCGGGTTGTCATTGACCGAGTTGATCTCTTGTTCGACCCATTTTTTGGAAATCTCTAAATTATCGCGAATCACGCCTAAAACTTGGGGCGCACAACGCATTGAGTAGGTATCTTGGATGTTCAGATCATTGTCTTCAAAGAATTTATCGTATCTGTCATCGCGCCCGTGGGTGAGTTTTGAGCCTTCGATTTTAGCTTTGATGTTGAAAGCACTTTGAATCTGTCCTATAAAAGGTTTCGCCTCATGCACAAATTCATCCAGTGGCGTGGTATCGCCCAAAAGCACTTCAAACATGCCAGCCACAAAGGACTCCATACTTGAGAGTATAACTTCAAAGCTTTCCAAAGAAGAAAGAGCAATCGCACTCATAATGGTCGTACCATTCATAATGGCAAGTGCCTCTTTAGGTTTAAAGACGTAAGGGGTGATACCCAATTTTGCATAGACTTCACTGGTTGGTACTATAACACCTTCATACCACACTTCTCTCTCACCTGCAATGACCGCGGCAATGTATGAAAGCGGTGTCAAATCACCACTTGCCCCCACAGAACCAAGGGAAGGAATAACAGGATTGATCTCTTTTTCAAGCAAAAGCTCAAGGCGTTGTAAAAGCTCGTATGAGATGCCCGATTTGCCTTTGGAAAGTGAAATCAGTCTGCAAATCAGCGCGTAACGCGATGTTTTAGGAGAGAGCGATGCACCAACGCCACAACCATGAAAGCGGTAAAGGTTTTGTTGCAAAATGGCGCTTTGCTCATACGTGAGGTAATTTTTGCCACTCGCACCATAGCCTGTGGTGACGCCGTAAATGGGTTTGCCTTTTTTGATTTCATTCATCAAAAAGGTGTGACCGAGCAAAAAATTCTCTTCAAAATGAGCATCGTTTGAGACCTGAACACTGCTGGCGTTGCATATCTCTTCTAGGCGGATGTAGCGATCGTCTATGATTAATGTCATGCTTTTTCTTTCCAAAAGGGGTATAGATTGAACCATTGCTCAGGATGAGAAACGACATGCGACGCAAAAAAATCAGCGTAGGTTTGCATCGCTTTGTAGATCTCTTCGTTTGCGTGGTTGTTTTTATCCATAATAATTTCGATAAATTCAATGCGGTAATGTTGAGGCTTTTGATAGCTAAAAGCAATGCCCATCAGTGGTTTTTCGGTTTTATAGGCGATGCTAAAAGGGTTTTTATTGAATTCTGCTTTTTTGCCAAAAAAGGTGACGATCTCTTTATGCTTTGGATCGGTTGCACGGTCTGCCATCATCGCTACAATTTCGTTATTCAAAAGTGCTGAGGCGATTTTCATTGTGACATCCACACCGCCTTTGGAGAGATCGATGATGGATAAATGCTGATTTTTTGTTTCAATATTCTCTTCGATACATTTAATGGGCGCGATGAGAGATTCTTGCATCACAATGTTGATTTTAAGATCGCTAAAACAGTTACCAGCACTCGCCCAGCCCCCAAAATGCGATAAAAGCAAGATGCCACCGTTATGAAGATGGCGCATCAGTTCTGCTTCATTTTTGATCTCAAAGGTATAATCTTTGGGGCTCATTTTAGAGACAAAACGGTCGCACATCGTGATCGCGAAGTGTCGTAAATGTTCAAAATAGACCCAGTTATTAAAAGGTTTATTGATATGTTTGTAGTAGTCACGTAGGGCTTCTTTGACATTGCCTGCCACTAAAAAATAAAAAAACGTTACAGGATACATCAGGTAATAGATAAAGGTATAGCCAAAAAGTCTGTAAAAGGTGTAAACGAGTTTGATACTCCAACCGCTACCCCGCTGTTTCGTGCTCATTGGTACCTTTTTTTCAGGAAAAATTTCCATGGTAGGAGTTTGACATGCACCATGACGATGGCGGCGGTATCCCAAAATTTTTTAAAGTGACTCACACGCTCTTCGGGGGTTGGGTAGTAGCACTCGATGCTCACCTCTTTGATGAGGCGACCTTTCCATGCGTGTTTGACGAGCACTTCCATCTCCCAGTCAAAGCGTTTGGTTTTGATGATGAGGTCTAGAATGGAGGTCGGATAAAGCCTAAAGCCAGAGAGCGAATCGGTGATGGTCTGTTCAGTGTCCCAACACGCCCAAAAGTTGCTAAACCAGCGTCCAAATTTGGAGCCATTGGGAACGTTGTTAATGTCAAAATTGCGCGCACCGATGATGATTTGATCGGCTCCATCACAGGCGTCACTTATTTTTTCAATTTGAGAAGCCAGATGTTGTCCATCGCCATCAAGACTTATAAAATAGGAAAAGCCCAGTCTTTGCGCTTCATGAGCACCTGTGATGATCGCTTCGCCTTTGCCTTGATTGACCGTGTGCCTTAGAATGGTAAGGTTTTCACTTTGTGCTGGGATAATGTCCGCTACAGGAGTGTCAGAGCCATCATCAACGATAATCAGCCTGTACCCATGACTCAGGACATCATTGGCAACAGCATTAATTGTAAGCGGATTGTTATAGGTCGGAACGACAACGATCATTTCATCTTTTTTCATAAGTGAGTTCTGCTACTTTCTGCTCATTTTGACTGACACGAATTTTGAGTGTGTTGCCCGTCGTTTGGTGATCAAACCACAGTACACTCAAAGGGGCGATATTTTTTAAAAATTTTGCTTTGATGATTTTAACAATCTCGATGTCCAAAATCTCTGCGCTTAGATCCAGTAAAAGAAATCCTGCCACGATAGGATTGCTTGGAAAATGTGCTTGAAAGAGAGGATGGGTCGCATCGCTGAGTCTCACACAAAAGCGCGTTTCTTCTTTACATGTAAGCGTATAAAAATTATTTAAAATCATACAATCCTGACAAAAGTTCTTAAATAAACAGGTGTATTATATAAATCTAGCTAAAATAAGAGCTTAAAATTGCTCTTTCTGTTAAGGTTTTGTTTACTTTTTTAGAAAATAAGGAATATTTGGATGAATCCTTTTTTTAACGATAACGACAGTGTCTCTGCCCTAGAGGCTCAGTACAATGCCCAACGCATCGCTTTCGCGCCGATAATTTTTCAAGTCGCACGCTCTATGCGCGATCTAGGCGTCCTAAAGGCGCTCTATGAGCATAAAGAAGGTCTGAGCATCGAAGCGTTGGCAAAAGAGACCAATCTAAGCGAGTATGGCATAACGACACTCATTGAAACGAGTCTCAGTGCGGACATCGTAAAGCAAAAAGGCGAGCTGTATTTCATCACGAAAACGGGCTACTTTTTACTGAACGATCCGATGACCATCGCCAATATGAACTACAACCATCACGTCAACTACCAAGGGCTTTTTTCGCTTGATGAGGCGATCAAAAGTGGCAAGCCGACAGGGCTTAAAGTCTTTGGCGAGTGGGAGACCATCTACCCCGCACTCTCCATCTTGCCTGAAAAGGCGAAACAGAGTTGGTTTACGTTTGATCATTTCTATTCGGACAGCGCATTTCCTGAAGCAGTGGAACACCTTTTGAGTCTCAATCCAACCAAAATTCTCGATGTGGGAGGCAATACGGGCAAGTTTTCAATGCTCATCGCAAAGCGCGATAAAGCTTTACATGTAAGCATTATGGATTTGCCAGAGCAACTCACATTGGCGCGCGAAAACATCGAAAAAGAGGGGTTGAGTGAACAGATTGCTCTTCTGCCTGCCAATGTTTTAGCGCCAATGCATGTTTTCCCAAAAGGGTTTGACATCATCTGGATGAGTCAATTTTTAGACTGTTTTAGCGAAGAGGACATCGTCTCCATTTTGAGCAAAGCCAAAGAGGCGATGGATGAGCAGACAAAACTCTGCATCATGGAACCCTTTTGGGACAGGCAACGCTTTGAAACATCGGCATTTTGCATCATCAACACCTCGCCTTATTTTACCGCGATTGCAAACGGTTGCAGTAAGATGTACCACTCCAAAGATTTTATCAAACTGATCGAAATGGCAGGACTAAAGGTCGAAACGATCATCGACCATTTAGGCGTTTGTCAGAGCATTATTCAGATTCAAAAAGCCTAACCGTTTTGCGTCCAGTCAAACTCCATCTGTCTAGCGGTATTAACGGCTAACTCTTTCCCCATAAGGCGCTCAACAAGGTGTAAACTCATGTCAATGCCAGCCGAAATGCCTGCGGAGGTGACGATGGAACCTTCATCGACCCAGCGCATGTTTTCTTTTACATGTAAGCTTGGAAATAGGGCGTGCAGTTCGTCAATGTCTTCCCAATGGGTTGTTGAAGCTTTTCCTTCTAAGAGTCCTGCTTTTGCGAGCAAAAAGGCACCCGTGCAGATGGATGCGGTGATGGGAGTGGAAGATGCGGTACTTTTGATCCACGCGATCACATCGTCATCTTCCAGTTCTTTGGTGACCACGCCACCAGGAATGATCAAAAGATCAAGTGAGGGATGCGTCGTCATCGAATAATCAGGATGCAGTTTGAGCCCTGCTCTGGCGTAAATGGACTGTTTCGTTTTGCCAATGGTAAAGACCTCAAAGGGAGGATGGGCGAGGGATGAAGCGGTTTTGTTAAAGACGCGTGACGCGGTTGTAAAAACTTCATATGGGCCTGCAAAATCAAGCACTTCCACATTGTCAAAAATATAAATCCCCACCGAATATGCCATAAATTTTCCTTTACATGTAAATCGTAAAACAGTTCATACCTGCTTCGTGTTTGTAGTCGAGTCGCATACCGTGTAGACGAATCACGTGCCATGTGATAAAGAGTCCAAAGCCAAGACCGCGCGAGCTTTTTTGTTTTTTGCCCTCTAGAAAATAGGGCTCAGAGTAGCGCTCAATGGGAAACTCCAACGCGGGGGCGTGGTTGGAAATGGTGATGGTTTTAAGATCATTGCGAAGGCTGACGTGGTGGTCGTCAGAGTAGTTGATGCCATTGTCCAAAAGGTTTTTCAGCGCCACGCCAAACAGCTCAAAGTCCACCTCTAGTTCCATCGGTACCAGTTTACATGTAATGCTTTCTCGTTTGTCATCTAAGATGTCAAGGGCAAAATCCACCACGTCTTCAATATGATAACGATTGATCTCCAATTTCAGCTCATCGGCACTCAGCTTTTCAATGCGCGAGAACTCTTCCAAAAGTGCTTCTTGGCGGTTGAAAACGTTTTGCAAGATCCTCGCATATGCGGCATCTTCGATCATTTCAGCGGCGAGTTTTCCCTTGGTAATGGGCGTTTTGAGCTCGTGCATGATGTTGCGCAAAAAGAGCTGTCTGGAGTCTCGAAGCGATTTGATTTTAAAAACGGCACTGTCAAATTCATTGGCAAGGGCGGCGATTTCATCTTTTTTACTGCTTTTACATGTAATGTCATAATCCCCGTTGGCAAAATGTTTGATCTTCTCTCTGAGTGTTTTAAGAGGCAGAATACTTCGAATAATGCCAATGTACAAAAAGATGACAAACGCAAGGCTGATAAGGGGCAAAATGAGACGGGGCATCATCTCTTTTTTTAAAGGGGTTTCAAAGACGATAGGGGGTGCGTCGCGTGCCACTAAAATGGTGTAAATGTGCATGCGGTAGGGTACGGCATCAATCATAAAGTGAAACCGCTCTTCCATACGTTTCATCGGAAACGGTTTGAGAGGACGAGGGCGTTCGAGAATTTTTTGTTTAAGCGCTTCATCGGTAATGAGTTTAAACCCAATATCTTCCATTTTGTCAAAGTCGATCGTTTTTGTGGCACGATCAAACGAAGAGCGCAGAGCAATTTGCGAGTAGTCAAACATCGTTTGAAGCTCTCTGCTCGTTTCATATTGCGCGATAGAAAAGAAAATCGCGGTAATGCCAAACAACGAGAGAGCGAAAATGAGCGAAATACGCGTGATAATGGAGTGGTACCACCTCATGCTTGGAGCCTGTACCCGATGCCTCTGACCGAATGAATGAGTTTTGGCTCTTTAGAACTCTCGCCTAATTTGGTGCGAATACGGCTGATAAGCACATCAAGGCTTCGGCTTTCATTCTCTTCATTGAGACTCAGCGCGCTGTTAAGAAGCTCCGTTCGCGAGACCACGCAGTTGTTTTTTTTGATGAGATGGGTTAACACGTCGTATTCGGCTGGGGTGAGTGTGAGCGGTGTACCTTGAAAGAAGATGGTGTGGCTCTCTTCTTTGAGAATCAGCGTTGAATGACTGACCTCTTCGCTCACCGAGTTGCTTTTTTTGTAGCGTCTGAGCACACTGATGATGCGCGCGTAAAGCTCTTTAGGCTCATAAGGTTTTGGCAAGTAGTCGTCTGCTCCGAGTTCCAAGCCTACGATTTTATCTTCCAAATCGCTTCGTGCGGAGGAGATGATAATGGGAATATCGCTTTTGGCGCGTACCTCTTTGCATATCTCCAGCCCGTCCATACCAGGCAAAGAGAGGTCTAAAATGAGCAGGTCGTATTTGATAAGGCTTAGCGCACTGATGCCAAGATAGGGGTCGTCGTAGTTGGTGACGGTGATGTTATAGCGTTTTAAAAAATTGCATAAGATTTCGGCAAGTTCGACATCATCCTCGATCATTATGAGGTTCGGTTGCATGGTTTTATCCTGAAAATTTGTCTTAAACAATCATACCCCTACTCTTTGAACGGTTTGTTAATGCAAAATCCACACAATAATTTTTCATTTTCTTCATCAATGACAAATTGATACAGATGAAAATGGGTGTTAAATCCTTCTGCTGTGGGGAGTGTAATATCGTGCTCAAGGACGCCTTCATAAAGGCTCAAACGATCGGTTTCAGCAATATCTGCCGCTGTTCTTTCATTAAAAAGGCTCATCGCTGTTTTGTTTTTCCATGTTTTAAAGCCCAAGAATTTTTGATAGGCTTGATTCATGTACAGATAATGCCCTTGCGCATTTTTAATAAAACAAAGTGCGGGAATATGCTCCACAAAAGCGATAAAGCGTTCATGTTCCGCGTGTTCTAGCACCTCTTCGCTTTTACGGTTGCTGATGTCTCGAATCGTGCCAACCATGCGAATAGGTTGCTCATTTTTGCCCACAATCACTTTGCCTCGTACATTGACCCAGCGCAAAGGATCGCTTCCGCGCACGCGATGATCGACCACAAACAGATCGCTTTTGCCATCCAGATGCGCTTTTAAGCGTTCATTCACGAGCGCCATATCTTTAGAGTGAACTAAATTGAGCCATGACGAGAGAGTTGAGGGGTGATCTTTGGCTTCATAGCCCATCAAGTGTTTCCATTTTGAGGAGTAGAAGATGATCTCATTTTTCATATCCCAGTCCCACAATGCCTCATCACTTCCCTCAAGGGCGAGCTCTAAACGCTCTTTTTGCTGCATCAACAAGGCTTTGCTTTTATGCAGATGTGCAATGTCAACAATGATGGCGACAAAATCAGTGGATGAGCCTAAAAGCGGTGCCGTGTAGATCAGTGTTTGTTTGGTAATGTCGTTATCAAACAGCATTTTGTGGGTATGTTCGCCACTTCTTGGAAGCGTGTTTAAAAGCTCTGCCGTCTCTTTGCTCATCGTTCCAAACGCATGCGTAAAGGCTTTATTGGTAACCCATTTGGCATTTATTTTGTAACAAAGCGGAAGAGGGAGTGCTTGAAGAATCGTTTCACTGTCTAAGAGCGTTTGGTGCGACGAGCGAGGTTCACTCTGGAGTTTTTGAAGGCTTGCGTAAAGGTAGAGAATAATGAAAACTAAAGCGGCAATGGTGGCAAAAAGGACGATCTGCAACATACCAACCTCTTTGAAGTGGAGTTTATCCCGCCCTTAAGAGCGGGATACAAAGGCAAAGAGCGTTACTTTAAAAGCTCTTTTTCTTTCACGATAAACGGTACTCCTTTGATGCCAGCACCAAAGTATTTGAGTTTAAGTGCATCAATATGCGCGACATCAGCATCGCTGATTTTTTGCTCATATTTGACGTTTTCATCGTAGTATTTTTTCAAGATTTTGATCTTATCTGCATCGGTTTTGACTTTGGATGTTTCGTTGTAAATGATCACCGATTTTTCAAGGGAACTTCGCTCATGAACCGGTGTGAAAATCAACTTAAGATTGTTGGTGGTAAGGCGTTGCTCGATTTGGGCAAGCTCTTGTCTACAGTAAGGACATTCAGGATCAGTGAAGACAACTAAGGTCTCTTTTTTAGGGTCATTACCCAAAGAGATCACATTTTTCTTCTCTTCTTTTTTGTAGATCGCTGAGAGTTTTTTCTGAAGCTCTGCCATCTCCATCATCTCTTTGATGCTTCCACCTTGTTTGATGCTAATTACATCAGGGAAGATGAGGTCATCTTTGGTGAAGATGCTCAGTTTTTGTGAACGTGTTCCATCGCTAAGACTCAGGGTCACGAAATCCATACCATCAATGCCTTCAACGGCTTTGCGAGAGACAATTTCAATGGTAATGTTGGGGACTTGCACGGTTGATTTAAAGTGTTCAACAATTTGTGCGTCGGTTGCTGCAAAAAGAGTGGTTGAGAAAAGTGCAACAAGCGTTAAAAGATATTTTTTCATTCATTTTCCTTATAAGTTGCAGAAACTAATCTGCATGAAATGTAAGGTATTATACAATAAAACCAATCATAGTTTGTTAATCAAAGGTCAATGAATGCTAGAGAATGCCGATAAAATGGCACTTATACACGAGATAGAACTGCTCATAGAATCTGATCCAAATGCTCCCATTTCTTCATTTTCGATGTTAGAGTTCTTGGAATTGGACGATTTGGTTTCGATGCGCGACGCACTTTTACGCTCCAAAGCGAACCGTTCGGCGGAGAATGAGAAGTGGTTTGATGAGCTGTGTAAAAAGTAGTTATCCTCTTTACATGTAAAGGTCAATCATGCGTGAAAAATGGGCGTATTTAAACGATATTGAGGGCTGTGACGTCGTAGCACTTTACACGCTTCATAATCTTATAGAAATTGTGTACCTCAAAGAGGGCAAACAGCGAAGTCTGACGATCAATTTTCATGTCGCAGGCGGTGCGATGGGCTATGTGGAGTGTTTTGAGTTTGATTCGATCCCACTTCCTCCTGTAAAGGAGCACCATCGTTTTGAGCTTCAAAAGATTTTACATGTAAACCTTTATGGAAGCGATAACGGCTGGGAGTGCTACGAAGAGCTTGAACTGGTTTGCGAAAAAGCCAGTTATCTTCTTTATTTTAGTGATGGCGAGTCTTATGCCACCATCGAAAAAGAGCGCGCACCAAGTCTTCCCAAACTACCTCATGTAGAAGCAAGCTTACCCAAAGAGCTTTTTAGCGTCGAATGTTTCAAAGAAAATCTCGCCTTCGCTCTGTTGGCACATGGTGAACAAAAGACGCCACACGGTTTGCCTTACTCGATGCACCTCTTAAGTGTCACTGCTGAAGTCATCAACGCTTTGACGTGTGAACCCCTCAGTTACGATGAAGCTAATGTCGCCATAGCGTGCGCCCTTTTGCACGATGTCAATGAAGATACAACGACTAAAATTACCAAAGAGAGCCCCATCGCAGGCAACAAAGAGGTGATCGCTAAAGGTGTTTTGGCACTCACGAAAGACAAAAATTTGCCCTCCAAAGAAACGCAAATGCGCGATAGTTTAGAGCGACTCAAAAAGCGTCAAAACTGTGTGGCAATGGTCAAACTTGCCGATCGCATCACGAATCTTGGGGATCCTCCAAAGCAGTGGGATGAAGCAAAAAAAAGAGCATATTTGGAAGAAGCAAAGGTGATTTTGAGTGAACTTGGCTACGCGCATCACTCTCTCGCTACCAAATTAAGCGAAAAAATTGAGGCATATCAGCTTTACATGTAAAAGCATGGTGGAATCAAAAAAGGAGATTTCTCTCCCTCATTGTGTTAGTATTTCTTTCCCTCACACGGGATCAACTCTTTTTCACCAATTTCTTCGACGAGCGGTTTCAAACTTTTTAGCGTAAAGAGTTTAAGATCATCACCCTTCAATGTTTTCAGTTCCGAGCTAAAGCCACTTTTACTAAAAATCACGAATATATCAGGCTCAAGTTCAGCTTTGGCGCACTGCTCTTTGAGTTTAGAAAGCTCGGTTTTTTTCACTTTGGTGTTGGTGTATTTGCACGCACCTGCGATCAGTTTGCCCGATTGTGTCTTTGCCAAAATGTCGATCTCAGCGTTTTTATCCCAATAACTGCCTATCTCCACAATCGGATCTTCGATCAAACTTTTTTTCAATAATTCACAAGAGAGTTTTTCAAAAATAAGATCATTAAAGCCTTGTTCACGGTTGGTAAACGCTTTTTCAACTTCGCTAAAATCATTCTCTTTGATGGTTTTGTAAAAAGGGGAGACAAAGGCAAACCAAAAGCGCATAAAGGGGCTGATGAAGTTTAGTTTATCGGAGTTGTCATCTTCTTCGCGTACGGGGCGCTCCAATGAATATTCCAGCTCGATGATCTCACTGCGCAAAAGTGCATGGAGCGCTTCATTGCCCTCTTCTCGACTCAAACGCGCTTTTTTGTACGAAGAGTAAACCCGACGATCACCCGTAGCACACGCAAAAAGAAGCGCATGGCTCTGTTTATTGCTGTAGGTCAGTTTGGTGATGTCGGCATGAATGTAGGTGTAGTTTTTTAAAATCTTATGTGCGATCAGATCAAAAAGAGGTTTGGTGGTATCGACATTCCAACTGGTACCTCCAAAAACGCTGAAGTATTCGATGGCAACTTCAAGATCGTTTAGTTTGTTTTGAAGGTAAAATGAGCGGAATTGCGCTAAAAGAGTAGGGTGGTGTGACATAGAAAAAGAGCCTTTGATTGTTTTTCGTCATTATACACGAAAAACAGGAGTGAAACTCTTTTCACTCCTGTAAAGACATTTGGTTATTTTGCGTGACTTCCATCACAAAAAGGAGCATTAGCGCTCTTTTTACAGGCGCAAAGATAATACTCTTTGCTCTCAGGAACAAAAAATGTTTTAGGAGCAAGACCTGAACCTTTATGGCTACCATCGCATAAAACAGTCGTAGCACTTTTACCACAGGTGCAGAAGTGGTACTCTTTATTGGCTTCGAGTGACATTTTAACAGGTGACATGGTATTTCCTTTATACGTTTAGTGCATTGGCACATCAAATACTAAAACCCAAGAGGGTTTCAACGCTTTGATCTCATAGGCTTTTTCTTCGGTGATCTGTACTTCATCTCGCTCTTCAAGTGTGACACCATCGATTTCTATTTCGCCTTCGACAACGAGTACGAGTTTACCACGATTGGAAGGTGTGGGAGCTAAAGAAATTATTTTACCCTCGTCCAATTCGGTGGTCAAAATGAATGCCTCTTGTTTGATTGCAATCGAATGGTCTCTGCCATCGGGTGAAACGAGTGTTACCCATTGATTGCTCTTGGTGACATCTCTAAAATCGCGTTGGTTATAGAGTGGTTTTCCACCTTTTTGATTCGGGTGTATCCAGATTTGAAACAGCGCAGCTGACTCCTCTTTTGAGGCAAATTCAGAGTGTAAAACCCCTTCTCCTGCACTCATATACTGAATTTCACCGGCATGAACTTCGCCGTGATTGCCAAACGAGTCTTTGTGAATCAAAACTCCTTTGGTCACGATGGAGATGATCTCCATATCGCGATGCGGGTGCATTCCAAAACCCTCTCCTGCCTCTACGATGTCATCATTGATAACACGCAGTGCACCAAATCCCATGCGGGAAGGATTGTAATACTCGGCAAATGAAAAACTAAAATGACTATGAAGCCAACCATGCTCTGCGATGCCTCTTTGGTTGGCTTTATGAAGTGTAAATGACATGATTGACTCCTTTACATGTAAAACTATTTTGACACGCTTGCAAAGCAAAGCTCTGCAAGCTACGTTAACACTAGGTTCTCTTCGGCAGAGAGTCCACGCACTTTGAGTGCTTTAATTTATTTTTGTAAAATTCCCTCTAAGGCTACGTCGATTTTAACCTCTTCACCTACGATCACGCCGCCGGTTTCAAGGGCTTTATTCCATGAGATACCAAAATCTGTTCGATTGATTTTCCCAGTCAGTCCAAGTCCTACACGTTTGTTGCCGTATGGATCTGTAGCCGCGCCACCGTTCTCAAAAGCTAATACAACGGGTTTGGTCACACCTTTCATCGTTAGCTTGCCATACGCTTTGTCGCCTTTGATTTCATCAAGAACAAACGTAATCGTTGGATACTTTGCAACATCGAAAAGATCGGCAGAACGTAAATGATCGTCTCTGTCTTTAATGCCTGTATCGATGGTGGCGGCTTGAATCGTTCCATTGAGAGATTTAAGCGTTTTGGTTGCTTCATCGTATACAAAATTACCGCTAAATGTTGCAAAATTTCCTTTAACCGTTGAGATCATCGCGTGTTTAACGCTGAAGTCTGCGCTTGAATGTGTTGGGTCAACGTTGTAGTTTCCAGCAAAGAGGGCAGTTCCTGCCAACAGGGATGTTGCGAGTAATGTTTTAATTTTCATGATGTTTCCTTTTTTACTAATTAGTAATATTTGAGCAAAAATTATTGCGCTTTTTGCAATTTTCGTAACAGATCGTACAACACGATCAACTCTTCATCGCTCAACACCTCAAAATAGCTTTGCAGATTGCTTGCATGCTGAGGGAACATACTCTCGATGAGTTCACGTCCGCTCTCAGTAATGCTTACAATGCGCACACGGCTATCTTCAGAGCAGGGCAGTGTTTGTATAAACCCATCTCTGACGAGATTTTTCACAACCACGGTGACATTGCCAGGCGTGCTCTCAATCAATTTTGTGATCGCGCCTATTTGTAAATCGCCACGATGGTAAAGGACTTCTAAGATTTCAAATTGATTCATGCTAAGGCCTGATGCGTTGATGTATTTCAACTCTTTGGCACGGATTTTTTGAAATGCGCGTAGGATTTGAATCCAGACTTGCATACTTCTATCGGTGCGTTCACCATAACTTTTAACGTTTGATCTCAGTTTCATCTTTTCCTTCCTTTGCCGAAATTATAGTACTAATTAGTAATAATGTCAAGTCTTTTTTGAAAATGAAACAAAAAAGTCATTTTAGAGCCTAAAAATGGCGATTTCTTTCATAAATTGTACTATAATGGCGCCGCCTTTTACAGAGTAAAATGGTTAGGAGATGTTTATGGAAGAAAAAAATAATGAACAAGGCAGTGAAAATATCGCAGGTAAAGTTTCCGCCTTCAACCAATTTTTAGAAGTTAAAGTTGAAAATTCGCTACTAAAACTACTTAATATCGCGCGTTATATCTTTATCTGCATGATGATTGTCTACTTGGGGCAGTGTTTTATCAGCCTTGGTTATAAGATGATCGCCTTTACCATTTCACAAGGTGCACTTGATTTTAACTCGATTAAGATCATTTTGACCGATGGTTTGTTTGTCTTGATTGTTTTGGCGATTGTTAAAACGCTTTTTATTCAAGATGGGTTTGATTATGCGGTGACCTTTCTTGAGATCTCGTTTGTTGTGTTGGTACGAAAGCTTATCTTATTGGAGACCGATCCATCTGAGACGTTACTTTTGCTTGTACTTGGCGTGA
Organism: Sulfurospirillum halorespirans DSM 13726; assembly: GCF_001723605.1. Taxonomy (NCBI): domain Bacteria; kingdom Pseudomonadati; phylum Campylobacterota; class Epsilonproteobacteria; order Campylobacterales; family Sulfurospirillaceae; genus Sulfurospirillum; species Sulfurospirillum halorespirans. Next base: position 2,709,353 of record NZ_CP017111.1, on the reverse strand, counting down.
CTTCTGCACTTTTCTTTATCTTAATTGTCTATATCAAAGGGATGAAGCATAAATGGGAGAGAGAAAAATGCGAGCAATGTATGAAAGCATTAGAGAAGTAACCTACTCACAAAAGGGCATCCATAAACTTCTTGCAAATTGAGTTTTGCAAGAAGTCTCATAAACTAAAAATAAACTTATGTATATAAGCTGTCATTATTAAAGTTATGTCTATAAAATGTCAAAATAGTGAATTATGTCTATAAACTGTCATTATAATTGTTCGATGGCATTATTCCGCTCAAAAGTCCTACCCACAGGCTTTAAACAACTTTATAATAAAAAAAATATAATGAATTATTTTAAGAAAAATCCCATTTTAATCCCAAGCTAGATGTTAAAATTCAAGTGAAAATAATGTTTGCATTCGTGAAAGCTTATTTGGTGATGGTCATAGTGCTTGACATACTACAAAGTGTGCCTTGTTCTATGGGGATTGAGTGACGCTATCAAACGCGTTAACGTTAGTGAAAAAGTGAGATTTCTGAAGCATGACCTTTTTAAAGAGAGGTTACATGTAAAAGAGTATGGAGCTATCTTTCTAACGACATCTATTTAATTCTGAGGAAATCTTTATGACTGAACAGTTTAACCGCAGAGAATTTCTGCAGTCAGCTTGTATTACCATGGGTGCATTAATGGTTGGTACGGGTGGTGTTGAAAAAGCGTATGCTGCCACATCTTCGGCAACATCCGATACGCAAATGCCAACGTGCGATATTTTGATTATTGGTTCGGGTGGCGCAGGGCTTCGTGCTGCTGTTGCTGCAATGAAAAAAAATCCAAAGCTTAGCGTGGTTGTCGTGAGCAAGACAATGCCTTCACGCAGTGCAACGACGATGGCTGAGGGTGGTATCAACGGTGTTGTTGATTTTAGTAAGGGTGATTCGTATGAACTCCACGCTTACGATACCGTTAAAGGTGGTGACTTTCTTGTCGATCAAGACTCTTCGATCAAATTCTGTAAAGCCGCGGGTGAAGCGATTAATGAATTAGATTATTTAGGGATGCCTTTTTCTCGTACTAAAGAGGGCAAAGTCAAAGCGAGACCTTTTGGTGGTGCTTCAAAAGTGCGCTGTAACTTCTCTGCCGATAAAACAGGCCATATTGTGGCGCACACCTGTTTGGATGACGCCATCAGCAATGGTGTGAAATTTTTGATGGATCATGAACTTCTTGACATTGGTGTTGACAACGGTCATTGTGAAGGTGCTGTATTACGTAACATTCGTACCGGTGTCATTGCTCCGGTTCGTGCAAAATCGGTTATTTTAGCAACGGGTGGTTATACCCGCATTTTCTGGAATCGTACATCGACTCCTTACATCTCAACAGGTGATGGTGTTGCAGCAGCGCTTCGTGCAGGTGTTGCCTTTAAAGACCCAGAAATGGTTCAGTTCCATCCAACCGGTGTTGTTCACGGTGGTACACTTATTACTGAAGCAGCACGTGGTGAAGGTGGTTACTTGCTCAATAACCAAGGTGAGCGTTTTATGAAACGTTACGCTCCAAGCAAAATGGAGTTAGGACCTCGCGATATCGTTGCGCGTGCTATTGAGACTGAAATCCGTGAAGGACGTGCGTTTGGTCAAGGACTTGAGGCGTATGTTTTACTCGATGTGAGACATCTTGGACGTGAAAAAATTATTAAAGATTTACCACAAATTCGTCACGTAGGCAAGCTTTTTGAGAACATCGATCTTGTCGATCAGCCGATGATTATCAGACCAACGGCGCACTACTCTATGGGTGGTATTGATGTTGCGAAATTTGATGATATGTCAACACCGATTCCTGGACTCTTTAGCGCAGGTGAAGCTTCATGTGTTTCGATTCATGGTGCAAACCGTTTGGGTGGTAACTCACTCTCAGACGCGGTTGTGACAGGAAAAATTGCAGGCGAAGGTGCAGCGGCGTATGCCAGTAAAGCAGACTTCAGTGCTGGTAAACGCCTTCATGATGTCGCACTCCAATGGAATAGCCGTTTCAAAGAGGTGACCAGTGGCAGTGGCGATGCCAAAGCGATGTATGCGATTCGCGAAGAACTCGGTGCTCAAAACTGGGACAATATGGGAATTTTCCGTACACAAGCTAAACTTACCTCGTTATCAAGTGGTTTAGAAGAGCTTCAAGCACGCTATTCTGCGTTACGCATTCCAAACCCAAATCCAGTGTATAACACCGCGTTTACGGAGTATGTTGAGCTGGGTAACTTGTTGCTTTTATCTCAAGCGGCGTGTTTGGCTGCAAGCGAGCGTAAAGAGTCTCGTGGTGCACATACCAGAGAAGACTTCTTGAAACGCGATGATGCGAACTTCCTAAAACACTCGATGGTCACGATGAATGAGAGCGGTAAGTTGCAAATGGGCTGGAGAGATGTCGAAATCACCCAGTTTAAAGTTGAGGAGAGGAAATACTAATGAAATTTATCATTGAACGCTTTGATGGCAAAAAAAGCTATGAGCAAACCTATACGGTAGAAAAAAAAGATATTGAAGCATTAACCTTATTAAGTGTATTGCTTTTAATTAAGCAGACACAAGATGTAACACTCAACTTTACAGCATCTTGTCGTTGTGCGATTTGTGGCGCCTGTGGTGTGCGTGTCAATGGACATGCGTATATTGCTTGTGATAGTAAGATGACAGAACTTTTTGAAGAGTATGGCGACACCGATGCCTTCCGCATTGCTCCTTTGGCAAACTTCAAAGTGATTTCCGATCTTGTCGTTGATTGGGAACCTGCGATGGAAAACCTACGCAAAATCAAACCCGCACTTGTGGCAAAATCTGAATTCTCAGAAAAAGAGGGTTGTCGCCAAAATCAAGAAGAGTTTGATCGCATTATTAAACAATGGGATTGTATCCTCTGCGGTTGTTGTGCATCTGAGTGTAATAAACTCACAGCAGATCATACAGACTATATGGAACCATTTGTCTTTACCCATGCGTGGCGTGCTGCGAATGATTCACGTTCAAAAGACCCAATGATTCATGTTAAACCGTCCGTAACCAATGGTTTGTGGAACTGTGTTCACTGCCAAGAGTGTGCAAATCGTTGCCCCAAACATATCAGCTCCGCCGATGACATCGCAGGGTTACGTGCTCTTGCAATGCGAAAAGGTTTAAACAGTGGCGTAGGCCCAGCACATGCTAAGTCTTTCTATACCGACTTAGTTGAAGACTCAGGTCGTCTTAATGAGATTCGACTTGCGCTTAGAACCGAAGGTGTTAGCACTGTTATGCGTGCTGGAACAGCCGTTACGTTAATGAGTGCAGGCAAAATGAATCCGTTAGAGGTATTTGGTGGTCATACGATCGAAGGTCATAAAGACTTAGTAAAAATGATTAAAGCAGCACAAGCTGCTAACAAGGAGTAACGTATGCAAAAAGAATTCGCTTTTTTCCCTGGTTGCGTGCTTACTCAAGCCGCGATTGAAGCTAAAATGGCTATTGAAGCCATCGCTCCAATTTTGGGAATTACCCTTAAAGAGATTAAAGGATGGAGTTGTTGTGGTGCTTCTCAAGCACAAGATGTTGATCCATTAGCAACGTTGGTTGCCAATGCACGTAACCTTGCCCTTGCTGAGCAAATGAATCTACCGATGTTGACAACATGCAGTACCTGTTTATTGATGCTCACACGTGCTAAAACACAACTGGATAACGGTCAAAAAGAGCGTATCAACACCTTCCTTGCTGAAGGAAAGATGAACTACAAAGGGACGAGTGAAGTGACAAGTCTTCTTTGGTTACTCGCTCAAAATGCTGAAGAGATTAAAGCGAAAGTGAAAAAACCACTTTCAAATCTTAAAGTCGCTGTCTTTTACGGTTGCCATAGTGTCAGACCTGAAAAAGATTTAGGCTTTGAGAGTTCTGTGAATCCTACCAGTTTTGAAACCGTTGTGAAAGCACTCGGAGCAGAGGTTGTTCCATTTGAAAAACGTTTGGATTGTTGTGGTTTCCACGCGGTTTATCCTGCTGAGAAATCGGTTATGAAAATGACCAGTGGTATTGTTAGCAGTGCTGCTGCGTCTAAAGCAGACTGTGTAGTAACGCCATGTCCTCTTTGCCAAATGCAATTAGACATTTATCAAGATGATGCACAAAGTATTGCAAAATCAAAAGCACGTGTACCCGTTCTTCACCTTTCTCAATTGGTAGGTTTAGCGCTTGGTATTGATGCTAAGAAATTAGGACTTGATTACAACGTGATTGATGCGAGCAAACTTGCATAATCTTCGTTAACTCAACTAGAAACGGCGCTTAGGCGTCGTTTCTACACTAAAACTCTTCTATTTTCCTCTTTTTTCACATCATCAAAATTATCAAGATAGTCAAGATACGCAACGAGGTATTTTCGGCTGATGTCGAAGTGCTCTTTGTACGATTTGATGTCAACGCCATTTTCTTTGCGCATAATCTCTCGTAGATGCGCCATCATGGCACTGAGCGCAAGGGTTGTGACAAAGAGGTTGTGCTCCAATCGGACGATCTTTTTAGCGCGCGTGAGGTTTTTAAGTGCGTTATCACCCATTTTGCGGTCGATGTCGAGTTCATCGTAGATGTTGTACGGAGCGTCTGGGGTAAATTCTGCTCCCAGTAAGATGGCATAGAGTCTATCTTCGATAAGCGCTTCGATATTGTCGATGTCGATTTGCGCATTTTTGTAGATGCCATTCACCAAATCTAGCATGCCTTCATCGCAGAGTTTTTGTAGCACACTCTCCACCAACGCAACGCTCGCCCATTTGAGTTTGAGGGAGAGCGAATTGGCGGAGAGGAGGGCATAGGCATTTTTAGCGTAAATGGCTTGAATGATGCGCTCCAACTCGTTTTTCATCGAAATCGGGTAGAGGACTAAGCCTTTTTCATCGACAAAAACGTCACTCATTTCATGAGCGATGAGTATCGCTTCTTCATGGTTCAATCCAAAGCGTTGGTTGGAGGAGATCAGCCCAAAACCGTGTTTGTGCATCTCCACCAAAAGGGTAAAAGCACTTTTAAAATCCTTGGCGTCCAGTGCTTTAAGAAGCTCTAATTTCACCTTTTTTTTCATCGGGTCATTGATGGGATTAAGTACGCGTCCACCGCCAATGGTGCGACCGCTTGCTGTGATAATGAACGGTTCATCGTGGACTAAAAAGAGCTTGTGATTGAACTGTAGTTTGGCAAAACCTCGCTCAAGACTCTCTTCGGTTTCGTAAAACAAAATGCGCGCTTCAACTTGCTTGGTGCCGACGTATAAAATGACTTTGGCGTTGTGTTTCAGGACATGTCCACCAATGCTCTCTATCCAGACATCGGCGCAGTCAAAACCGCGAATAAACCCTTTTTTGCACAGCAATACCCCTTTTTCAAACGATGTTTTTTGGGCATTTTGAAGGTTGATCGCGGTTCGCTGAGACGAAAACGCAGCTTCGACGTCATGATCATGCACTTGAAGATTGCGGATAACAAACTCTTTTTCAAGCTCTGGTGCAAAGAGTTTTTCTCCGACTTTGATAGTGCCATCCAGTACGGTTCCTGTCACAACCGTGCCCGCTCCTGCAATCGAGAAAGAGCGGTCGACGTAGTAGCGAAAAAGACCGTTGCTTTTTTTAGGCGTTACGGGTAGTGCAAAGAGGGCATTTTTGAGCGTTTGAATCGTGGAAGGCTCGTAAATACTGACAGGAATAATCTCGACCAAATGGAGGTTTTGAAGTGTTTTAAGATACTCGGTGATTTCGTAGGTTCTCTGCTCGATGACGTCAGGTGTTGCAAGGTCTTTTTTGGTGAGGGCTACGATAATGTTCTTTACATGTAAAAGATTTAAGATCTCCAAATGCTCTTTGGTTTGTGGCATAATGCCCTCATTCGCATCGACAACCACCAAGCTGGCATCAAATCCAAAGGCACCTGAGATCATGTTTTTTAACAGTTTTTCATGCCCTGGAACGTCGATAAACGCGACGTTTTTTGCCTCATTTTGCATGCTCGAAAAACTGAGGTTGATGGTAATGCCTCGGCGTTTTTCCTCTTCTAAACTGTCTCCCTCAAAGCCTGTGAGTGCTGTAATAAGAGCCGTTTTACCATGATCAACGTGTCCTGCGGTTCCAACGATACTATACTCCATTTAATTCCCTACAATGCGTTTAATAATTTCACTCAGTTTTTCTTCCACATTAGGAAGAATCGTGCGAAAGTCGAGTAAAAAGTGGTCATTTTCAATGCGTCCTATAACATAATTTTCGCGGAATTTTCGCTCTAAAACCATCGCTTTTCCTTTTACATGTAAAGCAATCGTGGGAAAGCGACGATTGGGCAAAGTACCGCCACCCATATAGGTTTCACTCTCTACAATTTCGCACGCATTTTCGCCAACAGACTCTTTTACATGTAACGCTCTTTGCGCAAGCTCTTCGACGCTTCGAAACAGCAGCCAAAGGGTTGGAATTTGCTCGTACTCTTCTGCCAGATAGGCTTTAATGCTCTCTTCTAAAAGACTCAGGGTGATTTTATCGACCCGTAACATACGAAGAAGTTGGTTCTTTTTCAGCTTCGCGATTAAATCTGCGCACCCTGCGATAATGCCTGCTTGCACGCTTCCAAAGAGTTTGTCGCCACTGAAACTGATCAGTGAAGGGTTACATGTAAGAATTTCTGAAAGGGAATGTTCGCGGTTTCCAAGGTTGTACGGCAGTTTGGGCACATAGCCGCTTCCAAGGTCGTAGTAGTCCAAAAGATTGTTTTGGGTGGCGAGCTGCTTGAGATCTTCATACGCTACGGCTTCGCTAAACCCTTCGATGCTAAAGTTGGACTGATGCACTTTCATCAGCATCGCGGTGTTTTCGTTGATGGCACTCTCGTAGTCGGTGATTTTGGTTTTATTGGTCGCTCCGACTTCGTTCAAAATGGCGCCACTTTGTTTCATCACTTCAGGAATGCGAAAACTGCCACCGATCTCAACCAATTCACCTCTGGAAACCACAACTTCTTGGTTTTTGGCAAAGGTGTTTAAGATCAAAAAAACGGCGGAAGCGTTGTTGTTGACAACCAAAACATCTTCGACACCTAAAAGCTCTTTAAGATGCGTGCTAACATGCTCATAGCGTTCGCCTCGGCTTCCTAGTTCTAGGTTATATTCCAAATTGGAGTAGTTGCAGATGACATCACTGGCGCGATCCAACAAGGTTTTGGAGATCAAACTTCTGCCCATATTGGTGTGCAAAATGACCCCTGTGGCGTTGATGAGGGGTTTGAGTGAAGGCTCAAAAAGCGCGTCGTAGGCTTTTTTGATCTCGTGCATTAACGCCTCTTCATCAAAACTCTCGATCTCTTTGTTGAGAAGTGCTTGGCGCAGCGCTTCGATTTTTATTCTGGCGATTTTCATCACTAAGGTTGCATTACAGCCTTCAAAAAGCGTATGTGTAAGGCATTTGTCAACTTTGGGAAGCGTTTTTAAAGCGTTCATGCGTTCTCCGGAAGCGGCAATTGGGTCTCGTCAAAAAGGTATTTTTTGTTTTGAATCTTTGTCAAAATCCCTTGGTCTCCAAGTTGTTTAAACAGCTTGATAACAGTAGGTTTGCTGACATCCACTTGCTCCATAATCTCGCTGTAGGAGTAGTTGAGCATATTGTCATTGTCCAAATTTTTGATGATAAAACGGATGATCTCGACTTGCTTGCTATCGGTCACGGCGGAGATGGTTTTGATGATGTTATACGAGCGCACGATCTCTTTGGCTTGAATTTTTGGAAGCAATACATCGTGCAGTGAGTTTAAGAGCTCTTTGATGTTGACAGGCTTAATGAGGTAGTTATCCACATGAAGTTTTATCGCATCGAGCAGATACTCTGTGTCGGTAAATGCGGTGGTGACGATGGAGGGAAGTTCGATCTCTAAGTCATGTTTGAGGGTTCGTAAAAAATCTAAACCATTGCTGTATTTGAGGTGAATGTCCGCGACAATGACGTCAATTTTTTCAGTTTTGATGATCTCCAAAGCTTCTTCGATCGTTTGTACGGGGTAGATTTTTTTCACAAAATCTTCTAAAACAGATGTGGTGTGTTTCAGCAAATCCGCTTCATCTTCGATGTAAAGAATCGTAAAGCTTCCGAGTAACTCAAAATTGCGCTTGTTCATCGTCATCACCCTCGTTTGTATTGATGTAATTTTTTGGAATTTCTATCGTAAACATCGTACATGCCCACAGAAATTTTGTGCTTAATTTGTGGCGAATATTCTTACATGTAATCTTTCCGTGCATGTGTTTTTCCACCATCTGTTTGGACATGTAAAGCCCGATTCCTGTGCCCACACTCTTGTGTTTGGTCGTAAAATAGGGGTCAAACACTTTGGGTATTATATCACTTTTTATTCCGCCACCATTGTCGATGACATTGATAAAAATGCGCTCTTCATTTTGCTTGGCGATGATGTGAATAATCTTGTCCATTTGCTCACTCTTACTCGCCAAAATATCCTTGGAATTGCCAATAAGATTGAGAAGCACGTGAATCAGCTCATTTTTAAAACCAAACACTTCGAGGTCATCTTTGATAAAAAGTGCTAACGTGATCTCTTCGCGCTCCAACTGGTATTTGGAGAGGTCAACCGCTTTTTGGATCACCTCTTTGATGCGAAACGCTTTTTTGCTTTTGTTGGGGTTAAAGAAGGTGCGAAAATCCTCCAAGGTGTCCGACATATTGGAAGAGAGCAGTTGGGCATCTTTGACACGTGAAGCGATGAAGGGTTCGTCCAGTTTGCCTGCTAAAAACTTACTCTCAAAACTTTGAATAATCATCATCAGTGAGCCCAGCGGTTGTCGCCATTGGTGCGCGATGTTTTGAAGCATCTCTCCCAAACTCGCAAGTCTGGCTTGTTGGAACATGATGTTGTCTTTTTTACGACTGTTTTCGACTTCTCGTTTAATGCGAAGTTCCAGCGAATCGTTAAGATCGCGAAGCTCTTTGGTCTTGATAAGAATATTTTCCTCAAGATAGTTATGCAAATTTTTAAAATGGTTAATGATAATAAAAAGCACCATCGTGATAAAAAAGAAGATCATACCGATGAGCAGAATAAGCATGATCGTACTGGTCTGAAAGAGGCTGTCGTTGACCTGTTTTTCGGTAATTGCCTGCTTGAGATGCGTGGTAATGAGGCTTGAGAGATAAATGTTCAGCGAGTTCGCTTCGAGCATAATGTCATCAATCAAAAAACTCGCTTGCTCGGTTTTGGAGTATTTTAAGAGTTCTAACATCGTGTTGATTTTACTATCAATGCTTTGCATTTTCACGCTGATCTTATCCACAATTCCTTTTTGAAAAATGGTCTTTTCAGGAATGTCAGGCATGACTAAAAAGAGGCTCAACCAACGACTCGCAAGATAAGGAAGTCCTCCGATTTGGCGGTTGGTTGCAAATTGGTAGCTGTTCCACTGTTTGTGGATGATCTGTTGTGCTAGATAGATCACTTCGATGGCGTCGTCATTGCTGATTTGACGCTCTTTGATGTCTCGAAGCGTTTCGGCGATATTGACACGGTAATTGTCTTTGATCTCTTCAAGATCGACTTGGGGTTGGGTGTGCTTTTGAAACAGAGTTTCGTAGTCGTATTTAAGCGCAAAAATGGAGACAAACATCAAAAAACCAATGGTCATCGTTCCACTTAAGATGATAAAAATGAGAATTTTGGTTTTATTGGAAAACTTGATGGTCTCTAGTTTTTGGTTAATAAACTCTACAAACGTCATCTTAGTACTCGTACTTTTGAATAATCTCAAATTTGCCGTTAGCATAGTTTGAGAGGTAGACTTGATTGAGCAGTTGGGCATTGTGGTATTTTAAAGGAATGTTATCAAGCGTTTGGGTGGGAACATGTTTGAGGTGATCCAAAAACTTACCCGGTGTGATCGCTCCATTGATCGCCTTAAGCGCCGTGACCACAGCTTTGGCTGCCAAATACGATTCGTAAGAGACCAATGAGGGTTTCTCCTCTGGGTAGTAAAAGGCAAGATTTTTGATGTACTCCACCGCCTCTTTGGAGTAAAAATCATCGTAAGAGGGAACGGTTTGAGAAAAGAGAATGTTCTCACCGTTACCGTGCAGTTCCCCCATAAGGGCGTCTGCATTGACAAAAGAGATGGGACAAAAGATGATCTGTTGTGGGCAACACTCTTTCACTTTTTCGATAAAACGAGCCGTAGGTTTATACGAGCCCACCAAGATGATGGCTTCAGGTTTTGCCGCCTCAATCTCATGAATCGCATGGCGAATGGAGAGCGTGTTGCGTTTATAGGTTCCCTCTGCCATTAGTTGCAGGTTGCGTTTACCAAGGGCGGTTGAGAGCGCGATATACCCCTCTTCGCCGTAGTCATCGTTTTGGTAGAAAATTGCAAAGCGCGTAATGTTTTTTTGCTTCGTGAGGTACTCTACTAACGCATCAAGCTCTTCGGTGTAAGCACTTCGAAAGTTGATGATGTTCGGTGTCTCTTTGGTGCGAAGAAACGAAGCGCCAGTGTAAGGAGCGATAAAAGGGATCTGGCTTTCCGTGATGAGCGGTAACACACGTTTGACCGTAGGTGTTCCTACAAAGCCAAAAAGGGCAAAAACGTCATCTTTGGTGATGAGTTTGATGGTATTGCTGTAGGTGTTTTCAGGTTCGTATTTGTCGTCATATTGGATAAATTCAATCTTTTTACCTTGCACGCCACCTCTGGCATTGGTGTGGCTGAAGTAGGCATTTGCCCCCACAACGACATCGCGACCCAAATGGCTGTTAATGCCAGTGAGCGGTAGCGAGGCACCTAGGACAATGGTGTTTTTTTCCACACTTTTATACGAAGTGGCGAAAGAAAAGAGGAGTACCAGCACGATTAAGGCTAAAAAGCTTGTGATTAGAAAGTTTTTGTTTACCAAAATTGTAACACCTTTGTCATTTCATACCTATTATTATAACGGAAGAAGATTAACGCAAGATAATAGTGAAAAAACACCACTACTACGTTATATAATTAAATATATAATGCTTACTAAGCGGATAAATATACTCTTGTTAAGAACGATTTAATCCAATTCATTTTACAATTCGGTAAATTCTTATTTACCACTTAATGGATGTAAAATGCAAAAAGAGTACGTTTTCTACGATACCGTTGGTATTGATTTCCCTCTTGACGAAGCGATAGAACTGGTTAAAAGCCCTTGTCATGGTGATTTTTTAGTCTCGAACGACCCTGAGGCAGAGGCAATTATTTACGCACCAGAGATCAATTTTTACCTCCAACACTCACGCGATAGCATTGCAAATAAAATTTCCACGATCACTAAACTCTATGCCATACGTGCCCTTGGCTTTGATTTTGCGCAAGATATGGACTACGCGCAAGAGGTCGGCAACAAAGTGCTTATCGTTACCGACGATGAAAGTCTTGAAGCCCTTAAAGCAGAACTAAGAGATGAAGATTTTACCGTGATGCTTCTTTCTCCCTCAACGATTTTAGATGTGAACGGTCACATTGGTTCTTTACATGTAACGCTCAAAAAAGAGGATGAACTCCTCGAATTAGAGTGCGATCAGATCATCTGGTGGAATGCTCCCCTTTTTGCGATGAAGCAAAGTGGCGTGTATGATCCAGCCCTTCTTGGACTGGAAGGCGCGCTTAAAAAGCTTCGTGACAATAAAGGTGAGTACCACTATAAAAATTTTATCAACTACGATCCATCCATCTGTCAGTACCATGAAAGACGCACAGAGATTTGCGGTAAATGTGCTGAGGTCTGCCCAACGGTTGCGATTTTGAAAGAGGATGAAACCAAGCACTTAGCCTTTTCACACATTGACTGTCATGGCTGTGGTGGTTGTGTGAGCGTATGTCCGAGTGGAGCACTTGATTATACGCAGATGCCACGTATTGCTTTTGCCCATTTGAGTGAGTCTTTTAAAGGTGCAACGGCACTGATTATTCCGAATAAAATGGATTTAGGTTTGATTGATATTCCCTTACGTGAGGGTGTTTTACCTTTGATGATTGAGGGTGAGAAGTATTTGCATGAGGCGCATTTGTTAAATCTGCTTCAAACCAGTGGCAATCCGATCATCTTCTACACCGATTTTATCTCCAAAGGTACGGGGGATGTGATTCGCATCATCAACGAAATTTTTGAGAAAAAGTACCATAAAAAAGCGATTTACGTTTGTGAAGATAGCGCTGATTTGGCGCGTATTTTTGAAAGTATGGAAAGCTTTCCTGAGTGTATGTACGGTATCAATGAAGACGGTCTTCGCAAACGCGAGATCTTCTCAGCACGCCTTTCGCATTTAGTGGATGGTGAAGATTTGGGTGTGGTGAAGACTGGGGAACATGTGCATTATGGCGACATCATTATCGATGAGAGTAAATGTACGCTGTGTTTGAGTTGTGTGGGAGCCTGTAATGTACGCGCCTTGACTGCGCATCCTGAAGATAATTCCCTTCGTTTTAACGCATCGATTTGTACGAATTGTGGCTATTGTGAAGTGACCTGTCCTGAGAAGGATTGTCTGAGCGTCATTAAAGATGAGATGCGCTTAAAACCAAGTTGGTTTTCGCAACGCATTATGGCGAAAGATGAGCTTTTTACCTGTATTGAGTGTGGGACGCCTTTTGCCACCGTTAAAGCGGTTGAGAAAATCGCAGCGATTATGACGCCGCTTTTTGGCAATGATGCTGTGAAGCTTAGAACACTCTACTGTTGTGCCGCCTGTAAACCCAAAGTGATGTTTCAAGCGCACATGGACAATGAAAACAAAGGACTCAATCTATGAATAAAGAGGCAATCAATAAAGCAAGAGCCGTTTATTACGGACTCTTTGCTTCACTTTTAATGTTTTTTGAAAACAAGAATGATCTTGAGGTGATTCAAAAAACGATCGATATTTTAGCGCAAAACCCTCTCGATGATGAGAGTAAACTCGCGTTTAGTAATATGCAAAATTTGCTTATTAGCGGAGGCTATACTCTGTTAAAAGAGGAGAGTGATACGGTCTTTTTTAGCCCTTATTCTGCCTTTATTCCTGTCACGGCGTCATATTTTCTTGAGAACCGCGATGATGGTAAAAAGCGTTTAGAGATGGTCAATTATGTTCTAAGTTCTAACTTCAGACGCGATACGGAAAAGTTTAAAGAGATGGAAGATCATGTTGGGTTTATTATGCTGTTTATGCAAAAAATGATCGAAGAAGAGCTTGCGGGTAATGAGAAAAGTGCTCAGCTTTCACGCGAAGTGTTTGTCAACATTCTCAATCCGTTTGTGGATGATTTTATTGGTGCCCTTTACATTCACGAAGACAGCCATTTTTACCAAGAATTAGCTGTGATTATGCACTCTTTTGTAGCATTAGAGCGACTCTATTTGGATGTGAAAAAACCTGTTAGCGAAAAAGAAGATCAAGCGCCAAAAGTCTACACCAAAGAGCATAAGAAACCACGTAAACCATTAACACCAAGACCAAAGAAGAATTTTGAAGAGTTCGTGCTCTAAATATCTACACTATTTTAAGGCATTTTAATATGCTAATTTTGCATAGTGTAAACGCTTTACATGTAAAGATAATATGAGTAAAAGCACCAAGGGTGCGTGGGCACTCTGCGTGATCAAACTCAGCGTTAGCGTAGCTTTTAGAGCTTTGCTCTAAAGGCGTGTTAAAGATAAAAATGAAAAAGAGAGAGCTAAAAAAACCACTGTTTTTTTTAACTCTCTCTTTGAAGTCAAAGAGAAATTCTGCAAGGAGAAAATGACCATGCAAGATCAAAGAAGGAGTTTTCTTAAGAAAACTCTGAGTGTGGGTGCAGTCGCTGCAACCGTGAGTGTCGGAGCCATTGCGAGCGACACAGGTGCAAAAACAGCAGGGAGTAACAGTAACGGCGTTGTTAAGGGAAAATCGAAGAAAAAAGAGATTCTCTACACAAAAACAGCTAATTGGGACGCGTATTATCACGCGGCAGTCTAAGGAGATTAGATGAGTAAAGAGATGTTAAAAGACGCCTCTTTGCACATGGGAAGACGATCATTTCTTAAAATGGCAGCGATCGGAGCGAGTTTTGGAGCAGGTTCAGCCTTTGCATCCAGTGACTCAATCAGACCAGCCACTGAAGAAGAAGTGAAAAATCCATTCCCAGGTAGCAAGAGAGTTAAAACGATTTGTAGCATTTGTTCTGCGGGTTGCGGAATCATTGCTGAAGTTCAAAACGGTGTGTGGGTACGCCAAGATGTGGCTCAAGATCACCCAATCAGTGAAGGCAGCCATTGTTGTAAAGGTATTGACCAGATTGATTTGGTGAAGAGTACACAACGTATTAAATATCCTCTGAAAAAAGTAGACGGAAAATGGCAACGAATCAGTTGGGATCAAGCTGTTAACGAGATTTCAGAGAAAATGCTTAAAATGCGTGCCGAAAATGGCCCAGACATTGTCGAGTTTTTAGGTTCAGCAAAATTCAGCTTGCAACAATCTTTCTATTTTAGAAAATTTGCTGCAATGTGGGGAACAAACAATATTGACCACGTAGCTAGAATCTGACATAGTGCTTCCGTCGCAGGTGCTGCGAATACATTTGGATACGGTGCTATGACACAACAATTCGGCGATGCTGTTAATGCAAAAGTCATTATGATGATTGGTGCAAACTCAGCCGTTGCAAACCCTATTGGATTTAAACACTTCTTACAAGCAAAAGACCGTAATGGTACAAAATTGATCGTTGTTGATCCAATTTACACCAGAAGTGCGGCAAAAGCAGATCTTTACCTACGTATTCGTTCAGGTACAGACATTGCATTTGTCTACGGAATGCTTCACATCATCTTCAAAAATGGTTGGGAAGATAAAGAATTTATCGACACACGTTCTTACGCGATGGATCAAATCCGTGCGGAGGCTGCGAAGTGGACACCAGAACTCACTTCTGATGTTACAGGCATCCCAGTCGATCAAATCATTCAAGCAACAACACTTTTTGCTAAAAATACACCAAGCGCTATTGCATGGTCACTGGGTATTACACAGCACAGTGTGGGCTCATCTAACACCAGAATCCTTCCAGTCCTTCAAATTGCTCTTGGCAACATGGGTAAAAAAGGTGGTGGACTTTACATCATTCGTGGACATGACAACGTTCAAGGTGCAACCGATATGGGTAACCTTGCAGACTCACTTTCAGGCTATTATGGTCTTGAAGATGGTGCTTGGAAATACTTCGCGCAGTCTTGGGGTGTGGATTATGAATGGCTCAAAGGCAGATTCTTTGAGAAAAAATGGATGAATGAAAAAGGTTACTCACTTTCTCAATGGTGGCAAGGTGTTCTTCAAGAGGTGAAAACATACTCTTCAGCACCGGTTCGTGCCGTTTGGATTCAAGGAACGGGTATTACTTCCATGTCTCAACAAGCGAAAATAAAAGAAGCATTGGACAAGCTCGACCTTGTGGTTATTGCAGAGCCATTTGTCAACGAAGCAGCTGTTCTAACGAGTCGCAAAGATGGCATTTATATCTTACCTGTTGCAACTCAGTTTGAGTGTGAAGGAACGGTAACGGCTACCAATAGATCAAATCAGTGGAGAAGTAAAGTCGTTGAGCCTCTTTATGAGAGCAAAACAGACGAAGAGGTTATGTTCCTTTTTGCGAAGAAATTTGGCTTCTACGATCAGTTTGTTCAGGGTATGAAGATGGGCGTTAAAGATGGCAAAGTCGTTCAAGTGAAAAATGACTTCAAATGGCCAGATGACGCAGTCACGGAAATTGCAAGAACTATCAAATCCATTGGCTTAAGCGGATGGACTCCTGAGAGACTTCGCAGCCATCAAGAGAACTGGCATATGTTTGATCCTGTAACCCTAGAGGGAAAAGGACCAATGAAAGGTCAGTACTATGGGCTTCCATGGCCATGTTGGGATGATAAACATCCGGGTTCTCCTATTCTTTATCGTCGTGATGTTCCAGTGGCTGAAGGCGGTATGGGCTTTAGAAATCGTTTTGGTTTAGAGCACAATGGTGTAAGCCAACTCGCCGATAAATCTGTTACGGTTAAAGGCTCAAAAATCGAGGGTGGTTACCCACAACTCACGAAAGAGAACATCGAAAAAGTGCTTGGCATTACATTGACCGAGGAAGAAAAAGCGCAAATGGGCGGAAGCTGGGCGATGGACTTTAGTGGACTCATTCAGCAAAAAGCACGCGAAGCAGGGGTTTGTGTTTATGGAAACGCAAGAGCACGTACGATTGTTTGGGAATTCCCAGATCCAGTGCCATTGCATAGAGAGCCTATTCACTCACCAAGATGGGATTTGGTTGCGAAATACCCAACCTATGAAGATCAGCCTAAAAACTTCCGTGTTGAGACGAAATTTAAGTCTGAGCAACAAAAGCAAGATTGGTCAAAAGAGTTCCCAACCATGTTGGTCAGCATGAGGGTTGTTAACCTTTCAGGTGCTGGTATGTTAGAGCGAACGAGCAAATACCTCTCAGCGATTACGCCAGAGATGTTCTGTAACATTCACCCAGACTTGGCGCTTAAACATGGCATTAAAGATCGTGACATGATGTGGATTCATGCGCCGCATGGCACAAAGATCAAGGTTAAAGCGTACCATAATCACAGTGTTACCGCGGACCGTATCTGTATGCCATACAACTTTGCAGGTGTTTTCCAAGGGATCGATTTGAGTGCGAATTACCCAGAAGGTACGAAACCGTATGCTATCGGTGAGAGCTCAAACACCATCACAAACTATGGTTTTGACGTAATCACACAAATTTCAGAATTCAACGCGGGTCTATGCCGTGTCGAGAAAGCATAGGGGGGTGGACAATGAGTAATGAAATGTCAAGAATGAAATTTTACTGTGATGATAACAGATGTATCGAGTGTTTTGCGTGTTCAGTCGCATGTGCTGAGGCGCATGAACTTCCAACGGGTATTAGTCGTCGTAAAGTCATTACGCTGTTTGATGGTATTGAAGGTAAAGAAGTCTCAACATCGATTGCATGTATGCACTGTACAGACGCACCATGCGAGCAAGTTTGCCCAGTGGATTGTTTCTACATTCGTGAAGACGGCATCGTCCTTCATGATAAAGAGAAGTGTATCGGTTGTGGTTACTGCTTGTACGCATGTCCGTTTGGTGCTCCACAATTCCCACGAGATGGTGCTTTTGGTGCTAAGGGAGCGATGGATAAATGTACGATGTGTGCAGGAGGACCACTTGAGACGAACTCTGAAAAAGAGCGACATCTTTACGGTCAAAACCGTATCGCTGAGGGACGTGTACCGATGTGTGCGGCGGTGTGTTCTACCAATGCGCTTCTTGTTGGCGATGCGGAGAGTGTCTCAACCATTTACCGCAAAAGGGTAGCGGGTCGAGGTAAAGGTGCATAAAGGAGCAGCAATGAGAAAGTATATGACACTGTTCATTGCAGCTCTGTGTTTGGCATCAGTGGCATACGCCACTGATAGCCAAATCTGGGGTGAGATGCGCATCCAAAATATTCTAGGATACGGACAAGAAGAGTCATGGAAATTAGGACCCTTGTTTACCCTGTTGCAAAGCAAATACTTTGCATGGATCTTCCTAGGCGTCTTGTTAGGCGTTCCTTTGGTGTTTTTCTTACACTATAAAATCGTAGGGCCTAAAGTATTCCCACACAGTCATAACAAACATTATGCCTTTAATCTGTTTCATCGAACCGTCCATCAAATTGCGGCGGTTAGCTTTTTGGTGCTGCTTCCCACAGGATTCATCATCGTGTTTGGTGACTTCTTTGGGGGTGGAACGCTCGTGAGAATGGCAAAGAACCTTCATGGACTCTTTACCATTCCTTTTGCGATTGTGGTCATTCCAATGGCGTTGATGTGGCTTAAAGAGGCACTGTTTAATCTGGAAGATGTGAAGTGGTTTATGATTCTCGGAGGCTACCTTTCTAAAGAGAAACAGATCATTAATGCAACCCAATTTAACGCCGGTCAAAAGATGTGGTACTGGGTCGCAATCCTTGGTGGCATCACGATGATTTTAAGTGGTGCTTTTATGTTTTTCTTGGACTTCAAGATGGAAATGTTACATAATATCACAGGTCTTAGCCAGATTGATTTACTGCGCGTTGCAGCGATTTTGCATAACGTTATGGGATTTGCCGTCGTTGCACTCTTCATTACCCATGTGTATATGTCTATGTTTGCGATTAAAGGCGCTGTGCATAGCATTATCACAGGCTACGTCGAAGAAGAGGAAGTGAAGATCCTTCACAATGCGTGGTATAAGAAGCTGAAAGAAAAAGGCAAGTTTTAACTTTACACGCTTTCCAAGCCAAGCTTGAAAAACTACGTAGGAGTCACTGAAGCTTGCCTCTTGTGAGGCAGAAAAATTGTTTTACATGTAGGCTTACATGTAAAGATAAAAGCCCCAGAAATGGGGCTTTTTTTAAAGTGATTGCTTTCGAAATACCAATGGGGTAAATCCCGTCTCTCGTTTAAAAAAGCGGCTAAAATAGGCCGCATCTTCAAAGCCTAGCATCGCAGCAATTTCATTGGAATTCATTCCTGTATAACAGAGCAGTCGTTTGGCCTCTATGACCGTTTTGGAGCGAATGTATTCACCACAAGGAATGCTTGTGTACTCTTTGACGGCTTGATTGAGCACTTTGAGTGAAATTTTGAGTTTTTTGGCATAAAAAGCGGGCGTTTGAATTTTATAATTATTGCTCTCTAAAAGAGTGTTGAGTGAGCCAAAAATAGTCGTTTGGGTGTTTTCATTGACGACATTGGGCAGAAGCCTTTGTACTTGAATCAAAAAGAGTTTGAGTAAGTTGTTGATCGTACACTGTTTCAGTGCTTTTTCGCTTTTAAACTCTTCATGTAAACTGAGTAACAACCCCTCTAAGGCACTGTAAGCGGGCTCTTCAACCAGCAGATAATCAAAATTAAAGATAGAGAGATTTTCCAAAAATGTCTTGTCTGCAAAAATGGAGATGTCAAAACGGAGCAAAAAGCCTTGAAATTCTCCCGTGTAAAGAGGTAAATGGATTTGAGAAGGGAGCATCAGGTACAAAGAGCCTTTTTGCATCGGTCTATCGGTAAAGTCAATGCGCATAATGCCATTGCCTTTTTCAACAAAAATAATTTCATAAAAAGGGTGACGGTGCGGGAGTGGAGGAGGCGTTCCTTCTGGCAAAGGTGCATGCTTAGCTTGTCCGATAAAAAAATTTCGCTCCTCATTGGGGCTGTTTGGGTCAATATCGTAAAAAAGCTTGACTTCCGTGTGCATTAGATTTCCTGCTAAAATTTGTATGGTATTCGCATCGTTACATGTAAACGAGGCTGTGAAATGAAACGATACACTTCAATAAGTATAGCAATGTTCATACGCGTGTACTCTAACATGAAATACTTAATTTAATGGACTGACTCACCTCTAAAATAGGACACAATTTTTGCTACAGCTCTTATAAAAAAGCTGTAGCAAAGAGACTATTTAAGGAGTTTTAGAAGAGAGGAAGCTTGGCGGTCATGACCTCTCTTCTTAGAATATGGGTTTAAGGATCTTATTTCTTGATGTCGTATTTAACGGTTACTTCATCACCTGATTTAATTGCACCAAACATAACAGATGGGATTTCAAGACCAAACTCTGTCATTTTGACTTTAAAGTTACCCGCAACATGATCGAGCGTTAAAACTTCAGGCTTCAGTGTTTCGGTTCGCTCTTTATCAAGCACTTTGAAAACACCTTTAACCGTGCCTGCTGCTAAATCAGCTTCAAGAAGCTTAAAGGTAATCACATTGTTGCGATCAATTTTGAGTGTCTCATAAGCTTTCTCATCGAGTCCTTCATCACCACTTTTCAGTGTTTTAATTTGAACGGAAACGTTCAGTTTTGTGATTTTAGAACCATCGTTTTCAAAAGCAACATCGGTTTTGTTTGAGACCATTTTCCAATCATGGAGTGTCGATGTTCCATGAATCTCAATGTTCTCAGCGTAAACCAAACCAGATAAAAGTAAAAGGCTGCAAATCAATTTTTTCACGTTAAATCCTTGTAAAATTAGAAGCTAAGCGCTGCGTTGACCATAAAGCCGTTGAAGCTTGCGTTGCCGTTTCTATAGATAGAAAATTTCTCACGCTCTTGATCGATGTATTCGATTTTTGCAACAGCATTTTTAGAGAGGAACCAACCTGCTGCTAATTGCCATTGGGTTAATTCTGCATCACCAAAGTCATTGAAGGCATCTTGATATTCTTGAACAGCATTTTCATAGCGTGCTGCTAGCCAGAATTTGTCATTGTAAAAACGTTGGACAAGATCGACTGCGTAGTGTTTTGTATCGGCAGATTTACCGTTAATGTCTTCTGCATTGATGACTTCATACATAGCGTAAAATTCGGTATCTTTGTATTTTAAGAAAAGGTTTGTTTTAGCGGCAAGAACATCCGGTGTTATGGTCGCTGTACCCACAGAAGTGTAAACCGATGTTGGTTGCCATCCTGAAGAGAAAACATCGGTATTTGCTGTACCATAAACGTTTCGAATAACATTACCTGCTTTATCGCCATTGTATAAATCAACTCTGTTGACACCTTCGATATAATAGACAGATTCGCTAATTCTAAAGCGTAAATCATCACTGAATTCGTGATCGAATCCAAGTTTACCATAAAGCGCATAACGGTTACTGCTTGTACTTGATGTCTCAACAATGGTTGTATCTTGAGGGTTAGCTTGACCGTTCGTGATACCCACCATCGCAAATGAACTGATAGCCGGAATACGGTAAAGCACTTCAATATGCGTACCTTGTGTGTAACCATCAACGGCTAAGTTATTGATAAAGGGGTTTCGCATCACATTCGCGTTATCCGTTCTTCTGTACTGATCATCACCATAGTTAATGTCATTGACACCGATTTTAATCGTTGTATCGTGCATAATGTTTGAGAGAAAACCAGGCGCTATAAAATCCAAGTTATCGATGGTTGCATAACCACCTTTAACATAGGTTTCATTGTGGTGGTGACTTGCTAGCATGGTTTGTAACTTAACATTAAAACCACTCATGATTTTTCCGTAAATATCAAAGTTTGCCGTTGGCAAAATAAGCGCTTCTTCAATACCACTGTTGGTGGTATAGGTTGTGCCATTTGTCGTAGTACCTTGCCAGTCTTGACTTAATCCTTGATAGTAAAAAGACAAGTCAACGGCAAAACTGACTTCTGGTTTTCCACTGAAAGCAGAAGTATCTTTTTCTGGTTCAAATTGTTGAACAATCTTAGCACTCGCCAAAGTGCCACAGACAACAGTACTTAAAAGTACGATAGCGATTTTTTTCATTGTAATTCCTCCGAAAGTTAAATTTCAGATAAATTATAACGATTAACTTTTCTTTTTAAAATGGATTTTCATTATTAAAAATTGTACTTTTGTTCCAATGCGTTACGAAAATTTTTGGGAGAAACACCCACTTCACGTTTAAAGAATCGACTGAAGTACGAGGGGTCTATAAAGCCTAAACGATCAGCAATTTCATTGCAAGACATGGTGTCGTATTTGAGAAGTCTTTTGGCTTCTTGCATCGTCTTCGTGCGAATAAATTCACCGCAGTTAAAGCCTGAACTCTCTTTAATAGCTTGATTGAGAAGCTTGACACTGGTTTTTAATTTTTTAGCGTAGTAGGTGACAGGTGTGATTTGGTAGTTGTTCTCATGCATAAGATCATTGAGTTTTGTAAAAAGCGCATTGGTCATAAACGATGCAGGTTTTGCAGGTAACGCACGTTTGACATAAATGAGCAAAATTTGAAGTAGATTGGTAATCGTGCAATCTTTAAATGATTTGGATGTGCGGTATTCTACATGTAAGCTTTTCAGAACAGACTCAAAGGATAAAAATTCAGACTCGCTGACATTCACCGTATCAAAATGAAAAAGAGAGATGTATTCGATGAACGATCGCTCAGAGAAGAAAGAGGCATCGAATTTCAAAAGATACCCATGAAGATTGCGCGTGTGTTCCCAGCCATGGATTTGATTGGGAGAGACGAGAAAAAAGGAGTGTTTGTGAATTTCATAACTCTGACAATCCACGTAAAATGTTCCTTCGCCTTCAAGAATAAAAAAAAGCTCATAGCAATCATGTTTATGCCGAGGAACAGGCGTTAGATATTCGATTTTATCGATTCTAAAATGCTCTTCTGTAATACTATAATGAGGTAGTGTCATCATTTCCTCCTTTATAAAGAAATGGTTATTATTTTTTCGTCATCTTTTCATGAGTGGGAAGAAAGATTAACCTTAATACTTCCATATTTTTATGAAGTATATCAGATAGATCAGTTGTATATAAATGGATTTTTAGGAGAAATGATAGTACTTTTAAGCCCTATTATGTAGTAAAAGTGTCTTTTTTGTGGCATAAAGATTCACTTTGATGCCTTTTTATGGTGTTTTTCAATAAAAAATGTACTTTTGAGAATTAGACTCATAAATGATGATTATTTGATAAGTGATATGTGATAAAATTTTAAAAATAAAATAAATTTTGATACCTTAGTAAAGTTGTATACAAATATCATTAAATTTTGTAAAATTAATTCGTCTATTTTTGCGTGACTTATTTTTAGAGTCATGTATCGTTGTGTCATAAAAAAAGGTGCAAGAGAGTGGAGTTTTTGAAAAAAAAGATGAGCGTTCTTAAAACTGACTGGGCACGAACGCTCCTGAACTAAATTGTCCCAAATTCGATCGCAGTTTTGGTGTAAAAAAGTCCCAGCTTCTCTTCACTTAGAAGTGTAAAGAGTTTTTCACACTCTGCTTCATTCACATTCATCATAATCTCAAGGGGCTCATCCGCCAGTTCAAAAAAGTTTGAAGAGTGCAGTTTTCCATCTCTTCCAATACCTTGGGATGCCTTTAAAATCGTTACGCCTTTGATGCCAATTTTTTCAGAAACATCCATAAGCCACTGGCTGATGTGCTCACCATTGGGGTGTTTGCGACTTTGTAGGGTTAAAAAAACGAGTTGAAAACCTTTCATAAGCTTCCTTTGTGAAGTAGGGTGTAACTGGCAATGCCCAGCAGCGTCATCGTAATTGAACCCATGACATGTAAAAAAACTGCGACAACGCTCATACTAAAACGTCCTTCTTGAATGAGGGCGACGATCTCGGCGCTAAAGGTGCTAAAGGTGGTGAGTCCACCTAAAAATCCTGTAATGATGAAAAGCCGCCATTCGGGTGCAATGGCTGTGTTGGAGGCGAAGAAAGCGATAAATAATCCAATCAAATATCCGCCAATTAAATTGGCACTGAGTGTTCCTAAGGGAATAGAAGGGGTGTAGCTGTTGAGTTTAGTACCTAAAAACCAGCGTAAAAGTGCACCAAAACCAGCACCTGAGAAAATAGCCAAAACGGTGTAGAACATCCCCAAAACCTTTAGTAGAATTTGATGCAAGTATAACATAAAGGAGCTTTGCCTCTTGAAAATAAGCGCTTGGAATGGCTCTAAACATCTTTACATGTAAAGCGTTTGGAATTGACAGGTTATAAGGCTTTGGAGTAGGATTTTCCTACATTAACCCAAGGAGTCTGAGATGAAATACGGCGCTAGAAATGAGATCACTGCAACGGTTACAAAGATTAAAAAAGGCGAAGTGATGTGCCAAGTCGATGTAGGCGACATTATTGCCAATAAAATGAGCTCAGTGATGACGATGGAATCGATTGAAGAGATGGGTCTTAAAGAGGGTGACAAAGTTAAAGTCGTGGTTAAAGCAGTTAGCGTTTTATTGATTAAAGAATAAAATTACGAGAAGATGCCTTTTGGCATCTTCATCTTCTTACGCAACTCTCCATAAAATAATCCCTTTTTCAGCTTCCGTGGTTACTTGGACTTTATCGCCATCAAGATTTTCGGACAAAATGGATTCAACGATTGCTTCGTTGGGTACGATTTCTTTGCGTTTGAGTTGATCGTAGGCGTACTCTTTTGCCTCTTCAAAACTATACGTTTCACTCCAAGAGGTTTCAAAAAAACTGCTCTCATAAGGAATGTTTCGCTCATCTAAGATGTCAATAAATTGCGCCGCTTTAATGCAACCTGCCGATGCGCAATCTTCCTCTTCTTCGATGATATGCGCCTTGACCAAGGCTTCGACCAGTTTATTGATGCGATATTTTCCCCAGCCTACGTAAATGCCAAGTCCTTTGGTCGCACCTAGCATTTTGTCAATTTTTTGAAGATCGCTAATCGCAGGTGTCATGGACGCGATCACGATGTCGTACTGTTGACTCAGAGGAAACGAATCCCAATCGCTTTGGTGCGTGTGCATTTGTAAGCTAACGCCTTGCTCTTTGGCATCTTCATTGAGTGCGGCTAACATACCCTCAGAAATGTCCATAGCCGTGACGTGTGCACCTTTTTGGGCTAAAGGAATGGCAATGGTTCCCGTACCTGCACCAATATCTAAAATAGAAGCACCTTCAAATGAGACATTTCTGTTTTGACACCAGTTGATGATGTGATTGACATCTTTACTCATTGAAATATCATTAAAACGCGGGTAGCGCTTTGCCATATTATCCCAAAAATTGAAATTGGGTTCCATGCTCTGTCCTTTGCAACGTTATATACATGCAACTATAACGAAATTTACCTCTAAGTACAAGAGGGCAGTGCTTAAATTTGCATCATTGTGTGGTATTTGCTTGGTTTTGCAAAGGAGCGATTAACCGAAGCAATCGTAAAGTCACTTTCGTAAAACTCCCGATAAAAGAGGGTTGCTTCTTTTAAAACATCGAAATGATACCGTTCGGGATGCAGCATATTGGCAATGTGCATCAAGCCTAAAATCCAACGAGGACTACCAAAATCAAAGCAAGGGGCAAGGTGCGTATAGATGCGTTTGTGTTTCGTTGCATTGACAACAATGCCTTGTTTTTCACAATACGCGTAAAACTCATCTAGCGGACAATCCAAAAATGACGAAATAAAAATAACATCAGGATTGAGCTCGTTGAGTTTTTGAGCTGATATTTTTCGTCCGGGTCTTCCTTTTAAACTGAGCGTTTTGTTGACACTAATACCTCCTGCCATCTCTACCAATTGATTTTCAAGACGCTCCTCTTCAAGTGCAAACAGGGGCTTCCCCATCACGTAATAGACGCGTGGTTTGGTTTGTATGTTGGGGAGTTCTTGCGCAATGACAGCAATCTTCTCTCGCATATAGGTTAAAAGCTTTTTGGCAGTATCTTCTCTATGGGTCAGTGTGGCAAGATATTCAATCGTTTTGGCATAATCGTCAAAGTTTTGAATGTTTACATGTAAACGTTTCAGCCCGTCACCTCGTAAAAGTTCTTCCCAACACGTTGTGACATCTTTTTGCTCTGTAACACCCAAAGTTACGAGTGTTCCTTCGACAATTTCTAAGGCTCTGGTGAGTGGATAGCCGCCTTCAAAACCATCTTCATCAAATACTTTTTGACACGGTTCTCCTATGATGGGAAGAAGATGATGGCAGTGTGCGCAGGTGTTATTCTGATAGTTAAGGCTAATCGTTCTTAATTTTGAACCCATTGGACCGTAAAAATCTCTCTCAAAAATCAGTGCACCACATTCAGGACAGTAGGTATTGAGGCATTCCGATCCTGGGGAGTTGAAAAGATAGACATAATCAAGATGTGATATGAGTTTTTTATAAAGCATCTCAGAGGCTAATATGGAAGGCTCAAGGCTAATGCTCGCATCATCAATAGGGATAAACCGCATGATTTGAAGGGGAATCTCTTTAGAGATGTGTGATAAAGTCTCCGCTATCGCTAAGACCTCTTCTTCGTTATCTTTTTTATGAATATATGCTACTTCGACATGAACGCCTTTTCGGTAAAAAAGTTCAATATTGCGCAAAACGGGTTTGTAGCTGTTTGCGCCACAACTTTTGTAGACGTCATTGCACAAACCTTTAAGCCCAATGTTGACAAAATCTAAATGAGGGGCGAGTAGATCAAGAGATTCGGGTGTGAAATAGCCATTGGTGGAACACCCTGTCAACAGACCATACTCTTTGGCAAGGGTGCAAATTTCAAGAAACGTGTAAAACGAGGCGAGGGGATCATTCATTAAAAAGGCGATTCCATCGCATTTTTGCTCTAATGCTTTGTTGATAATTTGCATCGGCGATAACTGTTTAAGCGCTGGGCTTTGTACATTCATCTCTTTGGCAACAACGGTTGAGATGCACCCCAAACAGTCAAAATTACACCCTGTGGTGCTAATTTGCAAAAATTTGGCACGGGGATGAAAATGAAGCACGGGCATCGTCTCAGCAGAGATGGGTGCTACGACAAGATACGAATTAGCAAAGCGTTCTATCATCGTCTCATTTTGGCATTGGTAACGTCCACATGCACCTATGCCGTTGTCTTCCACACGGCATCTTCGTTCGCAAATTGGGCAAATCATAAGGCATTTCCTTCTCTTAAAAAGCTTCTTTAGGAAGCAATCGCTGTTAAAGATCAAAATAGGTTTTAAGCTCTTTATCACTGAGCGAGACACCAAAAAAGAGTTGGTAAAACGCTCTGACTTTTTCTTGAATTTTGTACGGATAACGGGTAGGATAGAGCTTGCTTGCGATCCAGTGTGCGCCAATGATGCGCATAAAAGAAGGCGGACGATCTGTCCAGTTGAAAGGCGATTTTGGAATAAGATAAACATGTTTGGCTTGTACCGCTTTAAGCAACGCCCATTTCTTATCTTCAAAGATTGTTTTGTAAAAGGCAGGACTTTGAACGATAATCACCTCAGGCTCATAACTCAAAACCTGCTCAAAACTAACCTCTTGCATGCCGATGACGCTGTTTTGAACGCATTTATGGACTAAATTTCCCCCTGCAAGCATCAAAGGTTCGGAGTGAAACGAGACATCGCACTCGGTTTGCAAGCCAAAAGAACCTTCGGCATAATAGACTTTGGTACGCTCACTTAGAGGAACGCTTGCCACAAAGGTTTTCAGCTCATCCAAATAGGTTTGAGCCATGGATGCAAGCGCATTGGCGCGCTCCTCTTTGTGCATGACTTTACCAAGATAGCGAAACACTTCAGGATAGTTACGCGAATCATCGATGTTCACTTTCAGTGCAGGAATGTTGATGCGCGCTATATCTTTCGCCGTTTTTTCATTCAGAAGCGGCGTATCCCATGTGATGATCACGTCGGGTTTTGCGGCGATAATGGCTTCAAGGTTGGGTGTGTTATTGCCATGCCAACCGCCTAAAATCGGAAGGCTCATAAAATGTTTGGACAAAAATGTGTCGCCATTGGCGTTATCTTGGTTGGTTTGTGGAAAATTCACACCAATGAGAGGTGCATCATCAATGACGTAAATCATAAAACTAATCGGTGGCGCCGAGCCATAAATACGCGTGATAGGTTCAGGCAACGTGATCGATTTGCCTGAAATATCGACAAAGGTGCGCGCTTCATTGGCAAAAAGCGAAACAAACATCAGTAAAAAAGCAAGAGTAAAACGCATCAGAACTCCTTTTAAAATGCCGCTTTAAGCGATAAAACACCGTTGATACCAGCGTTGTCAGGTAAATACCATGCTGTTGAAGAGATTTTATCGAGGTGTTCACGATACGATTTATCAAAGATATTATTGAGTTCAAAACTGACCACAGCATTTTTAAGAATGCCTAGTTTTGAAAATCCATAACTCATCGAAGCGTTTGTCAAAGAATACCCCGGTGTTGCGATTTCGCCATTGACGCTGGAGATACGGTCTTGATTGTCAACAAAGACTTCTTCGAGTTTCCAACTGAGCCCTTTTGAGCGTTTTTGTGCCAAAGAGAGAGTGAGTTTTTGAGGGGCGATAAAGGCTAAAGGTGTGTCATCATCTTCATTTTGACCGTGTGTGTACAGATACGCCGCTTCCACAAAAAGATCATTCCCTAGTCCATAGCCTGCCATCGCTTCAGCACCGTAAATGATCGCTTCATCTAGGTTGATGTAACGTTTGATAGGAAGTCCACCCGTGGTCAGGTAGCCTGTTTTAACAAGCTCGATGTAATCCGAGTAGCGTTGGTAGTAAAGCGCTGAGGTGTAGTAAAAACGCTCGTATTTACCATCCATGCCTACATCGATGTCCCATACTTTTTCATTTTCAAGCGTTTGATTGGGAATTTGACTTCCATTACTTGGATTATTGCCATACGCTTCGTTAAAATAAGGGGTTCGCTCTGCATTAGAGAGTTTGATATAGGGTACAAAAGCGGGTGAAAATTCATAGCCTGCTTTGGCACTCATGGAGAGAAGATTGTCGCGTTCATCGGTGTTGGTTTTTTGAATCAGTGTATCAAGCGCTTCGGGGATTAGGGAGTCTAGTTTGGTTGTATTGACATTGGAAGTGACGTTGCGTTTGACGTTTTCATAGCCAAGCGCAAGCGTGTAAAATGCCTTATCGAATTTAATATCATCGGCAATTTGAACCCCCATCGTAGTAATATCGCCTCCTTTAATTCCAAAGGCACTGCTCCAATCACCCCATGAATTCGTACTGGTGCTCCATTGTCTCACACCATTGGTGATCTCCATCTTAGAATAAGTCATCGCCAATGAAAGTGTTTGGTGTGCGTCTAGCTCTTTTTTAGCAGAGAGTTTAACACCTCTGGTCTCACTCTCCCTGAAAAGTTCTGTGGCGTAAGGCACCGAAGACTCTTTTTTGGTATTGACATCATAGTGAAGGTCATTGCCAAAGAATTGGAGGTCAATGTCACTGAACCCATTCCATTCGCCTTTTTTAAAGCCAAAAAAGTAGGTTTTGGCATCGTCATCGGGATGATCGGTATAGTACCAAATGCCACTTTGTTGGTAGCGTGAAAGTGGATCGGCAGAGCTGCTTTTATCTTTCATAAAACGACCGTAAATATAGCTGTCATCACCCGTTTTAATGGCTGCGGAAAGGTTGTAATGTGAGGCTTCCGAGTCCGAATGAGGCACTTCATCGCCACTGCCATTTTCGTAAGCATTATACTCATTCACCCCGCCGCTAAAGGAGACATTGAGCCATTGATTATACAGCGTCGTACCAAGCGTTGTCGCATAGCCTGTGGTTGAGAACAGAGAGGTTTTGGCATTGATAAAACTTGATGTTTGAAATTCATCACTCGTGCTAAACTGTGGTTCTTTAAATTTCACGACCACGCCACCGCTCATAGCGCCCATACCAAGCGTCGCACCATTCGCACCTCTGTAAACGTCCACTTCTGCCACATCACTCATATTAAAGAGATTGGTGGCGTCATTATGGGCTGCATTAAGACGCATTCCTTCGATATAAATGGGAACACCTGCAACCGAACGCCCTCTGATGTAAGGCTCCGAGTTGTATTCACCCGCTTTTTTGTAGTTGACAAAAAAGGTATCGCTCAGTGCTTCATTAAGCGTGGACGGCTGAGAAGTTTGATCTTCTAAAAGAAGAGCGGTCTTTGCGTCACTTAAACGAATGGGTGTGGAAGCCTCTTGTTCTCCTTCAACAGCAACGGGCTCTAAGGTAACACTTTGTGCCGCACACGCAGAACACAAACTCATAGCAACGATCCATGAAAGCGAGGTTTTCTTCATTCTAATTTCCTTGAGATTTTGGTTTACATGTAAAGATTATTCAGCATCAAAATAGGAGCGGATACTCTCATATGGGTAGCGCTTGACCATCTCCATACTCGTCCGCCTGTTAATCATACGAATCGAGATGGACTCAACCCAATTCCAAATTTCAGGCAAAAATTCTTTAGGAACGGCGCATTGTTTGAGGGCTTTTCGAAAACTCATCAGCCAAATATCGCGCCCTGTTTCGGTCACTTCAAAGGGAAAATGGCGATCGCGAAGTTTGGGATGCCCTTGCACGCTCGTGTAGAGGTCTTTGCCGCCTAGCATCTGCACAAAAAAGTCTTCGATTTTACTTGTAGCTGCGATAAAATCAGCTTCCTCTTGCGGATAGAGATGCCCGATCTTACTGTGACGCACAAGCTCATGGTGGACTTTGACCACTTCACGAATTTTGGCTTCACCAAGAGCTAAATAGGTTCTATTGGAAGGGAAAAAGACTTCGGGGAAGATCATATCGATCTTGGGGTGTGCACGCCTTGGCGTCTCATCGGCAGTGGGGAAAGGGGCGTTTGTATCGCACTCACTGAATAACTGAACTTTAATTCCATCGATCATGACAGGCATAGTGTCTCCTTAGTGCATTAGAATACGTAATAATTTTTACGCTAATACGTTATATAAATTAAAATATAATGGTAGCAGGAAAAAAAGTGTATGGCAAGAGTAAAAATAGCTGAGGTGTTATTTTATATGCACCAAAATGGTTACTATTTAAGCATTTTAAAAGAGAGGGGAAAGGCGTTCAAGATAGTATCAAACGCCTAAAATAACATTGGAAGCTTTGAAAAAAGCATACGCTTCTTCGTTTATTTTGAGATTAAGTGGCTCAAATGCATCGTTGGTAATGGTCGCTGTGATGGTGCTTTTACTCTCCAATTCCAGCGTCACTTCGGTGTTGGATGTGTCACTGAGGATTTGGATGATTGTGCCTTTGAGGAGGTTTTCACACGCAATAGTCGGTTTTGTTTTTGAAAGAAGCACAGAGCTTGCTTTGATGATCGCAATGGCACTCTCTCCAAGATGAAGACCAAGCTCTTGGTAACTGTTTTTGGTAATACTGGAATAAATTTTATCAGCAGCTTTGATAGTCAGCTCAATCGCAACATTGACGGCATCTTCGCTAATCGCGCTGATAGTTCCGATAAGTTGGTTGCGCGCACTCAGTTTCAATGAGAGTCGGCTTAGGGTTTGAACGATGGTAAGCAGGTCGTCACTGTTGGCAAAAAGATCTAAAAATTGCTGATGTTTAGCTTGCAAGTTATGAAATGCCGCGATAACCTCTTCGCCTTTTGGGGTGATAATCGTCCCACCACCACCTTTGCCGCCACTTGTTTTTAGCACCAAAGGAATCTCTGAGAGATTGTTCATGGCATCTACCGAATCCCATGCGGCTTTGTAACTCATCTTCATGGCTTTGGCGGCTGCGTGGATTGAGCCAAACTCTCGAATGTTCTCTAAAAGCTCAATGCGCCCTTTGCCAAGAAAATTTTTATCGCTTTTTTTCATCCAAAGTCGTGCTTCTAACATGGGTGTCCTCTGTATCCTAGGAAGGAGTAATTTAAAAATAAGTATAGCACAAAAGTCGTGTGAAGCGCTTTTGGAAAGCCTTTTAGAAAAGGGATTGCTTATTTTTTAAACACTTAA
Organism: Sulfurospirillum halorespirans DSM 13726; assembly: GCF_001723605.1. Taxonomy (NCBI): domain Bacteria; kingdom Pseudomonadati; phylum Campylobacterota; class Epsilonproteobacteria; order Campylobacterales; family Sulfurospirillaceae; genus Sulfurospirillum; species Sulfurospirillum halorespirans. The sequence continues at coordinate 2,677,999 of NZ_CP017111.1, read as the reverse complement.
GTAGGTGGTGGGTGTATACTTTACCGTTGTATTGTCATATATATTACGTTATAATGGTCTCGTTTCTTGTTGTCAGCTCTTTTTCGCTCAACCGTTATTTATGTGCAGTACATATCGGTTGAGCCTAAAGGGTTTTGGAAATGGCTATTTTAAGGAGAAGAGATGTTGAGTGAAAAACTTTTATCGTTTGCCCTGTTAGGGATCGACCCTGTACTGTGGGTGTTGGTCACCATGAGTGTGATAGCGGTTGGGGTGATGATAGAGCGTCTTTTAGCGTTTAGTGTGATTGAAAAAAAGTATCAAAATATGGATTATTATACGTTGCGTCTTAGCCTTGAGGCGCGTTTGGGCATTTTAGCTACCTTTGGCAATAATGCCCCTTTTATAGGACTTTTTGGAACCGTTTTGGGCATTATCCAAGCGTTTCATACGATTGGTGCTTCTAATGCGTTTGATGTGCAACCTATTATGCAAGGTATCTCTGAAGCGTTGATCGCCACTGCGACGGGGCTTTTTGTCGCGATTCCTTGCGTTATCGCGTACAACTATTTCATCAGACGGGTCAAAGTCATTTTAACATACAAAGAAGCGCAGCTCGATGAAGCGTAAATTTGTGTATGAGAGCGATATTGCCGAGATCAATATGACCCCTTTTGTGGACATTGTACTGGTCATCTTGGTCATTTTTATGGTCACGGCTACCTTTGTGACCCAAGGTAAAATTCCGCTCACTCTTCCCCAAGCCTCCAATGCTGAAAACCGCAAAGATGAGCAAAAACCGATTACACTTTCATTGAGCGAATCAGGTGAGCTTTATTATGATGATGTAGCGGTTTCGCTCGAAGATTTGGATGCCAAAATCGCCCAGATCAGTGCGTCTGAGCCTCATATTTTACTGCGAAGTGACGCGAAAACACCGTTTGAATATGTGGTCAAAGTGATCGATCTGTGCAAAAAACACCGCATCAGCACCTTTGCGATTCAGACAACAAAGGGTGGCGCGTGAAAGCATCGCATTTTTTCGCCGCTTCATTTGGAACACTCTTTTTACATGTAATGATTGCGTATGCGCTTTTTATGGGAAGTATGATGATACCAAAGCCTGCTATGCGCGAGTTTATCGTCACGCAAGTGAGTTTTTTGGATGAGCCAAAACCTATGCCTGTAACGGAAGAAATCAAACACGATGTAACGCCACCACCAGAGCCAATCGTAGCGAAAAAGCCTGAAAAAAAAGTACCAAAAGAGATCGTTAAAACCGTGCCAACGCCAAAACAGGTTGTCACATCTACTCCTTCGCCTGAGCCTTTTGTCGAACAACGTGTCGAAGCAGTAGCACCTGCAAAAGCACAAGAACAAGCGATTAGCGCACCTGCTGCGCGCCAAAGCGACGATCTGCTCTCCATCTATCTTGCCAAAGTGAGGCAAAAAATCCAAGAGAGTCTTCGTTACCCTTCCATGGCTAAAAAGATGGGCGTGGAGGGCGAGGCGGTCGTACAATTTTTGATTCATGCCAATGGAACGGTTGATGCCTCGTCTATTAAGATTGCAAAGTCCAGTGGCAAAGTGGTTTTAGATCGTAATGCCATCGATGCCGTTTTGGATGCGACTCCGTTTGAGTTTCCACCCAAAGAGGCGTTAGAGATCGCAATTCCCGTTGTTTTTAAGCTCAAATCTTAAGGAAATTTCATGTGCAATGGTCATCATTTTCTTCATAAACCTTCAGTCGCTAAAAAGAGCGAAAGCCTTCAATGGAGCCCTATCAACTTAAAAGCGCCGCTGCCTTCGATTATTTTGCCAAAACCTGACTTTTTAGCAAAAATAGGTGCAGAAACGATTCATAAAATTGTGTTGCATCATCACCGCTTGCTTCAAAAAAGCGCTGTTGCGCAGATGTACCCGAGTGATGAGGCTCATTTTATGGAAGGCGTGACCAAAGCGAGCCATTTTCTTATTCAAGCGTTGGGTGGTGAAAAAACCTATACGTTTAGTTACGGTCCACCTTCTTTGTGTCGCACGCATGCCCCTTTTGCCATCGATGATGAGGCAAGGGTTGTGTGGTTGATGGCGTATAAACAGACCCTGCACGATCTTGATTTTCCCAAAGAGTTGATCGGGGAGTTTTGGAACTGGATCGAGCCTTTTTCGATGCGAATGGTCAACCGCCGAAGCACAAGCGTACCGATGAAACGTTTTTTGTATGAAGACATGAAAGAGGAGTTTGGCATTCTATGAAATGGGGAATTTTTTGCCTTTTTGAGCGCTTTAATGTCAATGCCAACCAAGCGATTGAAAATCAGCTCAAGTTGATCGAGCTTGCCGATGCGATGCGTTTTGATGAAATCTGGGTGGGTGAACATCACTTTAACGACTTTAGCATCTGCCCATCACCCACGTTACTCTTAGCGTATGTCGCGGCAAGAACAAAGTACGCAAGGCTTGGCTGTGCAGGGTTTTTAGCCCCTTTTTACGATGCAATTCGTTTAGCAGAAGAGGTTGCGACGCTGGATCATCTCACCAAAGGACGGATGAATTTAGGCTTTGCCAAAGGCGCGTTTGCGCCCGATTCTAAGCATTTCAATGTCACTGTTGAAAATCTTCGTCCAATGATGTTTGAGTGTGTGGACGCGGTAACGCAGCTTTTACATGTAAACGAAAATCCCGTGGGTTTTAAGGGTGAATACATCAATTTTGCAGAAGTAGATATCGAGCCCAAACCATTTCAAACCGCTATACCAACGTACATCGCAACCTTTGCCTCGGATGAAACCATTGCGTTTGCTGCCCAAAAAGGGTTTGGACTGATGCTCTCGCAAGGGGTTGATTTAGACGAGTGCGAACGGGTGAGCCACGCGTACGAAACGATCGCTGGGTTTAAGCCACAGATCGTGCTGTTACGTACGTTTTATGTTGCCCCTAGCATCGAAGAGGCAGTGTATAAAGCACGTCCTGCGATTGACCATTTTGCCAAGTCGATGCGTGCCGCTTCTTCGTTTCACAAATCACCTCATTTCAATAAAACCCATTATGAAAAACTGATCGTGGAGCGCAACACCTTTTTTGATGGGCAGAAGTTTTTTGACTGTGGCATCATTGGCGATGCTAAAACGTGTATTGAAAAAATCAAAGCCATTCAAGCACGTTTGAGCCACGTCACGATAACGCTCAAACCGCTTGGGGTTGATCTGCTTGAAAATGTGAGTTTATTGCGAACCTTTAATGAAAAAGTGCGACCGTATTGCGAAGTAACAAAGGAATTGGTATGAAAAAAATCATTTTAGTACTTTTGGGGTTACTCGTAAGTTTGAGTGCTCGTGAGATCGTCGATATGGGCGGTAAAAAAGTTGAAATCCCTGATGTCATCACCAAAGTATTTGGGACTTCACCACCATCAACGTATATGATCTATACGATTGATGCTTCTTTGATCGTAGGGCTGAACTTTAACCATGCGCGTGGCAATAACGAATCCTCCAATATGCTCGATCCTCGTTTTATGGCACTTCCCGTTGTGGGAGGTCTTCAAGGAGGAGGGAACAGTATGAACAGGGAAACCTTGCTCTCGTTGCATCCCGATGTGGTCTTTTTATGGAATAACGATGCTTCGAGTCAGTTAGCGCAGTACCTGTTTGAGAGCAGCAAGATACCTAGTATAAATGTGGATTTAGAGAGTGTTGAGAGTCTGTCCAAAGCCTACCTTTTCTTTGGCGAAGTTTTAAACAGGCAAGCTCGTGCGAAAGTGCTTTCAGACTATGCCAGTGCCGTACTGGAAAAAACCAAAAGGGTTGTGCAACAAAACGCGACAAAACGCCCTGTTGTCTATTATGCTGAGGGTGCAGATGGGCTTGCAACCGAGTGTGACCAGTCATTTCACTACGAAGCGATCAAATTTACAGGGGGGATTAATCCGCATCTCTGCCCGACCAAAAGCGGACTTGGGCTTGAAAAGGTCTCTTTAGAACAAGTTATTTTATACAATCCCGATGTCATCATCGCGCAAGAGAGAGAATTTTTTGAGAAAGTCAAAAGCGATGCGAGGTGGAATTCCATCAAAGCGGTTCATGAGGGCAAAATCTTTCTCGTACCTAAAGTGCCGTTTAACTGGATCGATCGACCGCCTTCGTTTATGCGGCTTTTGGGCGTGCGATGGCTGACGCATATCTTTTACAATACGCCCAATTCGGAGCAATTTGCGCAAGAGATGCGTGAGTTTTACAAACTCTTTTTGAACATTGATCTAACCGATGAGCATATCCATCACATCTCGGGCGTGCTATGAAAAACTCGTTTCTTTTTGGCATGATGGCTGTATTGCTTGGGTTAAGTTTGCTCATTTCCCTAGCCCTTGGTCGCTATGAGATCGACCTTAGCACGCTTACGCAACTGCTGTTATGGAAACTGCTGAACATTGGCACGGCTCCCAATGAGGTAATGCTGCTTTCCAACATTGTCTTTGACATTCGCTTACCACGCATTTTAGCGGTCATTTTAGTCGGCGCAGCACTCTCGGTTTCGGGTGGTGCGTTTCAAGCGATGTTTGTCAACCCTCTAGTTTCGCCTGGTATTTTGGGCGTGCTTGCCGGTGCTTCGTTTGGCGCAGCACTTGGCATTATGATCTCTGAGAGTTGGTTTGGGGTGCAACTTTTTTCCTTTGCTTTTGGGTTTGTAGCCGTTTTAGTCGCCCTTGGTGTGGCGAAGATTTATGGCAGAAGCGGCTCGCAGACGATTCTTTTAGTCCTTGGTGGCGTCATCTCCAGCTCGCTTTTCTCTGCACTGCTTTCAACGGTGAAGTATGTCGCCGACCCGTACAACAAACTTCCGACGATTGTTTATTGGTTGATGGGCTCTTTCAGCGCGGTCGATATGAAAACACTCTCTGGCGTTGCCATTCCTCTGATTTTTAGCACCATTGCGCTCTCTTTAATGGGCAAATACCTCAATGTTTTAAGTCTGGGCGATGAAGATGCGAAGGCGCTGGGAGTGCGTGTGGTGTGGGTGCGCAACAGTGCAATTTTACTCGCTACTTTGCTGAGTACGCTCACCGTTGTCGTTGCTGGAATGATCGGCTGGGTGGGGCTTATCATACCGCATATTGCGCGCTTTTTAGTGGGAGCAGATAACCGCGTTCTGCTTCCGATGTGCGCACTTTTGGGAGCGACCTTTCTCATCATCGTCGATACCTTGTGCCGTACGTCGATGAGCGTGGAGATTCCCATCGGTATTGCGACTTCGCTTATTGGTATTCCTATCTTTGTTTTTGCGTTGAAAAATGCGAAAAAAGGGTTTGCATGAGTTTTTACAGCGCTGAAAATCTTTATTTTTCCTACAACAGCACGCCGATTTTGCAAGGGGTGGATCTTCACATTGATGAGGGTTCCATCGTCTCACTTCTAGGACCCAATGGCACGGGAAAAAGTACGCTGATGAAGCTTTTTTTAGGACTTTTAAGCCCCAAAAGTGGCGAAGTGTTTTTAAAAGGCAAAACATTACAGAGCTATTCCATTAAAGAACGCGCTTTACATGTAAGCTATGTTCCGCAAAGTACGCAAGTTGCGTTTGCGTTTTGCGCACTCGACATTGTCGTTATGGGGCGCATCGCTTTTGAGTCATGGTTTCAAAAACCAAGTAAAACAGACAGGGATTTAGCGCGTGTGGCGATGGAGCGACTGGGCATTGGGCATCTGGAAAAGCGCACTTTTCAAACGCTGAGTGGCGGTGAAAAACAGCTGGTTTTAATCGCTCGTTCCTTGGCGCAAGGGGCAAAAATCTTGGTCATGGATGAGCCCGTTTCGGGGCTCGATTATGGCAATCAACTGCGCCTTTTGGAGACAATTATGAAGCTCTCCAAAGAGGGCTACACCTTTTTAAAATCAACCCATTTTCCTGAACATGCGCTGATGCTAGGCGGTTACACTTATGCGCTGAAAAACGGGCATATCTTGGCTCATGGGCTTACATGTAAAACGATTACGCAGGAGCTTATTAACGAGCTTTACCACACAAACATCGAGCTTAAACAGACGGTTTGCGGCTATCCTGTCTGCATTCCTTCTTTTGTTCATTCCACTAAAGTGTAGGAGGTCGGTCGGATTTTTTGAAAAGTTAGAGATAGCGTTGTATAAAATAAAATATTATGTCTTGGTAAACATACAAAAGGAGAAAAAATGAAATTTAAAATTGGCGTGGCGCTCTCGTTGATCACAGCATCCGTGTTGATGGGTGAGACGTATGAATTAGGAAAAATCGAGGTAACGTCGGAGAAAGATATCAGTCAAAATCCGAGCGTTGAGGTGGTGTCAACGGAAACAATTAAAGAGAGCGAAGCAAAAACCGTTGTTGAAGCGCTTCAAAGTGTACCGAGTGTTTATGCGGATTATACAGGGGCTCGAGGTGAGTCAAAAGTGCGTGTGCGTGGCTTTTCGAGTACACGCGTGCCTATTTATATCGACGGTATTCCCATTTACGTTCCGTATGATCACAATATCGATTTGGCGCGGTTCAAAACCTATGATATTGGCGAAATAGACGTTTCCAAAGGGTATGTTTCTCCGATGTACGGGGCGAATACAATGGGTGGGGCAATTAACCTTATTACTAAAAAACCGACCAAAGAGCTTGAGGGCGAAGTTGGAGCTGGCGTATTTAGTGGCAATGGCTATGAAGAGTATGCAACCATCGGAACAAAGCAAGAGCTTTACTACGGCTTACTCTCCGTTTCAAATATGCAAAGAGACTATTATAAACTTCCAAGCGATTACGATTCAGCGGGGCATCAAGAAGGGCGCAAACGTTCCAATTCAGAGTACGGCGATAAAAAAATAAACATCAAAGTCGGCTATACGCCCAATTTGACAGATGAATATTCACTCAATTATATCGCTCAACGTGGTGAAAAAGAGCAACCGTGGTTTGCGATGGCGCAAGGTACTACGAATAACACTGCCTATAATCGCAACTGGGATTGGAAAGACTGGGATAAGACAAGTTATTATTTGATTACCAAAACGGCTATTGGGGAACATTATCTTAAAACGCGTTTGTATTACGATGAGTTTTACAACAAAATTCTTTTTAAAGGAACACCACAATCTGGGGCGCAAGATGTTGTGAGCGAGATTTCAGAATACGATGATAATACCTTTGGTGGCATTGTCGAAGGGGATATTAAAATCGCTGATAACCATCTTTTAAAACTTTCTGTTTCCCAAAAATATGATAACCATAAAGACATCAGCTCAAAATCTCCTAATGCAGATCTTAAAGATGAGAGTAAAACGTTGTCGTTAGGCGCTGAATATTCATGGCAACTCACTGACGCATTGACGTGGACATTAGGTGGTAGTTACGATAAAAATGAGATTACCAAAGCGGAGTATCGTAACAGTGCAGGAACACTCATCGCTGGAGAGTTCCCCAAATATGACTCCGATGCGTTCAATCCTCAAACCATTCTGACGTTTCATGCGACGACAGATCTGATGTTTTATGGAAGTGTCTCTCAAAAGAGCAATATGCCAACACTGAAAGATCGTTACTCCTCAAAATTTGGAGATTATATTCTCAATCCTAGCTTGGATGCAGAACGTTCTACGACGTATGAAGTCGGCACTGACTGGGCATTTGTGGACGATCATCATGCTAAAGTAGCGCTTTTTTACACGAAAACAAAAGATTATATTGCTTCAGTGAGTGGTTTAACCAATACGGATGCAACACTGGGTTGTACCGGTACAAACTGTAAACAGATGCAAAATTTCGATCAAGAAGAGCATAAAGGTGTTGAAGTTACCTTTGATTCGCTGTGGAGCAGTCAGCTTAAAAGTACACTCTCTTACACCTATATTGACGCAGAAATTGAAGACAGTAAAACGGCAAATGCACAGTACACGACCGATACACCCAAACACAGCTATTATGCAAGTATGACCTATTCGCCGATTCATTCGATTGATATTACCCCTATCCTTCGACATGAAGGTGAGCGTTATTCTAATGTAACAGGGAGTGAAAAGAGCAGCTCCTATACAGTGGCAGACATACGAGTTGCGTATAGGCCTGTAAAAGCACTTGAGCTTGCTGTTGGTATTAAAAATCTCTTTGATGAGCTATATTACTACAATAATGGCTATGTTCAAGAGGGTCGAAACTATTACGCGAATGTGCGTTATAGCTTCTAAAACGCTTTACATGTAAAGCAGTTCAGAGAGCTTTAATGTTCTCTGAACTATACTTTGACATCCGCTTTAACTCTCCGAGTAATATGCTTAATTTGCATATTTAAGTTACTTTTAAGTTTTTACACTACTCTTTTTAACCCATTCTCACCTAAGCAAATCTGTGGTAAATTTTCTAAAAATCGGTCAACAACTGTTTACTGATATGAGACAACGAAGCGTAAAAAAAGGGCAATGTTTCCACCAAGATCCCGTGTTTATCCCTTGTTTTCAAGCTTTTTAAGTCATTTATGCTGAACAAGACTCTTTTGGTCTAGTTTAGTTGACTTTAAGAAATGAGGAACAAAGAAATGATAAATAAAGAATCGGTTAATAAAGCTCGCTCACTCTACTATGGCTTTTTGAGCAAAATGTTTGTTTTTACAACACATGCGGATCGCTATTTAGGAATTAATGAAGCACTTCGTGTGATGATCCAAAATCCTATTGATGAAAATTCAGGCGAAGCGCTCAAAGAAATTCAAGCTTTTTTAAACACCTGTGGGCAAACTGCCTTGATTCAAGAGTACGATGACATCTTCCACAACCCTGCCTACAAAGTCGTTCGCAATACCGCTTCGTACTATGACGAAGGCGTTGAGAGCGGTCACCAACGACTGGCTGTTAAAAATTTCTTAGCCAAAACCAAAATCAGACGCGATGAAGCGAATTTCAAAGAGAATGAAGACAGCGTTGGATTTATCTTTACCTTTATGCACGAACTGATCGAGCTCATTATGCAAGGAGGGAAAGAGTATGAAACTATCCAACATTGCCTTTTTGTCGAAGTGATTAATCCGTTCATGGATGAGTTTGTCATCAACGTTTACGAACACCCGATGTCTAAAGCGTATCAGTCTGTCGCAATTGTTTTAAACGCGTTTATGGCGTTTGAGCGCATGTACTTTGAGGAGGCAAAACCACCTTTCAAAGAAAAAATTAGAGTTCAAAAACCTGTGGAAGTTATCTCAGGGGCAGAGGCAAAAAGACGTGCGGAAAATAAAGCTAAAAAGATGGCAGGGCTTGAAGCAAAAGTGGAGCGTGCCATTCGCTAGCAACTTAAGAGGTTGCTCAAGAAAATTTTGGTTTTTTTGAGCAATCTCTTGTAAAAGAGATTTAACCCTTTTAGGAGGCTAATATGAACGAAAGTAGACGTGGCTTTGTTGCAAAAGCGGCTCTTGTCGGTGCTGTCGCTGCCGTTGGCGTCGTTGGTGCACAAGCAAGTTCTTCTGGAACAAAAGGTTCAAATGGCGTTGTTGTAGGTAAATCGAATAAAAAAGAGATTACGTACAAGAAAACACAAGCATGGGAAGATTATTACAAATCTGCCCTATAAACGAGGAGGCATAACGTTATGGAAAAAACAACAGAACGTGCTTTAAGTACGACTGTCGGTCGTAGATCATTCCTCAAAATGGCAGCCGTTGCGAGCGTCTTTGGCGCAACTTCGGGTTTTGCTGGTGAGAATGTGACACGCGCCGCAACAGAGGAAGAGGTTAAAAACCCATTCCCAGGATCTAAGAAAGTTAAAACTATCTGTACATCATGCTCCGTTGGATGTGGTGTGATCGCAGAAGTTCAAAACGGCGTATGGGTTCGTCAAGAAGTTGCTCAAGACCACCCAATCAGCCTTGGCGGACACTGCTGTAAAGGTGCTGATATGATCGATATGGTCAGATCAGAAGTACGCCTCAAATACCCAATGGTTAAAGAAAATGGTCAATGGAAACGTCTCAGTTGGGATGATGCACTTAACCGCATTGCAACCAAATTGGCAGATCTTAAGAAAAAAGATGGAGCAGATTCTGTTCAATTTTTAGGCTCCGCAAAAATGGGTAATGAGCAAGCGTATTATTTTAGAAAATTCGCTGCATTTTACGGAACCAATAACACAGATCATCAAGCAAGAATCTGACACTCTTCCACAGTCGCCGGTGTGGCGAACACATTTGGATATGGTGCTATGACAAACTCCCTTGGAGATATTCAGAAGTCTAAAGCAATTATTATTTTTGGCGCAAATCCAGCGGTAAACCACCCTGTTGGTTTCCAACATTTCTTAAAAGCAAAAGAGAGAAATAACTCTCAATTAATCGTTATTGATCCACGTTTTACCAAAACAGCGGCTAAAGCAGATATTTTTGCGCAAATTCGCCCTGGTACTGACATTCCATTTATGTATGGAATGCTTAATATCATCTTCAAAAATGGTTGGGAAGATAAAGAGTATATTCATGACCGAGTTTTTGGTATGGAAAAAATTAGAGAAGAAGCTGCCAAGTGGACACCAGAACTTGTTGCGGATGTCACTGGAATTGCAGCAGATAAACTCATTCAAATTACAACGATTTATGCAAAAAATCGCCCTGGTACATTAATCTGGGCTATGGGTCTAACACAACACACTATTGGTACGAGTAATACACGTATGGCTCCGATTCTTCAGCTTGCACTTGGAAACATGGGTAAAGCGGGTGGCGGTACAAACATTCTAAGAGGTCACGACAACGTTCAAGGTGCGACTGATATGGGATGTCTTGCAGACTCACTTCCAGGTTACTATGGTCTAGCAGCGGGTTCATGGAAATACTTTGCAAAACAGTGGGGCGTAGAGTATGACTACATCGCTTCTCAGTTTAAAGATCCTTCATGGATGGAAAAAAATGGCTTTACTTTGGCACGTTGGTGGGCAGGTGTTGCCGGTGTTAAAAGTGATGATAAAATCGAAAATGCAGGCACAACCCTAAAAGCCCTCATTGTTATGGGAAATGGTATCACCTCTGTTGCTCAACAAGCAAAAATCAAAGAGGGTCTTGATAATTTAGAGATGATCGTTTTGGCTGATCCATTCGTCAACGAAGCGGCGATCTTGACCGATAAAAAAGACAACGTCTTTATCCTTCCAGCGGCTACGCAATTTGAGACCAGTGGTCTTGTGGTTGCAACCAATAGAAGTGCGCAGTGGCGTTACAAAGTCGTTGAACCATTGTATGAGAGTAAAGCGGATCAAGACATCATGTTTGAACTTGCAAAGCGTTTAGGTTTCTATGAGCAATATACCAAAGGTATGTTGATGCAAGAGACAGCAGACGGTAAGTTAGAGATGATTCCTGAGAAAAAAGCATTCCAATGGCCAGAAGATGCGACCAATGAAATTGCGCGTATCATCAAAACCATCGGATTAACCGGTTGGACGGCTGAGCGCGTTAAAAAACATACTGACAACTGGCATATGTTTGATGAAGTAACGGGTGCGGGAATGGGACCAATGAAGGGCGAATATTATGGACTTCCATGGCCGTGTTGGACGAAAACGCACGGTGGTTCACCAAACCTTTACGATACCAGCATTCCTGTTAGTGCAGGCGGTATGGGCTTTAGAAATAACTTCGGTTTGGAAAAAGACGGTGTGAACCTCTTGGCAGAACAAGGCTCTTTCCCTAAAGGCTCAAAAATTGAGACGGGTTACCCTGAGATCAGCAAAGAGAACATCGAAAAAGTGCTTGGGATTACATTAACGGATGCAGAAAAAGCGGCATGTGGCGCAAACTGGAAAGTTGATAACAGCAACATTTTAGTTCAAAAGTGTATGGAAGCGGGCGTTTGTCCTTATGGTAACGCGAAAGCAAGAGCGATTGTTTGGAACTTCCCAGACCATATCCCAATGCACCGTGAACCACTCCACTCACCACGAACGGATTTGACGCTCAAATACCCAGCGTATCCGGATAAAGCAAATCACTTCCGTGTTATGACGAAGTATATTTCTGTTCAAAGTGCGCAAGATTATGCGAAAGATTTCCCAATCAACATGGTGACAGGTCGTTTGGTCACGATGAACGGTGCGGGTATCGAAAATAGAGCGTCGAAGTACATTGCAGCCTTAACACCTGAGATGTTTTGTGATATTCACCCCGATTTAGCGCTTAAACATGATATTAAAAACGGTGCGATGATGTGGGTACACTCACCAGAAGGTACCAAAATCAAAGTGAAAGCGAAGTATTCTCGTAGTGTCCTTCCCGATATGGTCTTTATGCCATTCCACTTTGCAGGATATTTTCAAGGAACAGATAGAACGGGTAATTTCCCAGCAGGAACGAAACCGTATGCAAGCGGCGAGAGTGTCAACACCGTCACGAACTACGGGTATGACATCATTACTCAGATTCCTGAAACTAAGGGCGGCTTGTGTCGCATCGAAAAAGCGTAGGGGGAGCAGATGGATTACGCAAGAATGAAATTTTACTGCGATGAGAGCAGGTGTATAGAGTGCGATGGCTGTTCGATAGCATGTGCTGAGGCGCATGAACTTCCAACAGGTATCAGCAGACGAAAAGTTGTGACGATCAATGAGGGCATTCCAGGTAAGGAGATGAGTACGTCTATAGCATGTATGCATTGTACCGACGCTCCGTGTGAGCAAGTATGCCCAGTGGATTGTTTTTACATCAGAGAGGACGGCATCGTTCTTCATGATAAAGATAAATGTATCGGTTGTGGTTACTGCTTGTACGCATGTCCGTTTGGAGCTCCACAGTTCCCAAGAGATGGCGCATTCGGCGCTAAGGGAGCAATGGATAAATGTACGATGTGTGCAGGAGGTCCATTAGAGACGAACTCAGAAAAAGAGCGACATCTCTATGGTCAAAACCGTATCGCTGAGGGAAAAGTACCTGTATGTGCAGCGATGTGTTCAACCAAAGCACTTCTTGTTGGTGACGCAGAATCGGTATCAAACGTTTACAGAGCACGCGTGATGGCTCGTGGTGGAAAAGGCGCAAACTCTCCTTATGGATGGGATAAGGCATATAAAAACCAATGAAAGGAGCAGCAATGAAAAAGTCTATTATCCTGTTCATTGCACTCCTTGGCTTGGCATCAGTGGCGTACGCCGCTGATAGCCAAATCTGGGGTGAGATGCGCATCCAAAATATCCTAGGATACGGACAAGAAGAGTCATGGAAATTAGGACCCTTGTTCACCATGCTTCAGCATAAATACTTCGCATGGATCTTCCTAGGAGTGTTAATCGGAGTATCAGCAGCCTTCTTTATCCATTATAAGATTATAGGGCCTAAAGTGTTTCCACACAGTGAAAAGAAATACTACGCCTTTAATCTCTATAACCGTATTATCCACCAAATAGCAGCGGTCAGCTTCTTGGTGATTATACCCACAGGATTTATCATCGTCTTTGGTGACTTCTTTGGTGGTGGAACCTTTGTAAGAATGGCAAAAAACCTTCATGGCATCTTTACCATTCCCTTCACCATTGTGGTCATTCCTATGGCACTCATGTGGCTTAAAGAAGCGATCTTTAACTGGGATGATGTGAAATGGTTGATGATCGTAGGTGGATACCTCTCCAAAGAGAAAAAACCCATCTTAGCAGGGAAGTTTAACTGCGGTCAAAAGATGTGGTACTGGGTAGCAATACTCGGCGGAATCACGATGATCTTAAGTGGTGCCTTTATGTACTTCCTAGACTTTAAAATGGAGATGTTGCATAACTTAACAGGCATGAGTCAAATAGACCTGCTAAGAGCTGCAGCGATTCTTCATAATGTGATGGGCTTTGTAGTCTTAGCTCTTTTCATTACCCATGTCTATATGTCCATGTTTGCTATTAAAGGAGCGGTTCATAGTATTATCACAGGGTATGTTGAAGAAGAAGAAGTCAAGATCCTTCACAGTACGTGGTATAAAAAGCTTAAGGATCAGGGGAAGTTTTGATTTTTACACGCTTTCCAAGCCAAGCTTGAAAAGCTACGTTGCGACTTCGCACTGAAGCTTGCCTCTTGCGAGGCAGAATGTTTTTACATGTAAGATTGAGAAGCTATGAAAGAGGTCATTAAAGTTTGACTCGATCAAAGCAGAATTCTTTTACATGTAAAGAGCAAGGGCGTAAAATCTCTTGCTCTTTCTTTATTTTTTAGTGGTACAATATGCGTAATAAGCACGTTTAAGGGGAAGGTATGGAAGCAGTTTTTAAAACAACGATCACCAAGATTAAAGGCAAAGAGAAGTTTGAGCGAGAAGATACACTTGTTCGTGAGATCAAGTTAGAACTCTACGTCAATGGCGCTAAAGTGGGTGCTGTTATGGCAACACCTGTGGATCAAGAAGCACTGGCGATTGGTTACTTAATGAGTGAAAATATCATCGAAAAATTTAGTGATGTCACTTCTCTCAAACTCCTCAATGATGGCATGCGTGTTGAAATCGAAGCCAAAGTGAACGAAGATAATATTAAAAAATTGAATGCCGAGGGTGTTGTGATTAGCGGTTGTGGTAAAAGTATGACGGCAAACATCGACCCTGAAGCGATTGAGGCGAAAGTCATCAAGAGTGATTTTAGCATTAGTGCGGAGCGCCTTAGTACTGCAATGAGCCAGTTTTACACTGAGTGTCCTTTGTATGAACAAACAGGGTGTGTTCATACGGCAAAACTGTTTACCGATGAAAACACTTACTTCATTGGTGAAGACATTGCCCAACACAATACGATTGATAAAGTCGTTGGAAAAGCGCAGATGGCAGGTATTGATGTGCGAAGTGCTTTTTTGATGGTGAGCGGTCGTCTCTCTTCAGAAATGGTTGCTAAAGCGGTGATGCACCAGATTCCCATCCTTGCTTCACGCACGGCATCAACCTGTTTGGGTTTGATGATCGCTGAGAAATTTGGACTTACACTGATCGGTTTTGTACGAGGTGATACGATGAATGTTTACCGCCATCCAAGGAGAATCCATGTCTGAGATGGAAGAACTGATTAAAAAATATTTGAATGAAAAAGGCAAACTAGATTGTTCCGATGGCTTTAAAATCGCAGCAAAACTTAAGTGCTCAACGCTCGAAGTAGGTGCCTGTGCTAAAGCGATGGATATACGCATCGACTCGTGTGAACTAGGACAGTTTGGCAAACTTGAGGGTGGCATCTACGACATAGAAGCCGAAAACCGTCTCAAACCTCTTTTAGATGAAAAAAACCGCGTTACATGTAAAGCGGCTCGTGCCCAAGCTGCAGGAATTGGACTTAAAAAGATTCGTGGTACACTCAAAGAGAAAAACTACGATGTAACCTTTTGTGAACTAGGCTGTTTTAAAGAAAAACTACGCCCACGTCTGTATGTTAAGACGAAAACGTGGATTGAAAATGCTGAAGGTGAGCTTCTTTTTGGAAAAGGGAAAACCGAGATATTGGAGCTGATTGAGCAAGAGGGATCTATCTCTAAGGCGTCTGAAAAAATCGGCATGAACTATAAAAAAGCATGGACGCACATCAAGATTTTGCAACGAAACATCAACGACACGATGGTGCAAACCAAACAAGGTGGTGGGGAAGATGCGGGTACAACACTCACCCCAGTAGCGCGTGAATTTATGGACCATTACCGTAAACTGCAAGCCGACATCGAGAATTATGCCAATGAGCGCTTTAAAGAGTTGTTTCTAAAACCACGAAATAAAAAAGAGTTTGAAGACTAAAGTGCGGTAGGCTATTTTGGTGCTATGAAAATTATGTAAGATGTCTTATGTATTAAGATTTAAGTCTTAGCGTTCTTTTCAGTTCATAGAGGTTGCCCTGAAAAGGGCAACCTTGCTATTATTAGTTTCTAGCGCGTGTTTTAAAGTCTGGATAGAAGAGTTGTTTATCCAAGAGTTTGAAGTTAGCGATTTCAGTTTGGATTTTATCGGTGGTGATCCATTCGATGAATTGTAAAGCACCTTTATAGTTGGTGTTTGCACATCTTTGTGGGTTGACCGCGATGACAGAGTAGAAGTTTTTAAGCGCGTCTGCACCTTCATAGACAATCACGAGTGGCGGGTTACCTTTGTGGTTCGCTTCGTATTTGATGTAGGTTCCACGATCCGTCAAGGTAACACCTTTTTGCTCTGCTGCGATGTTAATCGTCGCGATCATGCCTTGTCCCGCTTCGAGGTACCATGGTTGTTTTTCAGGCACATGCCCTAAAGCAGCATTCCATACCCCTTTTTCTTTGTCATGGGTACCTGATTTGTCGCCACGGCTGACGAATTTAATTTGCTCTGTTTCGATGATTTTGAAAACTTCTGAGATGCTTTTACCCGCAAATTTAGCTTTCATGTCGGGTGTTCCGACAACGACAAAGTCATTGAACATAACAGGGGTTCGCTCAACGCCAAAGCCTTTTTCCATGTAGGTTTTCTCAGACGATGGAGAGTGAACAAAAAGGACACTGACATCGCAGTTTTCGCCGAGTTTTAGGGCATTGCCCGTACCAACGGCGACCCATTTAAGATCAACGCCTGTATCGGCTTTGTATTTGGGTACAAGGACATCTAAAAGACCTGTATCGCCAGTACTGGTGGTGGTTGCCATTTTAAGATCAGCCGCGCAAAGCAGTGAACTGAGGGCAAGAAGGGAAAAGAGTACTTTACCTTTTAAGCGGTTCTTTACTGAAAACATTGAATAATCCTCCAAATATGTTGATTTAGCATGTTTGTAGTTTAGCGTATCTTTTTTAAATTACATGTAAAAGAGGGAATGATTTTTGGATTTTATTTTATCGGGTTTAAAAGAGGCGATTTGGTTGCTGATCAACCTTGACCCTGAGACGATGTCAGCGGTCAATATAACGTTAAAAAGCTCGACATTATCGATAATTTTTAGCATAATTATCGGGCTTCCTTTAGGCTTTTGCTTGGGCTTTTTTCAATTCCCTGGACGAAAATTTTTAAAACTTCTTTCCGACACGCTTTTAGCGATTCCCACTGTGGTCGTCGGACTCATTGTTTACGCGTTTATCTCCAACCGCGGACCTTTTGGAAGTTATGAATTACTCTACACATTATCAGGTATTGTGATTGGGCAAACGCTTTTGGCATTGCCCATTATCGTCTCTTTAACGGCCACGGCAGTTGAGGGGATGGAGAAGAAGCTTTACCTCACGCTCGCTTCCTTTGGTCTCACATCTTTGCAGATGATTCAAAGTGTGGTGTGGGAGCTTCGTCATGCGCTCATTGCGGTGGGCGTTGCAGCGTATGGTCGGGTGGTGGCGGAAGTGGGCATCGCGATGATGATTGGTGGAAACATTAAGTGGTTTACGCGCACCATTACCACGGCGATCTCGTTGGAGACCAACAAAGGCGAATTTGCGATGGGCATTTCGCTGGGATTGGTGCTCATTAGCATCGCTTTTTTACTCAATTTTCTACTCTTTTTCCTCAAAAAACGCGCGAGAATCATCGTATGATGTATGAACTTAACCGCATACGCACCTTGTATGGCGAAAAACCTGTGTTAGACATTGCTTCCCTCAACGTTGAAGAGGGCGAAATCTTAGGACTTGTGGGCTCCAATGGCAGTGGTAAAAGTACCCTTTTGCGTCACCTTGCATTTTTAGAAGCAGCACAAAGCGGAACGCTAAAGTACCGTGGGTTTGATGCAGACTCCATCCCTTTACATGTAAGGCGTGAAATTGGCATTTTATTGCCTGAGCCGTACTTGCTCAAACGTACCGTGCGGGAAAATCTTCTCTTTGGACTGAAGATTCGGGGCACGCTCGAAGATGCCCAAAGTCGCATGAACGAAGCGTTAGAATTGGTCGGTCTGTTGCCCAAAAAGTTTCTGCACCGCGCGTGGCATGAGCTCTCCAGTGGCGAAACCCAACGCGTGGCTCTGGCGTCCAGACTCGTGCTTCGCCCTAAAATGCTTCTACTTGATGAGCCAACGAACAGCCTTGATTACAGCGGTGTTCCGCAATTTACCGACGCCATTTTACACGCCAACCGTGAATGGGGAACGACCATCGTCATCGCCAGTCATGATCTTTTATGGCTGAGTGAAATAGCCACGCGCAAAGTCGGGCTTCACTTTGGACGTTTGATGGACTTCTCAACGACCAATCTCATCGTCGGCAAATGGCGCGAAAGTGGGGATGAGCGCTTTTTCGACTTCGATGAAACCCAAAGCATGTCGCTTCCAAAAAGCTATCGCATCGGCGAAAAACGAGGCGTGGCGATCAACCCACGCGACATCTCTATCGCCATCGAACCGTTTACATGTAAAGACGATACTGTCTGTCTAACAGGTATCATTCGCGACGTTTTACATGTAACCAAAACCAATGAGATTTCCCTTAAAATCGTCATCGGCAATCACGTCCTAGAGTGCATCGAAAGCTTTGAATATTTCGAGCGCTACCACTTCTATCCATCGCAAAATGTGTATGTAAGCTTTGCCAAATCAGCGATAAAAGTGCCTTCGAAAGAGGCGTGAAAACGTCTGCTTAAAAGTCAAATCTTGAAGGAGAGGGTATTTGGGTATACTGTGACCTAACGGATGTTATTCAGTACTTCAAAGGTAGATTCCATGATACAAAACTCTTTTTTACGCTGGCTTGGGCTTGGCATTTTAGCACTGATTATTTGGCTTTTTTTTCCGTTTTTGAAAAGTTTTTTTGTCGCACTTTTGATGGCATTGGCCGTTTCGCCTTTGCATCATTTTTTGCAGCGTTTTCTTATCAAACAACCTCTGCTTCAAAAGAGTGCGCCGATACTTTCGGCGAGCATTGTGACTTTGGCGTTTTCGTTGATTATTTTTGTGCCGATCACACTTTTTTTATTCAACCTGCTCAGTCACCCTTCCGATACGCTCGATATGATTCGCTCCATTGGCGATCAAATTGAGGCGCAAAGTAAGCATCTGCCGAGTTATTTGACATGGATTGTCTCCCCCATCGAGAGTCTGATCGAGATGTCGAAACTGCACAAAGACGAGATTACCGCTACGTTAGCCAGTTGGCTGGGTAATGGACTGAAAACGTTTATGGCGATGCTGGTGGATATGGCGATAGTCATTGTATTTTTCTTTTTTCTTACCCTCTACGGGCGCAAAATCATTCTGTTTCTCTTTCCGATTATTCCCTTGGGTCGCTCTACCAAGCGCGATTTTTTAGAGGAGATGACAACGACGATGGCGGTGGTGTTTTACTCTCTTACGGGCGTGATGGTTGCGCAAGGGATTGCTTTTGGTGTTTTTATTGCCTTTTTTGATGGCTACAATGCTCTGTTGTTAGGGTTTCTTGCAGGGATTGCGTCGATTATTCCGATTGCAGGAACAGCGCTGGTGTGGATACCGATTGCGGCGAATGAATACTTTCAAGGCAATACGATCAATGCCATCATTATAGCGGCGTATTCGTGGGCGATGTTGGCATTTTTTATTGACAATATTGTCAAACTGGTGCTGCTTAATTTTGTGAATAAAACACTCAGTAACGGTAAAAAACGGGTCAATGAATTTATCATTTTTTTTGCGATTGTGGGTGGACTTGCTACATTTGGATTTTGGGGATTTATCTTAGGACCTGCGATTATCGCACTCGCCATTACGACGCTAAGAGCCTTACGCAAAGCCAACCGCTCACATCTTGGTCATGCGTAGGACTGCATTAAAAGCTTAGTTTTTGGTGAGTACTTGGATCTCTTTTTGAAGTTTTTCAAGTTTTTTCATCAGGTGTTTGATTTCGCTCCCTTTCATGACATCGTCCATATCGGTGTTAATAACGTTTTGGGTTGTCTCTTTAAAGGCTTGGCTGAGTGCTTCAAATTTTGCTTTTGCTTTCTCGACCAAGATTTCGTAATCATCCGCTAATGTCTCTTCGAGATCACTGAGTTTACTGCTGATCTCATCTTTGTTTTTATAAACATAATACGCGCTAATTCCTGTAATGGTCGCACCGAGTGCGAAACTGAGTAAGTGATTTTGATTCATTGTGTCCTCTTTTGAGTTTTTATTTTTGCTAAACAGCTGTGAAAAGAGTGTGATGGCAGTTGTGACATGGGAAAATTGAGCGATACTTCCCGATGCTTTCTGTGCTAAAAAACGACTTTTTTCTTCGAGCGTCGCTGTGAGGTCGCTGACATCGTCTAGCATGAATGTGGCTTTTTGGCAAAGTCCGCTTAATTCATTTTGACCTAGAGCGATAAACGCGGTTGCTTTGTGCATGGCAGTGATATGTTTAAGTGTAAGAAAAACAATAGCGGCGACGATAATAACCATGCACACCATGATAATCCCTATAAAAAGGGTGAGAAGCTGCTGATCATTCATTTAAGAGCCTTTCGTATCCATTATACTCTTCTTTATGAACGTTACAGCTTGGTTTTAGAATTTAAGCCTTAAGGCTGTGTTATCTCCCATTTTCCGTCTTTGTAAATCAGCTTGAGACTCTCTTTGGCACCTGCTTTAGTGGTATTGGTGTCGGTGTCGAACATTTCGTCGCATTCCAGCTCAAAACGGATGGTTTGATCATCCAGCCACACCGTGTTTTGTGTCACGCATTGATCGGGGTAGCGGTGTGAAAAAACTTTGAGAATTCGCTCATCGCCAAACGTATAAACGCTGATGCGATGGGAGGCTTCGGCTTCGGTGACAAAGAAGGTTCGCGAAGGAGAGAGATAGGGCATGCCACTCAGCGGTGTCTCTTTGCCATCGCGTAAATCAATCGCATAATAAGACTCCATGTCAGGCATAAAATCACTGTAAATAAGGTATTTTTCTTTCGCAAAACAGCCTTTGAGTGTGTAGAGGAGCGTTTTGAATTTGGGATCGCTGTTCACGTATTCGTCTTGAAGCGCTAGGGTTTGCCCGTTCTGAAGGTGAACGATCGTGAGATCATTTTTTTGCGTGAAAAAGGCTTTGCATTGTTCCAGTTGTGTGGTATTGACATCGCGCTCAAAATAGCTCATATCAGCGTTCAAATACAGAGCAAAAAACATGACTAAAATCCCATAAATACGCATCTATTTTCCTTACATGTAAAGATGTGGAGACTTTGGTTGATTGACACTGCAAAACGGACAATGGTGTGTTCCATTCACGTTTTATTTTAAAGCTAAGCAATTTTCAATCCACAATTAGACGTATTTTCCCCCTGTATGGGTAATGAGCGCACAAGCAATGAGCGTACACAGTGCGGCAACGAGATAAGGTACGCTCATTCCCAAATGCTCCCCAATCAATCCCGAAGCAATAGGCGCAATCGCCGCTCCTCCCCAACGCAGAAAGTTGTATCCACCCGAGACAATGTTTCGCTCAAAACGACTTTGCATCACGTAGGTCGTAAACAAGGAGTTATTGATGCCTGAGAGCAGACCACTCAGCACGATGAGAACAACCATCATCCAGAGGGCATGAACGCTCATAAGTCCTATCAAAACAGCACTGAAACACAAAAGCACGACAGGAATAATTTTCTGCGCACGCCAATGGCGCTCCAAACGGGTACTGAGCACAATGGAACCCAATGCCAGTGCCAATCCCCACCCAAAAAAAAGCAGTCCAATTTCAATCGGAGTCATATGCACCACAAGTGGCGAATAGGCTAAAACAACGAAAAAAGCGTAGTAGTAAAACATCGCTCCAATGGCGATTTTTAAAAATTTAGCATCGCAAAAGAGGGCTTTGAGTGCACCCAGACCTGCTGGTGTATGTGCTTTTTTCTCCGCAGGCTCTTTGACAAAAAAGAGGACTAATACAAAAGCAAAAATGCTTAAAAAACCTGTGATTAAGAAAGGATAACGCCATGAAAATTGCCCGACAAATCCGCCTAAAAGTGGCCCTGAAGCGATGCCAAATCCGATCGCGCCTTCAAACAGACCAATGGCTTTGTGGTAATCAGGCGAGAGTGCAATCAGCAAAATGAGTGCGGTAGCAAAAAAGTGCGCATTGCCGTATCCCCATGCGGCGCGAAAGAGCGCTAAAGAAGTAATAGTCTCAGACGTGGAGCATAACATGGCAGAAATCGCCACAACCAAGAGTCCAAATGCCATAACGTTTTTATCGCCAAAACGACTGGCTAACATACCAGCAGGAATCATAATCACCGCCATCATCATGATGTAGGCGGTAAAGAGAAGTTCAACTTGCCAATTCGTAGCACCGAGTTGTTTGGCAATATCAGGCAAAATGGGGTCAACGACGCCCATTCCCATAAACGCGAGAAAGGTTGCAAAAGCGGTTATCTTTTGCGCGAGCGCATTTTTGTGCTGTGAAAACATGGGAGACCTTAGGATATTTTTTCTAAAAGAGCAAAGAGGGTTTGTTTCTCTTCGGGGGTAAAAAGGTTTGATAAGTTTTGGCGAAAAGCATTGACGATGGCTTCGGTGCGCTCTAACATCGCTTTTCCCTCAGCTGTGACTTCGATGAGGTTGGCACGTTTATCGCCTAAAACCTCTTTTTTGATGATCAACGCCTTTTTTTCCAATGAATCAAGCGTGCGACTGACTGTTGTTGGACTTTTGTTGAGCATGGCAGCGAGTGTGGTTTGGTTCGCTTTTTCGCAAGAGCTTAAGATTTCAAGCAAAATGCGCTGTTCGGGGGCAATGCCTTCTTCATTGAGAAGGGTAGTAATGGCTTGATTGATTCGATTGGCGGTGCGAGCTATTCGAAAACCGACACTGTTGTGAACCGCTTCTTTCATGAGAACTCCAAATATTTGCATATGCAATTATTGCGTATACAAGCTTATAGAGATTTAAAAAGATTGAAGTAGTCTGTTTATTGATTTAAGCAAGTATTTCGTTTACATGTAAAGTGTACGTAGTGAGAGTCATTACGTCAAAAAAAAGCAAAAATTACTCCATTGGATTCTTTTGATCGTAAAAATAGACTTGGCCGCGTCCACTCTCTTTGACTTGGTACATCGCGATGTCGGCTTCTTTGATGAGCATTGCACCATCGATGTTTGCATGCGTTCCAAAAATGGTACAGCCGATGCTAGCACCAAGGAGATAATTACCGTGGGCGAGGGCGTAGGGTTCGTATAAGAGGGCTAGAATCTTTTTGGCAATGCTTTGGGTGAGATGCTCCGCAATGCCTTTTTGCGTGCCCAAATTTTTAAGTAAAACGATAAACTCATCGCCTCCAAGGCGTGCGACCATATCGCTTTCGCGAATACTCTCTTTGAGTCTTGAAGCGGTTTGAACCAAGAGCATATCGCCAGCGTCATGTCCGTAGGTGTCGTTGAGCTCTTTAAAATGATCCAAATCGATAAACAGAAGTGCTCCAAAATGTCTCTCTTCAATGCTGTGGCGAATGGTCTGCTCAAGGGTTTCATCGAGTAAGCGTCGGTTGGCAAGATGGGTGAGCGGATCGTAGTAGGCGAGCGCTTGTATCTGTTGTTGCGCTGCTTTGTGGGTTGTTATGTCGTTAAAATTGGCGATATAATGCGTTGTTTTGCCTTTCGCATCGCGAATCGCGGTGATTGTGATGGATTCAGCGTAGATTTCGCCATTTTTGCGCTTATTCCACAGTTCCCCTTGCCAATAACCATGTTCCAACAGCCCTTTCCACATCGACTCGTAAAAAGTGTTGTCGTGTTTATCTGATTTGAGAATGCGTGGCGTTTTGCCAATCATCTCCTGTTCACGGTAGCCCGTAATGCGCGTAAACGCTTCATTGACTTTCACGACTCTCTCTTTAGCATCGGTGATCAAAATCGCCTCTTGGGTCTCAAATGCAACGGCGGAGAGGTGAAGCTGCTCGGCTCTTTTTTGTGCATCGATATTGATGTAAACACCTGTAAAAAGCGAAGGTTCATGCTCTTTTGACCATTCGATGACTTTACCGCGCACCTGAATCCATACCCACAGTTCATTCGCTGTCTTCATGCGCCGCTCAATCAAAAAACTTGAGTGCGCCCTGATCTGCTCTTGGATGGAGGAACGCATGTTGAGGGCATCTTCAGGATGCGTTAGGGCAACAATTTTATCCCATGAAGGCTCAAATACGCCCGGTTCTAATCCTAGAAGAAGAAAGCATTGTGGATCCCACGCGATACGATTGATTTTAAAATCCCATGTCCAAAGTCCTGTTTGGGTTGCTTCCATCGCCACACGGAACTGTTTTTCATACGAGAGTTGAGCTCTTTGGCGCTCGTTCTCTTTGTAGTAGCGCACAATCAATGCCAGCGCAAGAGCACCTGAGAAGACGATCAGTAGCGTGGTGATCCCAAGCACTTTTTGGCGCTCTTTATCCCAGTAATCCAGTGCATTGGCTTCATTGGTGTGTATCTCAACCACGAAAGGGAGAAACTTTGCCAAACGAAAAACATTGAGCGCTGGTTGCTCGTACATGCCTATATGGGTGAAAAAATCGTCATTATCTTTGGGATGCTCTTTGCTGTAATGCGAACTTCCAAGCAGGGTGTTTGGGTCACTGCTGAAAAGTAAAATCCCATCAATGCGCCATAACGTGAGGGAGCCTTGCTCAAGAGGAAGGGTATAGGTGTAGCGGTTACTGAGGTAATCCATGTTGAGGTTGGCGATGACAAAATAAGGGCGTTTTTCAAAAGAGACTTTTTTCAGTCAAGGCAAAAAGCTAATGGCATCTGCTCGAACGGGGTTTTGGATGCTACTCTCACGCGCCGCATCAAAATCCCTTCCTTCCCACGGCAGACCAATGCGCAGTAGCGGTGTCTCTCCAAAAGGAATGGGTAAAAAATGCTCTAAAGAAATTTTCCCCCCGATATTTGGCTCGTGAGAACTAGCGATAATCACCCCTTTTTCATCTAAAAGTGAAAGTGATCTGAGATAAGGTGCATTATGCAAAAGCTCGCTAAAAATGGAAGAGAGCCCCTCTTGCGAAGGTTCTTCATGGCTAAGAGGGGCTAGACGATCCATCGTGAGGCTGATGTGTTGAAGCGTTTGTGAAAAGTGCTCTTCAAGCGTATAGGCATGAAGATTGGCAATGTGGCGGTGGGTTTGAATCGCCTCTTGTCGTAAGTTGGAAAGCGCTATAAAAATGAGTCCGATCAGAAGAGCAACGATGATAAACCCTGCTATCAAATAGCGTACGATTTTTTTCTCTCTTCTTAGGAACGTCTGCATAAGGTTCTCCTACTTGGAAAGAACAATCGGCTCTAAATGGTGACGTTTAGCCGCTTCTAAAAGCCTTCCATCGTGTTTGATTGCCACGATAAATGCTTCAACTTTTTCTTTCAATGCAGGTTCATTTTGAGCCATTGCCCAACCATACGGAACCACATGAAATGCTTGCGTTGGTGTAATCAGTTTTGCCCACTCACGCTCTTCGACCATACGAATCCCAAAAGGATAATCGGTCATAAACACATCCGCCCGTCCCGCTTCGACCTCTTGTTCTCTTGCATGCAGAGAATCCACAATGAGCAGTTGGGCTTTTTGCAGATTTTTTTGCATCAGCGCTACATGGTACGTTCCTTTTGCCACGGCAACCACGACGCCTTCTTGGTCGATGTCATTCCATGTTTGAATGCGTTTGTTGCTTTTGGATGTGACGGCGTAAACATCGCTTGCAAGATGTGGGGAGGTAAGATAAAGATGCTCTTTGCGTTCGGATGTGTGTCCGATGGCAAACATCGCAATATCGCATTTTTGAGTCGTAATGTCTTGAATCAGCGTCGCAAAGGAGCTCTCTTTAAAGGCAAGGGTTACGCCCAGTTCCTTGGCAAACTCTTTGGCAAGATCCACATCGATGCCCACAAGCTCTTGCGTCCTAGGATTGACATACGAAATACCATAATATTCAGGCCAGATGCAGACGCGAATTTTTCGAGTTTCCAAGATAGAAGAGAGCACATCAGCAGATAGGGAAACGCTCAAGGTGGTGAGCATCGTAACGATTAAAAGGAGATGTGCCATGTGCGAAAACCTTTCATAAACGCAAATATTAGGATTCGTAGTATAACACAAAATGATTCTCTAAATTCATAATTTACTTAAATCGTGCTAGAATAAAGCCAACAAAGCGAAAGGAGTTTACAATGTTTGTTAAGTTAAATGATAGAGTTTACCTCAATGCAGACCGTATTACACGTATCAAGATTGATGAAGTGCAAGATGGGATTCGCGTGCGTTTTTACGAAGGACAAAATCAAGTGGCAAAAAGCCATAAGTTTGATAGCGTTGAAAAAGCAAGTGCGTGGGTTGAAAAAACCATGAACCAAAAATAAGACGAGGAGCAATCCTCTCTTCCCCTTTTTAGGTCTACGGCGTAGACACAACACATTTACCATACGGAGAAAAAATCATGAAATTAGATTGCAGTGGTTTGGCATGCCCCGAGCCCGTTTTACAAACCAAAAAAGCGTTAGAAGAACTCCCCAATGACTCTGTTCTTGAAGTAACCGTTAGTTCATTGGCATCCAGAGAAAATGTGATGCGTTTTGCACAAAATGGTGGATTTGACGCGCGTGCACAAGATTTAGAGGAAGGCAAAAGCCTCATCACCATCGTCAAAGGCTTTACATGTAAAACCGTTATCGATGCCAAAGATGAGTTTTTAGACAAAACCTTGTTTCTCAAAAGCGACAAAGTAGGCGAGGGCGAACTCGGTGCCAAGCTGATCGTCGGCTTTTTGAAATCCACGTTAGAGCTTCCAAAATTACCTCGTCGTATTGTGTGTGTCAATCAAGCCGTTTTACTGACTACAGCAGATGAAAGTGCGCCTATTATGGAAGTGCTTAAAGCGCTTGAAGCCAAAGGTGTTGAGATCTACTCATGCGGTGTTTGCTTAGAGTTTTTTGGCGTGAGCGACAAGCTCAAAGTGGGTAAAATCGGCAACGCTTTTGGCACAATTGAAATGCTTTTTGGTGGAGAGGGTACAATTAGTCTATAGGAACACAATGAACAACGAAGCAAAATTGACCAAATACGTCAAAGCTGCGGGTTGCGCTGCCAAGCTGGGTCCGGGAGACCTCACAGAAGCATTGGGAGGGCTCTCTTGCGCACATGAAAATGTTTTGGTCGGCATGGATACGAGTGATGACGCGAGTGTTTATTATCTGGATGAAGAACGCGCCCTCGTGCAAACGGTAGACATCATCACGCCTGTGGTGGATGACCCGTTTGTGTACGGACAGATTGCGGCGGCGAACTCGCTCAGCGATGTGTTTGCGATGGGTGGCGAAGTCGCTACGGCTATGAACATCGTAGGATTTGATGGTTGTCATCAACCGCGCTTTGTTCTCAGAGAGATCCTAGCCGGTGGACAAAGCAAGGTTGTAGAGTGCGGTGGCATCATCATCGGTGGGCATACCATCGAAGCCCCTGAGATGACCTATGGCATGAGTGTGACAGGCTTTGTGCATCCTAAGAAAATTTACCGCAACAACACACCGCGTATTGGTGATGTGCTGATTTTGACCAAGCCTCTTGGAATGGGCATTTTAACGACGGCGATTAAAGCAGATATGCTGGAAAATTCTGTGATTGAAAAAGTAGCGGCTATCTTGGCAACTCTGAATCACAAAGCCTCACAAATAATGAGAAAGTACGATGTAAGTGCATGTACCGATGTGACGGGTTTTGGACTTTTTGGACATGCTTCAGAGATGAGTTTCAATCAAGTGACCATCGCGTTTGAGATGCGAAATATTCCCATTTTAGACGAAGCCAGAGCACTAGCCGATATGGGCATTATTCCCGCAGGTGCGTACAATAACAAAAGTTATTTAAGCTCCAAAGTACATGCCAAAGTGCCTCACAAAGATGAGATCATCTTGTATGATGCCCAAACTTCGGGCGGACTTTTGATCGCGGTATCGCAAGATGATGCGCCTAAACTCTTGAAACATTTGCTTGATGAAGGGCTAACGTATAGTTCGATTATTGCAGAAATTCTGCCTCTTGGCGAAAAAACACTGCTTTACATGTAAACAATTTAACACTAATTTAACACTTGCTTTATAAACTCACCCCTTAGGAAAATAGGGGTGAGGAGCACGTGTGGAGTATCTTAAATTTGCGATTGATTATGGCGTTATGGGACTGCTTTTTGCGATGAGTATCATCTCGTGTGGGCTTTTTGTCGAGCGTATTGTTTTCTATAAAGCCTTGAATGTAACGTCGTATAAAACTAAAAAATCACTTGAAATTGCGCTGAGCAATCACCTCACCACCATCGCCACCATTACCTCCAATGCGCCTTACATCGGGCTTTTAGGCACGGTTCTTGCGATTATGCTCACTTTTACGAATATGTCAGAACAGAGCATTGAGACTTCCAAAATTATGAGCTCTCTTGCTTTAGCGCTTAAAACGACGGCGGTTGGGCTTGTTGTCGCCATTTTATCGATGGTGTTTAATAACATTTTAGTGCGTTACTCTGAGCGATTTTTAGCAGTGTTCGATGAAGAAATTTGATAGCATCAACGTCATTCCTTTTGTCGATATTTTGCTCGTTTTATTGACAATTGTGCTGATGACATCGACGTTTATCGCCAAAGGGATTTTGCCCATCGATGTGCCAAAATCGGCTTCAACCCAGACGCTAGAGCCTTCCAGTGTGGTTTTAAGCATCGATGAGCAGGGTGCGCTCTTTTTAGAAAAATCTCCTATTTCTCATGAAGCACTCCAAAGCCATCTTGAAACGCTCGCCAGCGAAACACGCTTTTCGATCAACTGTGCTAAACAAGCTCCGTTTGAGTTTTTTGTAGCTCTTTTGGATATGCTCAATGCGCATCATTTTAAATCGATTGATATTGTAATTGAAAAATGAGACGCCTGAGTTTTGCCTTACTGCTCTCTTTGGGTTTGCATCTTGCATTGCTTCTGTTCTTAACGATATTTACGTTTGAAAAGCCAAAAACTTTCGCTCAAAGTGCGCCTGTTTCCTTGCGAATCAGTACGGTCATATCACAAAGTGAAGCACCAAAACACGAGGTAAGTCCGCAAGAAGAGACACTGCCACCGCACGAATCAGCATCTTTAAAAAAACTTCCTCAAAAAGAGAAACCCATAAAGCCCGTTTCACATCACATGGCAAGCACGGTTCTCGAAAATAACGCCTCATCGCCTGTAGCGGACGCCTCACCGCTTCCACCTACAACACCGCAAATAAGCGCATCTTCCATAGAGACACCAACGTATTTAGACCTGCATAAAAATGAAATTGCCCAAGCGCTTCAACGTGCCAAATCCTACCCCGAACTTGCGCGAAGACGCTCCATTGAAGGTGTGGTGGAAGTGAGTTTTACCATCAAACCCACGGGCGAAGTCGAAGAAGTGGAAGCTACCTCTCAAAGTCAGCTTTTAAGCAGCGCTGCCATCGAGAGTGTGCACAAAGCCAAAGGTTATTTTCCGATTCCTTTGGAAAATGTGACGATTAAAGTGCCAATTGTTTACCGCCTAAAATAATTTTTAACACAAATTTGACACTAATTTAACAGTGATTTAACAAAGACTTTTTATACTCCAAAATTCGTAAAATCACGGGAGGTAATATGAAAAGAGCTTTGGGTATTTCGTTGGTCGTATCGACGTTTTTAATGGCAGAAACGGGTATTTTAGAAACCATTACCGTTGAAGGTGAAACCTTCTCAAAAGAGGTGAAAGACATTAGCGGTGAAGAGTTAAAATCGGCCGATCTTGCAGAAGCGCTTTCGCGTCAAAGTTCATCGATTACATTGATTCGAGGCAGTGGCATTGCCAATGATATTATTTTGCGTGGGCAAAAAAGAGATAATATCAACATCTTAATCGATGAATCTAAAGTGTATGGTGGTTGTCCGAACAGGATGGATCCTGCCATTACGCACATCAACGCCGATAACATTGAAAACGTGAAAATCGTTGAAGGTCCTTACGATGTTGAACATTTTGGAACATTGAGCGGTTTAGTGGTGGCTGAGACCAAAACACCTTCCAAAGAGCCCAGTGGCGAAGTCAATCTAGGCATTGGCAGTTATGGCTATAAAAAAGCCAGTGCGAGTGCAAGCGGTGGCAACGAGTACATTCGCGCCCTTTTTAGCGCTTCTACCGAAGAGAGTGATCAGTACAAAGATGGCAATGGCGATAATTTCTCCGACCAGATCAACAATGCAATTGCGCAGGGCATGGGTGTTGCTGGGAACCGTTACAGCAAAAGTGATCTAGAGGCGTATGAGAAAAAAACTTTTATGGGCAAAATCTTTATCAATCCTGTTGAGAATCAAGAGATTCGCCTAGGCTACACACTCAATCGTAGCGATAATGTGCTCTATCCTTCGCGTACGATGGATGCAGATCGTGATGATAGCGATATTTATACATTGGGCTATAGTTTTTATGATTTAGGCACTTACTCTAAAGAGCTGAGTCTTGAAACGTACAAATCCAAAGTTGAACATCCAATGTCTACAAAAAACCGAGTTGCGGGTGCGATGATGTACATGACGGCTAAAATGGACACGGAGATGGAAGGTGCAAAACTTAAAAATGTTGTCAATTTAGGTGGCGGTGAACTTACATACGGTATTGATGTAAGTAAGCGAAATTGGGATGGCGAAAGTTACATGACCACTGTTGCAACAGGAGCTAGTACAACGCCAACACTTTCCAACACTATTCCCGATGTTGATACAACCAATAAAGCCTTTTTTGCCCATTATGAGAAAAATATTGACCGTTTCAATATTCAGATGGGTACGCGTTACGATGACACGACCATCAAAGCACATCGTGCAGGGCAATCGCTGGTTCAACGCTATGAAAACGACTATGATGCGCTCTCTGCCAATGCCATTTTGACCTACAAAGCGACCGATAATGTGGATTATTTCATCGGACTTGGTAAAGCGTCTCGTGTGCCAGATGCGAGAGAGCTGTACCATCCTGCAAATTCAACCGCTATTTTAGATCAAGTCACAAACTATGAAGCGGATCTTGGGTTTAAAACGCATTATGATGGTTTTGGCGTGAAAGGAAAAGTGTTCTACTCCTCTTTGGAGGATTACATCTACTATAATGCAGATGCGAAAAAATATGTCAATATTGATGCGACCATTTACGGTGCAGAACTTGATGCGTACTATGATATAAGCGATACGTTAACGCTTAATTATGGAATGAGTTACCTCAAAGGTCAAAAAGATGAGCCTTTGGCGGGACAAAGTGACAAAGATTTAGCCGATATTGTACCGCTTCGCGCGGTTACGTCTGTGACCTATCATACGGGGGATCATGCTTTAAAAACAGAGATGGTAGCGGCGAAACGTTGGAGCGATGTTGATAGCGAAAACGGCGAGCAAGCCCTAAGCGGTTACGCTGTCTTTAATGTCAAATACAACTACAAAGTGACCAAACACTTTGATGTCACCCTAGGCGTTGACAATCTCTTCGATAAAACCTATGCCACATCCAATACCTATAAAGATCTGACGCTTCTGAGCTATTCTGGTTCGGATGATACGGTTATGCTGATCAATGAGCCAGGTCGTTACCTCTATGCGAACCTTCGCTACACGTTTTAAGCGTTACATGTAAAGAGATGAGGTACCTTATATGGGTGCCTCATCTTGAGTCAATGCCCTCTTTGAAAATTTAAAATCCTTTAACCTTTTTGTGCTACACTTCTTAGTAGAAGCAGGGATGGCTTGTGAAGGAGACTTTATGGAAGCAAAATATTATCTCTTATGCCCGCTTTGCAGTTATGAAACAGAACACATCTCTCTGGCTCGAATATCCCGTCACATGCGACTACAAAAAAAATGGATGGTCTGTCTTGACTGTCGTCATCTCCAAGAGAAGCCTCACCCCAAACGCCTTTTTTTTCAAACGGTTAAAGTGTTATGGTTACATGTAAAGCATTTTGTCTCAAAAGGACGTAAACACAACGCCTCTGCTCTTTTGCCCAAAATGTTGCAAAAACCTTCCTGTCACAAGTGCCATAGTGCGCATCTGCTTGAGTGGGATGGCAACTGCCCAAAATGTGGAAGTGCCTTTTTGAAAAAAGTGGTTTAAGCCCGAAGCGTTTTGTGTGAGATGTTTTTAAAGTAGAAAAAAAGTATTCCAACAACGATAAAAACAAAAGGAAGTGCAAAGTACCAGTGCGTTTTCGCCCACGTAATGGCACCCAAAATGACATCGCCAAAAAACCACACAGGAAGGATGATCAACGCTGCCCAACACCACGCTGCGATAAGGTTAATGAAGGCATATTTTTGAGCGCTATAGCCTGTAAGTCCGATGGCGATGGGAATGATGGTGCGAAGTCCGTAGAGGTAACGCTGCACAAAAATGATGGGCCAGCCATGTTTTTTCAGCAACAGATGCGCTAAGGCAAATTTGCGTCGTTGCTGTTTAAGTGTGCGATGCACATAACTTTTGTTAAACCGTCCGATGTAAAAATAGAGCTGATCGCCCGCAAAACCACCCAATCCTGCAATAAAAATCGCTAAAAAGAGGTTCATATCGCCTGTGTGGCTTAAAAGTCCTGCCATCACCAAACCGCTTTCGCCCTCTAAAATACTCCAGAAAAAAAGGATGATGTACCCATACTCTCGCATGCTTGATAGTAAAAATTCTTCCATAAGTGCCGTTTCGTTGATTTAAAGTATCGTATTCTACTTAAAAGTAAGACTTTTTTTGATTACAAAGGTTGAAGCGTTGAAAAAAAGGGGGAAGGGCAAAGAATTGCACTCAGACCGGGCAATCTGAGTGCATCTTTTAAAGTGATTGAGTGATACACAAAAAGGAGGTAATTGTCTTGGTAAAGAAAGTATAGGCGAATAGATTAAACGCGGTGTTAACCTAAAGTAAATAGAAAAACAATGGCAAAATAATTTCATAATGCAATACTTTGAACCCTTTTTTTGAAATGGCGCTATACTCTTTTTATCTTTACATGTAAAAGGGTTTTGTGTGATTATTCATCTGGATTTGGACTGTTTTTTTGTCTCTGCTGAGCGCACGAGAACGCCAGAACTAAAGGGAAAACCCGTCGTGGTGTGCAAAAGCGGCGATACCAAAATCTTCAGCACGCAAGACAGCGAAAGCGTCATGACCGAATCGGTGGGCGGTTTTAATGGGCTGATGCAGCACAAAAAAGCGTTCAATGGATTTGATAAAAACGCATGGAAAAGCGAGTTTTTGGATGAAAAAGGCAGGGTGCATGGTATCGTGATTGCCAAAAGTTACGAGGCGAAAAAATACGGTATCAAAACAGGCACATCGCTTCATGACGCCCTTGCCATGTGCCCGAAGCTCCTCATCATCCCCAGCGATCATCTCTTTTACCAACTGCTCTCCACGAAGCTTCGCGCTTTTTTAGAGACAAAAATTCCCATTTTGGAGCAGTACAGCATCGATGAGTTTTGGGGTGATCTCAAAGGTTGGGTCAAAGAGGAGGAGACACACGCCTTTATGGCATCGTTGCAGCAAGAGATTTTAGAGAAATTTAATCTGCCCATCTCGATTGGCGCGTCGAGTTCTAAGTGGATCGCAAAGCTTGCGACGGATTTTAGAAAACCCTACGGTTTGACGTTGGTTCCTAAAAACGAGATCGCTTCGTTTGTCTCTTTGATGCCCATTGCCACGTTTCCTGGCATCGGGCGTGTGCTTCAAAAGAAGTTTGAAAGTTACGGCATCGCAACCTTGGGCGAGGTGTTGGAGCACGCTAAACTCGTCTTAACATGGGGAACCATCGGCAAAGATCTTATTGCGCGCATTAGCGGAGTCGATAACGAACCTGTCGTGACCAAGAGAGATCGTCGCTCCATCGGCATT
This sequence comes from Sulfurospirillum halorespirans DSM 13726, assembly GCF_001723605.1. Classification (NCBI taxonomy): domain Bacteria; kingdom Pseudomonadati; phylum Campylobacterota; class Epsilonproteobacteria; order Campylobacterales; family Sulfurospirillaceae; genus Sulfurospirillum; species Sulfurospirillum halorespirans. The sequence continues at coordinate 2,644,274 of NZ_CP017111.1, read as the reverse complement.
TCGCGCAATTTTCATGTGATTCATAACCGAGAAGAGGTGTTGCGCCGTGCGATCATCCTCTCGCGTCATCTCTCCTATACGATTGCTAAACTTGATCTGCATCCAACGACCTATTATTTGTATTTGCGCTATGAAAATGGCATTTCATCGAAAAGCTCTCAAACGCTTGATCGCTCGTTTAGTGAGGGAATGTACCGCGAATGGGTTGTGCAGATGCTCTCATCGCTCGACACCCATCCGCATTATGGCGTGCTTCATCTAGGGCTTGCGCTTTCAAACTTCATCACGCCCACACAAACCAAAACCTTTTCGCTTTTGTATGCACAGGCGGATGAAAAGTCAAAACGCTTATCTGAAAAGCTCACCAAACTACGCGATAAATACGGCGCAGATATCATCCGAAGCGGGGCGGAGAAGCAGGAAAATGGCTAAAACTAAGCCAATGAGACTTTTTCATAGTTACACTATCTTTTAGGTAAGTATGATACATAAATGATAATACTTGATTAAAAATAGCAATTTTCATATACTCCGAAATGTAAGTTTTATAAAAAAATAGGAGGATATATATGAAAAAGACACTGGTGATACTCACACATCCAGATATTGAAAAGTCTGTCATCAATAAACGTTGGGTTGAAGAGTTGGAAAAATATCCAGAACGTTTTACCATTCATAATTTACATTTGGTTTATCCAGATGGCACTATTGATGTTGCGAAGGAGCAAACATTAGTCGAGTCTCATGAAAATCTTGTTTTCCAATTTCCATTGTATTGGTTTAATTGCCCGCCATTGTTAAAAAAATGGTTGGATGATGTATTGACCTATGGATGGGCCTATGGAAAAAGTGGCGATAAATTAAAAAATAAAAAAGTGGCTTTGGCAGTTACTGCTGGAATCAAAGAAGACGATTATACGGATAACGGTAAATATCACATAACGCTAAAACAGTTGCTATCGCCTTTTGAAGTTACATTTTTTTATATTAATGCAGATTATAAATCATTTTTTGCTTTTTATGGGGCAGAAGATGAGACACCCGCAGCAGTAGTCGAAAAAAATGCGCAAGAATATATTGCATTTTTAAACACGATTTGAGCTTTACCTTTTTTAATTGAAAAGACTTCTTGCAAAACTGGTTTTGCAAGAAGTAAAAGCACCAAAAGTGCGTGGGCTTTCTGCCGAAGAAAACCTAGTGTTAACGTAGTTTTTAAAGCTTTGCTTTAAAAGCGTGTCAAGAGTTTTGTAAGAACTCTAAAGAGGGAGAATCCCTTTCTCTCTTTCAAAAACATAGTTTATTTTCTAGTTAGGTTCTTTATTGGCATTTCCCCATTGACACATTGCGTCTAATATTGGAATTAATGAAAGTCCTCTTGGCGTTAACGAATATTCAACTTTAGGTGGAATTTGAGGATATTCTTTACGTAAAATAAGTCCATTTTCTTCCAAGTCTTTTAGCATCATACTAAGCGTTTTAAATGAAATCGTTCCAATGCTACGCTTGAGTGCATTGTGGCGCATGATTTTATGCTCCGATAAATAATACATGATGATCATTTTGTATTTACCACTAATTAAAGATAACGTATATCCAAAACCTGTATCTTTGATGTTGATTCCTTCTGGAACACACGTGCTATCTTTAGTATTCACGTTTACTATTCTCCTTTCGTCCACTACTGTTTTTTAGTGTATCAATAGCTTTACATGTAAAGCTAGGATTATAAAATTTTCTATGATTGTTTGAGTTATATTGTAGCAAAAATGCACGTGGGGAAAAAGGGAAACCTTCCTTAATTCCCGATGGCTTTGCCTGTGAAGGTGTTGTGGATTTGTGCCCAGTAGAGTGCGATGATTTGGTGGGTTCGTGTGGCGACGAGGTTGGTTTTGAAGAGACCATTTTCACAGGTTTCGCATTTTTCAAGTTGTGCGCAGAGGGCTTGGTAGGAGAGGCGTTCAAGGTGGTAGCGTTTTTGTTTGCATGTCTCTTGGGAACAGCTTAAGGTTGCAGATGTCATTTTCGACTCCTTAGTAGTAATATTAAAGACATTATAAAACGTGATTGTTATATTGGCGTTGCATAAAACGTGGTCTAAATGTTTACATGTAACGATCAAAATGAAAACGCTTTTCATAAAAACGAAAATAAATTGTTATAATAGGTCATTATTTAAATCTCGACTTCCATTCAAAATTTAAACGATTTCACTCAGGAGAAGATGTATGACAATCAGGAAAAAGTTAATTGTTGGAGCAAGTGTGCTTCTTGCTATCGTGATTGGGAGTAATATTTTTGCAAGCAGGACGATTGGGAGTTTAATTGAACACAGTGACCTTGCACAGTTGCGCAATAACCAATTAATGGACATTCAACGCTATCAACACAGTGTCACACAAGCAACACTTTTAGCGATGGATATTATCGTTGATCAAAAAGAGGGAATCTCCAAAGAGCGTCACAGTGAGATGAAAGCAACGTTTAGCGAGATGAAACGTTTGCAATCATCAATTGAAACGCTGAGTGATACATCTGAAGAGAAGGCGTTGGCATCGAAGCTTGCGCAGGAGAGTGGCGTTTTGGAAAAGTTGGTGACAAAAGATCTGGTCAGCGCCATTGATAAAGGGCTTAGTGGTGCAGATACGGCATCAGACTTTAGCGCCTTAGATGATGCACTCGATACGGCAGGTGATACGATGAGCCAAACTCTTGAAAAAATGTATGAATCTGTTTTAAATGAGGCGAAAGAGGCGGCTACAAAGGCAAAAGAGTCTGCCAATACAAGCGATAGCGCTATTGTAGGTGTGACTCTTTTTATGATTTTATTTGTCTTGGGTGGTGGGTTTATCTTGGCACGTTCTATTTTGGGGGCTATTTTGGCGCTTCAAAATGTCACCGAAGATTTGGCACGAGGCAATGGCGATCTGACCAAGCGTATCAACATTCAAGCCAACGATGAAATTGGCGCGGTATCGCGCAATTTTGATTCGTTTATCGAAGTATTGCAAAAACTCATTTCGATGGGAAAAACATCGAGCAGTGAAAATGTAGCGGTTTCTGAGCAGTTGAGCACGACGGCAGTTGAAATCGGAAAAAGAGTGGAAGAAGAGGTGGCAACGATTCAAAAAGCAGTCACTACGACCAATCATATTCACGCCATTGTGAAAGAGAATTATACCGCGACACAAGGGGTTGGGGCTGAAATCGAGATGGCAAATACCAAGCTAGAAGAGGCAAAAAAAATCGTCTTAGCGCTGGCAGATACCATTGTCACCAACAGCGAAAAAGAGATGAATTTGGCGCAAAAACTCAATGCGTTAAGCCAAGATACCGAGCAAGTCAAAAGCGTTTTAACGATTATCGCCGACATTGCAGATCAAACCAATCTTTTGGCGCTCAATGCAGCGATTGAAGCGGCACGCGCGGGGGAACATGGGCGAGGATTTGCCGTTGTTGCGGATGAGGTTCGAAATTTGGCGGAACGTACGCAAAAAGCGCTGGTTGACATCAATGCGACGATCAATATTGTCGTGCAGTCCATCAATCAAAGCTCCGATGAGATGAACAAAAATTCAGAATCTTTCAAAGAGATGACGCACAATGCCGAAGATGTGAGCCATTCTATTGTGGATGTAACAACGGTCATGCACAAGGCTGTTGAAGCTACGGAACACTCGATGAAAAGTTCACAAAGTATCAACGAAAGCATTGCCACGGTTGTGTCGCAGATGGACAATATAAACGAGATCAGTACGAAAAATGCACGCAGTGTTGAAGAGATTGCAGGCGCGTCAGAGCATCTGTTCCGATTGACCGAAGAGTTAAACAAAGGGTTAAGTCAATTTAGAACCTAAGTGCGTAAAATCTCCCTTGTTTAAGAAGCTTATGAATTACTTAGAAAATAATTTTATAAGCTTCGATGCGTTATCCTATCCTCACAGAAGCGTTAAATTTAGTAAAATAGGGTATAAACACCATGAGTGACTGCAATCTTTTAGATGTTCTTTCGAATAAAAAAGTGCTTTGTGTGGAAGATGAAGCCTGTATTTTGAACAACATCATGGAGTCTTTAGAGCTCTTTTTTGGCAAAGTGGTCGGGGTTCGAGATGGCATTGAAGCGCTTGATGAAGCCAAAAGCAATCTGTACGATGTCATCATGCTCGACATCTCCATTCCTCACATGGATGGGTTGGAAGTGGTGAAAAAAATCCGTGAATTTGATAAAAAAATTCCTATCATCCTTCTTTCGGCGCACACCGAACAAGAGTATCTCTGGCGTGCTGTGGAGCTTAAAATTACCCGCTATTTAGTCAAGCCTTACGATAAAGACGCACTTATTAAAGCCTTGGAAGACGTGGCGTTGGAGCTTATTGGGCACACGCCGATGTTTCAAATCAATCCTACATGTAAATACGACTTTTGCAAAAAAACGGTCTTTCACAAAGATGAACTTGTGCACCTCTCCAAAAGTGAGAGCAGGCTTTTAGAGTACTTTCTCAAACGCCTCAACCAAACGGTGACGTATGAGCAGCTTTTTGATTATATGTGGGAGTTTGAACAGCCGAGTAAAGAAGCACTCAAGTCGATCGTCAAAGAGCTTCGTAAAAAAATCGACAACAATTTCATCAAAAATCTTTACGGCGTGGGGTACGTGTGTGAAATATAGTTTCAAAGTCATCGTAGCGCTTTTTGTGGTGCTTTACGCGATCATTACGTTGCTTTTTTTCAATTTTTATCGCGAACTTGCGATGAAAGATGCCAGGCAAGAGGCCTTTTTTGTGTTAGATACGATGAACGCGATTCGCGATTACATCTCGTTGGTGCAACGCCCCTTGATTGAAGAGTTAAAAGAGAAGAAGCTGTTGGTGGAGGATTTTTTCGATCCGAGGCTGCTCTCTTCTTCGTACATTACGCGTGAAATTTACAACATTCAAAAAGAGAAAAAGAACATCAATTATGACTACAAACTGGTCGCAACCGATCCGCTCAACCCTGACCACGAGGGCAATGCGTTTGAAAATGAGATTTTAGAGACTTTCAAAGAGGGTAAAAGCAAAGAGTACTCTAGCATCATCAATGAAAAAGGAACGCGCTATTTTTACGTGAGCCTTCCGATTCATAACTCTCAAGAGTCCTGTCTGCAATGCCACACGACCAACAGCGCCCCTAAGGCGATGATCGAGCAGTACCATCATATTCCAACCTTTGAGAGCAAAGTAGGCGATGTCATAGCGATGCTCTCTTTAAAAATCCCCGTCTACAGCATTTTGACCTACCATGTGAAAGAGTTTGTGGTGGGTGGAACGGTTATGTTGATCGTTTTTATTGTTTTTATTCTGTTTATCTACAAAATTTACCGAAACGAACAGCGTCTCAAAGAGAAGACCAATATGCTGATGATGAGTCAAAACCGCCTCGCTTCGATGGGTGAAATGATCGGTAATATCTCGCACCAGTGGCGCCAACCCCTCGCACAAGTAGGAACCATTTTGATCAATCTTGAACTGCACAGCGACAAAGACAAACTCACCAAAGAGAAACTGACGCAAAAGATCAAAGAGGCGAATGAACAACTTTGCTTTATGTCAAGCACGATTGATGATTTTAAAAACTTTTTTGTGCCTGACACTTCCAACAAAGAGTTTAGTGCGCAAGAGGTGATTTACCGAGCTCAAAAGCTCCTCAGTGCTTCGTTGGAAAAGTATGCCATTGCCGTGCACATCGACATTCAAAGCAACTTTACACGCTTAGGACATGCCAATGAGATTGTTCAAGTGCTCATTAACATCATGAATAATGCCAAAGAGGCGTTTTTGGCGCGTGAAATCAAAGAGCGAATCATTGAAATTACCGCTTTTTTAGACAATGACATTCCTGTCATCACGCTTCAAAACAATGCAGGACGCATTGAAGATGCGATCATTGAGAAAATCTTTGACCCTTACTTTACGACCAAAGAGTCCAGCAGTGGGCTTGGGCTTTACATGAGTCAGATGATCATCGAAAAAAATGGTGCCACACTGCGCGTTGAAAATGTTGATGACGGCGTTATGTTTACAATTATCTTTTAGTTTTTATATTTAATACAAATTTAATACTTCCCCCTTTTCTCCCCTTTTTTCCTGATAGTATTTCCAATGAGGCATTCGTGCTGGTTGATCTTGAATTCATTGACATTTTTTCATGGTTATGAAAAGGTAAAGGTGATGAGAGATTCAATTTTTCAAAGGAGGAAACATGAAAAATTGGGACAAAGTGTTACTTGGTTTATTCATGTGCATCAATCTCTTTTCCGTTGGTCTAAACGCCGAAGGAATGGAGGGGATGCAAATGACTAAGGAAGCAAGAGATGTCATTGCTAATCCGAAAGGGACAAAGGAAAGCAGAGGCGTTATCTCGTTGCAAGACTATATTGTCGAAGAGCAGGTTATGTATGACTGGCTCTTTAAAAACCATCCTATCTTCACCAAATACGGTGGAAAAACGGTTGGTAAAATGTCTGTAGGTGATCGTGGGCATGAGTGGGTGGCTGAGGGTCATGGTAAAGCGATGTCCAAAGCTTCTAAACGAAGTGACGGCGAAGGCATCAGTTCTATGATGTACAGGGTCGCACGTGGTTCAACGCTTCAATACCCCAATAAATTCATTGGGCCAGAGAAATGCGGTGAGTGTCACCCTGCGCAATATGAGACTTGGAGCAGGTCGCGACACGCCACCACAATCAGGTTCCCAGGAGAACATCCAGAGTTTAACAACAACTTGACCGATCCTGTGTTTGACAAAGATACAGCGTCAATTCTCCCTAAAGGAATTACCCCTGATATCATCTATTGTACCGTAGGTCATGTTAGAACAAAATTAGGTTTCTTCGATGCGTGGTTGCTTCGTGGAACGTACCATGTTGAAGGCGGTCTTCTTAAAAATGGTACCGGTCAAATTGTCGCGGGTGCAAACCAATGGCAAAGAACATGGGCGCTTAACCTCACCCCTGAAGTTGCAAAGAAAATCAAAAAATGGGTCCCAGATTTTCCTGTAACGTTAGAAGAGTATGGCGAAAATGGTGGTTATGTAAGAGGCTTAGCGTCGTATGCAGCCAAATACAAAAAATCAATGGCGTTCCAAGCATCGACTTCGTATTGTGAAGTATGCCACCCTTGGAAGTTTGATTTTAAAAACCAAAACGAGTTCTTCTCAGCACTCGGTAATGCGAAAGAGCTTCAAAAACACACCATCTCTAAAGGTGTCTCCTGTGAAGAGTGTCATGGAGCGGGCGGTCACTTAGAAGGTGGTTCGGGTCTTTTGATCTCAAATTGTGAACGCTGTCACCAACGATTTGATTACAGTCCTGATTTGGCTAAAAACCCAGCGAATGTCGGTAAGCCAGACCTTGCACTCAGTTCAAAATTCAAATCTATGGGACCTGGATGTGGAACGGAAGGTGCTCAAACGTACTTTACTGCACACTATGAAAAAGGGATGCGTTGTGCAACCTGCCATGATCCACACGATGTCACAGGACCTGTTACGGGCGATAAAGAGATTAAAGGTATGAACTATAACCCTAACCAAGGTTATTTAAGTTCCCTTTATACTAAACCAAAACTCAAAAAAGAGTGTAAAGATTGTCACAAAGAGCAAGCGTACATCCAGTCAAAATCGGATACGCACAGCAAAAATTCATGTCAAACATGTCACATGCCATTTATGATGAGTTGTGAAAACTTCTATGCGGTTCAGTTCCAAGATCAAGCGGGATTTGATACGCAACGAAGGTCTCATATCTGGAAAATTGATGTGGATCCAAAACGTAAATCTTTGGTACCAGGCTCAGCAGCAACGGGTCCAAGAGATGCGAAAGATTGGCATTTTGAGCGTAATGAAGAGGGTCGTAACTTTATTGATCTTATGTGGTCATGTGCACGTACAACATGGGCAGATAAAGAGCAAGTAGAGGCAAAAGGGTGTCACAGTCCGATTGTTTCAGAACTCAAAGAGACACTTCACTTCAAAGATCAAAAACAAGCGTACGATGAAGTTATGGGATGGCAAACACCTGTGAAAGAGAAATTTACACAGGTCAAAGTAAGCATCCAAGGACTCTATGGCGTGCTTGAAGTCAAAAAACTCTCGCCATCGGATAAAACCAGAGTGTATGAGTTGATTGAAAAAGCACAAGAGACCGTAGACCTTCTTGAAAAAGATGGTTCATGGGGTATGCACGGATTTAAATATACAAAACAACGACTAGATGCTGCTGTTGAGTATGTTAATGAAGCGCAAAGAGTAATCAATAAAAATACAAAATAGGTGTTGCACACGTCGTGCGACGTTAAAGTGAGCTATGAATTTCATAGCTCACTTCATTTTACATGTAAAGGTATGAAGATGATGCGTAAACAACTCACAACAGGATTATTTGTATTTATTTGTTTGGTTTCTGGGGCGTCTGCTGGTGAGCTAAAAACACAAGTACAAAAAGAGTCATACAGTATTGGTGTATCCACAGGAAGCTATATCTCCAATCAACTTTTTGAGCAGTCTGAAATGGGTGCAAAATCGGATGTCAATGCGGTGATTGATGGCTTTATTGATGCCTTGAAGAAACAGCAAAAGCTCAAAGATGAAGAGATTGTTACGTACTTGAATGATCGAGCAGAGACGCTCAATAAAGTGAGTCAAGAAAAATTCAAACAAGCTCTTGATCAAAACATTGCCGAGGGTAAAAAATACCTTGCAACCAATGCCAAAAACAAAAATGTTAAAACAACTAAATCAGGACTGCAATACGAAGTGCTCTCCTTAGGTGCGGGTGAAAAGCCTAAAAAAGAGAGCATTGTGATGATGAACTATAAAGCGTATTTGGTCAATGGTATGGTCTTTGATGACACCTATGCGCGCAAAACACCTTCGCATCTCTCCATGATCAACATCGTCGATGGGTTGCAAGAGGGTTTGATGCTGATGAATGAAGGATCTAAATATAAGTTAGTGATTCCAAGCGAATTAGCGTATGGCAATGCCGATATGCAAGAGATTCCTGCAGGTTCAACGGTGATTTTTGAGGTTGAGTTAGTCAAAGTGTTAAAGCCAGGGGAGCTTGCGAATAGTGCAAAACCACTGAGCGATGAGGAAATAAAACAAGCCCACGGTATCGAGAAAAAGAAACTGTAGGTCTTGTGTATTCATCTACACGAATTGGAGGAGAAGATGGAAAATGACGGGAAAAGAAGAGCTTTTCTAAAAGTTTTAGGTCTTGGTTCTGTGACATTGGGCACTGCGGGTTACAGTGTTGCAATGGCAGCAGAAAAAGTAGAAAAAAAACCGCATTATGGGATGATTTTTGATCAAAATAAATGCGTGGGATGTACCGATTGTGAAGTAGCGTGTCGAAAAGTGAATGAAGTACCTGAAGGTCAAGTACGCCTTTATCTTGAAAACAAAACCGATCCTGCAACACCGATGGAGAAGCGCTATGTGCGAGTTTCCTGTCAGCAGTGTGAAGACGCTCCGTGTGTTGCGGTATGTCCGAGTAAAGCGTGTCATAGAGATGGTAAAACGGGCATTGTTACCATGAATCCTGATGACTGCATCGCCTGTAAATACTGCATCGTGGCGTGTCCGTACGATGTGCGTTTTATTAACCATAAAACCAAAGCGGCTGAAAACTGTAATTTTTGTCTTAATACGAATTTGGCCAAAGGCAAAGAGCCCGCGTGTGTGGAGTCGTGTAAATACAAAGCGCTTGTGTTTGGGGATTTGAACGATGAAAATGCGTACATCAATCAGATCTTACATGTAAAAGATTCCGTGCGCATGAAACCAACCTATGGAACGAAGCCGAGTCTTCGCTACATACCAGTTGTAAAGGTGGGGGTGTGATATGAATGGAGCCATTAATTTTACATACGGGTTTTCACATGGTGTTGAGTGGGGCTGGCCGATCGCGGTGTATCTGCTGCTTGCGGGTATTTCAGGTGGAGCGCTGATTGTTGCTTTGTTGGTGTGTTTTTATAAAAAACAACACGAGGATACACCACTTTTGAAAGCTGCCTCTTTAGTGTCATTTGTGACGATTGCTTTGGGTATGGTCTTTTTGGTGGGTGATTTGGAAAAGCCACTCTATTTTTGGAAGATTTTGATTCATTATAACTTTACTTCGGTCATGTCGATTGGTGTTATGGCGATTTCGGTCTATATCCCTTTGACCGTGATGATGTGTTTGTATCTGTTTGAAAAAGAGATATCAACGATCCTTGCGAAAAAAATTCAGATTTTGGGTTATTTTGAGATGGTCATGGTGCTTTTGAAAAAAATCCGTCCATTGATTGAAGTTTTGAGTGTCATTTTTGCCGTCGTGATTTGTGCCTATACGGGCTTTTTGATCTCTGTTTTGGTACGTTTTCCGATTTTAAATACCGCCATTTTACCCGCTCTTTTTGTGGTCTCTGGACTTTCAGCAGGTACAGCGTCTGCGAGTATGGTGGCTACGTGGTTCTTTAAAGAAGATGCCCATTCGTCTGATATGAAAACCTTGCATGTCATCGAATGGCCGATTATGGCGGTTGAGATCATGCTCATTGCGATGTTGTTTGTCTCGCTTTTAGTGGGCAATGAGTTTCAACAAACCACGACGGTTGCATTTCAAAGTGGCGTGTATGCCAACCTCTTTTGGTTTGGTGTGATGGGTGTAGGTTTTGGGCTTCCATTGGTGCTTAACTTTGCGTTGGGCAAACACGTGGCGAATTCGCATACGGCTTTTTACCTCTCTGGAATGGCGAGTGTGACAGGCGTTTTATGCCTTCGGATGTTCATTATTTACGCAGGGCAAACGTTTGGCGTTTAAGACGTATAGATTTGATTTTAAAGGTTTAATATGAAGATTATAACACTTTTAGGAAAACACTTTTTTTCGTATCCGTTTATCCTCTTCATGTTGTTTCTCTTAGGCTTGGGTGCGGGTGTTGCGACGTTCATTGAAAGTGCTTACGACACCCAAAGCGCTAAAGCCGTGGTCTATGATGCCTTATGGTACGAAGGGGTGATGCTTCTGCTCACCCTCTCTTTGCTTGGCATTATCTATAAAAACAAAATGTGGAAAAAGTTTGGTGCTTGTGTGCTTCACGTAGCCTTTGTTGCAATTCTTATCGGTGCGGCATTGACGCGTTATTTTGGGTATGAGGGTGTGATTCATATCAGAGAAGGGTTAAGCGAGCATGAGATGCTCAGCGTTCAGCCTTATTTTCAAATTAGAACCGAAAAAGAGCTTTTTGAGTACCCACTTGCTTTAGCACAACTGGGTAACAATGCCTTTTCGTACAGCGAAATGATCGATGGAAAAGTTTTACATGTAAACTACAAAAGCTTCCATGCTGGCTCCAAAGGCGAGCTGAGTTCATTGATGGTGGAAGCAACCTACGATAGTAAAATCAAAACGGTTAAAATCGAAGGCGGTGCTGGCTGGATTGAGCCTCCAACCCTGCTTCGCTTTGATGATGTCGAAATAGCCCTTTCATGGGGTTCAAAAGTGGTTGAATTGCCCTTTGCGTTTAAACTGATTCGTTTTGAACTAGAGCGTTACCCCGGTTCCAAAAGTCCCTCTTCGTACGCCAGTGAGATCGAAGTGATCGACAAAGCGGAGAAGAGTGTCTTACCATACCGAATTTTTATGAACCACCCTTTGCACTACAAAGGGTACACATTTTTCCAATCTTCCTACGATACGGACGAGAAAGGAACGATTTTGGAAGTGAACAAAGACCCCGGCAAATGGCCGACTTATTTTGGGTATTTTCTGCTCTGTGTTGGCTTTATCGGCAACTTTTTTACCAAAGGAAGCAGGTTTCTAAAACTTCGTGCCTTTTTGCAAAAAAGCGCTTTAGCCCTTCTTTTGCCTCTTTTGCTTGGTACCTCTTTACCGTTAAAAGCGGACTCTCCAGATGCGCTTGAACTCTTTCGTAAAAACTCTTATGAACACGCCAATGGCGCGTTTAGTGCTTTGTTGGTGCAAGATTATGCAGGGCGCATCAAGCCTATTAGTACCGAAGCCGTTGAAATTGTCCATAAAATAGCTGGTAAAAGTTCCCTTTTTGGGCTCACACCTGAGCAGATGATCTTGGGTATGAGTTCCAACGCTGCACTGTGGCAGGAGCTTCCCATCATCAAGCTCTCCAACGCAAACATTAAAAAAGTGCTCAGTTTACCACCTGAAACTGAGTATGTGAGTTTTGCCTCGATGTTCGATGACGAGGGCTACTATAAACTGGCAAAACAGGTCAGTGCCGCCAATCAAAAAGCTGGGTCCAAACGCGATACCTTTGATAATGACGTGATTAAATTCGATGAAAAGCTCAACATCGCGTACCTTACCCTCAAAGGGGTCTTTTTTAAATTTGTTCCGATTCCAAACGATGCAACGCACACGTGGATCGCTCCTAACGATGCGTTTAGCAACCCAATAGTGAGTCGTGAAGTCAAAAGCACCCTTAATGACTACTTTGTAGCGCTTCAAGAGGGTGTTTCAAACAACCACTGGGAGAACGCTAATAAGGCACTCGCAGCGCTTAAAGAGAACCAACGCATCCAAAGCAGTGAGATCCTTCCAAGCGAGACACGCATCCGTGCTGAAGTGCTCTACAACCACATGGGATTGTTTCAAAAACTCGTTGGGTTTTACTTCTTACTGGGCTTTGGCGCGTTCGCTCTAGCGGTCTTTTCCATCTTTACATGTAAACGTTACTCATCCCTTGAAAAGGGCGTTTTGTACCTTTTTATCGCAGGGTTTATCGTACACAGTTTTGGGTTGGCTCTGAGGTGGTACATCTCAGGGCATGCCCCATGGAGTGATTCGTACGAGTCGATGGTGTACATCGGTTGGTCTGCAAGCTTTGCAGGTGTGATGGTTTTTCGCAAATCCATTCTCTCCCTAGCCGCCGCGGCGATTTTAGCGGCGATTGTGATGCTCGTCGCACATATGAGTTTTGTTAATCCTCAAATCACCAATCTGGTACCTGTGTTAAAATCGTACTGGCTCACCATCCATGTTTCGGTCATTACGGCAAGTTACGGCTTTTTGGGTATGGGCGCTTTGCTTGGGTTGATTACGTTGGTGTTGATGATGCTGAAAAACAAAAAGAATGAATCTCTTATGAACGAGCAGATCAGGCATTTGGTCGCGATCAATGAGATCAGCCTCATTATCGGGCTTTGTATGCTCACCATCGGCAACTTTTTTGGAGGTATCTGGGCGAATGAGTCGTGGGGACGTTACTGGGGTTGGGATCCAAAAGAGACATGGTCGTTTGTCTCGATCATCGTTTATGCGCTTATCTTACACCTTCGATTTATTCCCAAATTGAACTCAGTGTATATTTTTTCGATCACCTCACTTTTGGGGTATAGCTCGATTATGATGACCTATTTTGGGGTCAATTTTTACCTCACAGGCATGCACTCCTACGCCGCAACGGGGGCGAGTCCTGCTGTTCCTAGCTTTGTCTATTACACACTATTATGCGTATTTGGTCTGTGTGCCTTGGCGTACAAGGGTCGAGATGTTAAAACGATTTAGATTTACATGTAAAGGAAAAACAATGAAAAAAGAACTTCTTATTTTAATAGCCTGCGCCGTCATGGCAAATGCTGGATTTATCAAAGAGGGGATGGATGCCAAAGAGAGTGGTGACCATCAAAAACTCGTTGAGATTTACGACAAAGCGTGCAACGAAGGCAAAGCTTCTGGGTGCTATAACTTGGGTGTTTTATATTCAGAGGGCACAGGCAATGTTGCCAAAGATACCGCAAAAGCGATTCAGCTCTATGAAAAAGCGTGTTCTGCTGACTTTGCGTCTGCATGCTATAACTTGGGCGTGGCGTATGCAGGTGGACTTAGTGTTAAGCAAGATTTTGCTAAAGCAAAAGAGTTCTACGAAAAATCCTGCGCGCAGGATGAAGGGTGTACCAACTTGGGGCTTTTGTATGCGAATGGTGCGGGTGTAACACAAGATTATGCCAAAGCGGCTGAGTTTTACAAAAAAGCGTGCAAAAATGAGGACTTAATGGGCTGTAACAACCTAGGGTTTCTTCTAGCACAGGGACGTGGAGTGCCACAAGACTATAAAAAAGCGAGTGAATACTACCAAAAAGCCTGCGATGGCGATCTTGCCATTGGGTGCGACAATCTAGGGCTTTTGTACGCCGTTGGTAAAGGGGTTGCGCAGGATTATAAAAAATCGAGCCAATTTTACGACAAAGCGTGCAAAAGTGGCTTTGAGAAAAGCTGCAACAACCTTGGCATTTTATACGCAGAAGGCAAAGGTGTGAGTGCCGATAACACCAAAGCCAAAGAGCTTTTCAAAAGCAGTTGCGACAAAGGGCTGAAAGAGGGTTGTGAGAACGTCACGCTGTTAGAGACAATTACGAAATAATGGTTTACATGTAAAGGAGAAATGATGGTTTTACGGGCGGTTTTAATTCTATTTATTTTGCTCAATTCTGCGTATGCACAGATGTTTCAAAGCGTTCCCGAAGCGAATGCCACGCTCATTCAATCAGGCAAGGAGAAGTACGCGTGTCCCAACTGCGGGATGCACTTAGTGAAGTTTTACAAAACGAGTCATACGCATGAGAACCATCAGTATTGCTCCATTCACTGCCTTTATGAATCAACACAGGGCGTGATTCCACAGGATGCCAAAGTGGTGGATACGATCACGTTAGAGCTCATTGATGTGAAAAAAGCCTATTATGTTGTGGGAAGTAAAGTGCGAGGAACGATGTCACGCACGAGCAGTTACGCGTTTGGCAATGAAAAAGATGCGCTTCTTTTTGTCTCGGATAACGGTGGTAAAATCATGAATTTTGAAGCGGCGTTTGCCGTAGCGGCGGAAGATTTTCCTAACGATTTTGGAAAAAAAGCCACGCTTTCAACGGTAGTTCCTGTAGCAAAAATAGAGGTTCCTAAAGATGCAAAATGCCCCATTTGTGGCATGTTTGTCGCCAAATACCCGCAATGGGTCGCGCTGTACGATGGAGAAAAAAAGTTCTATTTTGATGGTGTCAAAGACATGATGAAGTACGCATATGCCAGAAAATTAAGCAGCGATAAACTCTATGTCAGTGATTATTACAAGCTCTTAAAACTAGAAGCTTCCAAAGCGTTTTATGTCATTGGCTCTAACGTGTATGGACCGATGGGCAGTGAACTCATCCCGTTTGCGACGCAAGAAGAAGCACAAAATTTTGCACGCGACCATAATGGTCAAAAAGTCATCGCTTTTGATGAAATCACCGAAGCGTTGGTCAAAAGTCTATGAAATTTTTAGCCATGCTTGCCGCCTCATTTTCGATGATTTACCTTGTATTAGTGGTGCATGCATTTAGTTTTCCTACTCAAAAAAAAGCCGAAGAGCTCACCGCACTCTCTTTACATGTAAAAGATGCCAAACCCTCTTTGAGCTTCCCAACACACGAATACAAAAGGTTTGTGTATGTTCCGTAAAAACTTTGTCGAGTATGCGATTTTACTGCTCTTTAAAGATCGAAATGACCATCTTTTTAGCTTTTTGATCTTCTCGTTTATCGTCTTTATCTTAAGCTCGGTGCTTTTTATCTCGGACTCGTTGCAGTACGATTTGATCCAAAGCATCAACGCTCAGCCTTCCATTGTCGTCGAGAACACAAGGGCAGGGCGCGCGTATCAGATGCACGAGGGGCATGTGTATGACGCTTCTCAAATTACAGGCGTGAGCAGTGTCGAAGGCGTGGTGGATGGTTACCATTATTTCGCGCAAAAGCGTCTGTGGTTTCACATCATCGGCGATGCAAGTTTGGCAAAAGATGAGATGATCATAGGTCAGGGTGTTCAAAAAGCGATGGCAGAGCTTTACTACGAAGATGAGTTTCACTTCCTCACCGAAGAGCGCCTCATTAAAGTTAAAATCAACAAAATCGCCCCTAAGGGAACGAACATCCTCTCCAACGATGCGATCTTTCTCAATCCCAACACGGCACGCGCAGTGCTCGGCATGGAGATGGATGAGTACTCAAAGCTCTATGTGAGCGTTCCAAACCCCAATGAAGTGGGCAATGTTGCGCTTAAAATTGTCGAGATTTACCCCAGTGCCAAAGCAACCACGCAAGAAGATGCTATGAGCGCGGTGCGCCATCTGTACTACTACAAAGGGGGCATTTTCATGATTTTGTACGTGATTGCGCTGGTTTCGTTTTTCATTCTGCTTAAAAACCAGATCAGTTTGGTGTATGGCGAAAAGAAAAAAGAGATCGCAATTTTGCGAAGTCTTGGCTTTTGCATCAAAGACATCATCGCGCTTAAATTCATTCAAAACACGGTGGTTTCCGTGAGTGCGTATCTTTTAGGTGTGGCGTTGGCTTACGTTTATGTGTTTGTCTTCAACGCGCCTTATCTGCGCAATATTTTCTTAGGCAATGAACTTGAAAACAGCATCTCCCTCACCCCTGTGGTAGATCTCAATCTGCTCTTTTTGATCTTCCTCTTTGGCGTCATTCCGTTCTTAGCCTTTGTCATTTTACCCGCATGGAAAATCGCGATCAGCGACATGAGCGAGGCGGTAAAATCATGAGTAACATTATCATTCAAAATCTCAATAAGCTTTACAACCCCAATAAACCCAATGCCTTTTACGCGCTTAAAAATATCAATCTTAGCATTGAAGATGGGCAAATCGTGATCTTAAAAGGGGTGAGTGGCAGTGGCAAAAGTACACTGCTCTCTCTTATAGGAGGACTGAGTAAACCAAGCTCTGGCGAGATTTTGGTTGATGCGCAAAACATCGCCAAACTGCCTGACATCATGAGTTCTGCTTTTCGTCACACGGAGATAGGCTTCATCTTTCAGTCGTTCAATCTTTTGGAAGGCTTAAATGTCTATCAGAACATTTTAGCGCCCTTGTCTTTGACATCGCTTGGCAAAGAGGTGATGCACGAAAAAGTAAGTCTGGCGATGGAACTTGCCAACATCGAGCATAAGAAAGATCAAAAGGTGGGCAGTTTAAGCGGTGGCGAGAGACAACGTTGCGCGATCGCACGAGCCGTGGTAATGGAGCCTGAGATCATCTTAGCCGATGAGCCAACCGCCAATTTGGACAAAGAGAATTCGTTAATCTTCATTGAAATTTTGAAAAAATTCAAGCTACTTCATAAAACAGTCGTCATTGCCACGCACGATACGCTGTTTGATGATCTTTCGTGCATCGATCGATGCGTACATATGCGCGATGGTGAGCTTTTGCAATGAGTATCTTTCTCTCCAATGAGATCATCGTTTTTTTACTCATTGAGCTGATCCTCATTGTTTTGATGGCGATTTCACAGGTGAACATCGTAAGCATTGTGCGCCATTGGGATTTTGACGCGACGACACCGTTGCAATATGCGCTGGAGAAAAAGAACTATCTGGTCAATACGATTCTCTATTTTACGCTTACATGTAAAGTGATTTTGTTCCTCTTTTTTATCCAATCGCTCAATTCCTTAGCGGGCATCGTCCCAGGCGCCATGTGCTCCGCAGGCGTTGTGGGCGCGAATCATTATGGCAACGCGCTTCTTCTTTTAAAATTACTGCTGATTTTTGGATTTGGACTCTGGCTGATTGTCAATAAACTCGATCTTGCTTCCATCATCTTCCCCTATTTGAAACGCAAATACCTTCTTTTTACCTTGCTCTTTGTCGGTGTTTTAGGTGAATTTGTACTAGAAATTCTCTACTTTTCTAACATTCCTTTAACCGTTCCCGTCTTTTGTTGCAGCGTTGTTTTTCAAGCGCCCAAGCTTCCTTTTGGTTACACGCAAACGCTTTTGGTGCTCTTTTTTTACACGCTCTTTGGGGTCATTGTACTTTTCAACACGCTCAAACAGACGATGGCAAGCTTTACATGTAATCTTCTGTTTTTATTCATCGCCTACTATGCCATCACCTATTTTTTCGGACTTTACGTCTACGAAATGCCCAACCACAAATGCCCGTACTGCATGCTTCAAAAGGAGTATTATTACATCGGGTATCTCATTTGGGGTTCACTTTTTTTAGGCATTTTCTTTGGTATTATGCCTTTTTTGATCGAGCGAATCACGCAAAAATCGTACGTTTATCTGCTCAAATACTCTTCCATCTGCCTTGCCATCACCGCACTGATCTGTAGCATTTACGTGGTGCGCTACTACCTCATGACAGGGGTTTTTCTATGATGAAATCCTCCTTTGCCACGGTGCTTCTTTTAAGTGTGCTTGCCTTGCTTATTGTCACCATGGACATCAGCGAAAGCCGTGTGTTGGTACGTCATGGCAATACGCAAAAAGAGCCATTGGAGATTGTTTTAGATCAGTACATCTGCATCGAGAGCCGCGTGCCCATCGTAGAGTTGTTTAACTCTGCTCAAGCCATTTTACCAAACGGAGACACCTACTTTTTTAATGATGTCGGCAATGTGCTCTTATGGTTAGGGCGTCAAAAAGAACCAGAAAAGATCGTCGTGTGGGTTTACGCGCAAGATACCGAGCGCTATGTTTTAGCCAAAGACGCATGGTACTCGCGCGTCGAAATCACCCCAATGGGGTATGGCTTTGGAGCGTACGAGTTTCGCCTTTATGGAACCTCTGACTACTACTTCAACGAAGTACAGCTCTTTGCACTGCGTGGCGAAACCTTGTTGCATCCGATGGTCAATGCGCTTTTAATGAGCAATAAACTCTAAGTAACTTTTTACATGTAAAAAGTCTTGCATCGTAAAAAGCTTAATGCTCAAATATGGCTATTTTTAAGCAGTTCAAACAAACGCTTATTGATAAAATAGACTTCTCTTCCTTTTTTCTCACTCGCCAATATGCCTATTTCTTCCAACGCTTTGAGGTAGTTTGCAGCAGTTTTGCGTGTGATGCCAAGCTCTTCGACTAAAAAGTTGATTTTGGTGTAGGGGTGTTTGAAAAGCAACTCCAACAACGCTTTAGAGTAGAGTTTTGGCAAGGCTTTTAAAATAATCTCTTTGCTCTCTTGCATCGTTGCATTGATAGCATTGATAAGCACGATGCTCTTTTGTGCTGTTTGTTCAACGCCCTCAAGCATATAAAGCACCCATTCTTGCCATGCGCCCTCGCTACTCACGGCTCTTAAAAGACGGTAATACTCCGACTTGTTTTTGATGATGTAAGAGCTAAGATACAAAATGGGTATTTCTAAAAGCCCACTGAGCATCAGGAAAAGGATATTGACGATGCGCCCCGTTCTGCCGTTGCCATCGTAAAAAGGGTGAATGGCTTCAAATTGATAATGCACAATCGCCATTTTGATGAGCGCATCAAGGTCATCAAGCTTGGGCGCGTTGATGTACTGCTCCAAATTATCCATCAAAGCTTGGATGGTTTGTGGATGTTGCGGTGGCATAAAAACGACTTCGCCGCTCTGTTCATTTTTGAGTACCGTTCCGCTTTGGGAACGCATACCCGCATCATTGCCCTCTAGCACTTTTTGAATCTCGATGATATGCTTTTTGAGCAATAAACGATGCTCCCCAATCAATGAAAACCCAGTATAAAGCGCCTCACGGTAGCGTTGTACCTCTTTGGCTTGTTGGGAGATAGCGGCACTGCTCACACTCGCACGGTACAATTCATCGTGCGTTGTGATGATATTTTCAATCTCCGAAGAGTCTTTGGCTTCTTGCAAAGAGAGGGCATTGATCAAGATGTGCTGATTGGGGATGGAGTTCGCCACGCCTTTGAGTTCGGCTAAGGCACGATTGGCACTGATGACTTTTTTAAGAATTTCTTTTGTCTCTAAGTCGATGGAAAGCGGAAGCGGTGCGGGAATGTACTCATCAGCCATGAAACCCCTTTGATATGCGTCATTTTTGTAGCAAATTACCCATGTATTATAAATATGAGTAATTTTTTCATTATTTTACCCAAGTATTTTGGAAATGAGTCATTTTTTTGATTTTTTACACAAATATCGGTTGCAAAAGTGCTTTTAAAACTGCTGGGTTTGTTCGAGTTGATACCTTACATGTAAGCATTTTTCATGGTCAAGAGTTAACAAGATGAGTGATCTAATGAAGTAAAATGTATTGTGAGTGTGTGGAAGACTTGAAGGTGTGCTATGAGTCAGTCTAACGTGATAAAGTGTCTCTATCGTCCTCGTACGCACTTACTTTTGAACAGAGGGAAGGGCTACGGGGGGACTTTTGCTTTCGTAAGACGTAGATATGACCTTTCAGAGATTTTTAGTATTTTTGTCAGAATTTTACAGCCTTCCTTCTCTCCTATATATAAAGTACTTTCAAATGATATCCTAGTTACGGATTAGCATTGGTATAGTATCTTCAAGGTTTTTGAGCATTAGTATTGATTTATTGACTAGCATCTTGTAACTAATAAAATCATCGGGTGTTAATATTGAATTTGTAATAAGAGAAGAAGACCCATGTATTGCCTCAACAAGAAGATGTTTCATTTTAAGTAGTAAGATTAGTTCCTCTTCGATTAACAACTTACCATATTCAGTGCTTAATAAATGCTCTATTACTTCCAGTAGTATTGACTGTGTTTGATTTGGGAAAAAGAACTTATTCATATCGTTTGCATTATAAGATGGAAAATCTTGAGAACTGATAGCTTCTAACTTGTTTTCT
Source organism: Sulfurospirillum halorespirans DSM 13726 (assembly GCF_001723605.1). NCBI lineage: Bacteria > Pseudomonadati > Campylobacterota > Epsilonproteobacteria > Campylobacterales > Sulfurospirillaceae > Sulfurospirillum > Sulfurospirillum halorespirans. The sequence continues at coordinate 2,623,614 of NZ_CP017111.1, read as the reverse complement.
AAACTTTGTTTTGTATTAATAACAATACTAAGTAAGTGTCTTACATGAGCATTAAAAAACTTCTTCAACCTTTCTAGTTCTTTCTTATCATTTGCTCTTTTATCACTTTCTTTCTCTATTATATTAACAAGGACAGCATACCCAGCTATTAAAGACGCTAGAAGTACTGCATAATAAGGATTAAATAAGCTAAAATCCATACCTTTTTGATACCACTCATACATTGACATGATAAACAAGCCTGTACTTATATACAAAAAACAAGCAAAAATGATTTGAAAAGAAATACCACCTATAATATTAATCAATTCTCTTATTTTTGACATTAAACACCTTTTATATGCAAAATAATAAATGTGAGATTTTAGCATAAATCAAATATATGAAATACTATTGAGAAAGCCTTGTAACTTTAATTCAATGATAGAATCCTCCTAGTTAGAGCCATAAGTTACTCCTTTAGTAAGTTAGTTATTAGTCTGTTTTATAAGACACACTAATAATTATTCTTCTTTAAGTATTCTTTGATTATCTATAGAGATTTTTGTGGGCTCATTCCCGAGGAACCCTTTAAGTGTGGCTCTAATGACTGTAAATCTTTAAGAATCAGGCACTTAAAGTAGTATATTTTTGATGATTTGAAAGTTGGCGAGAGGGTGTAAGAATCGAACTTACCAAGAGACAGTCAACTGCCCCTCCAATCGGCTTTGAAGGCCGTGGTGCACACCAGAGTCACATACCCCCCGCAAAAGGAGAAATATTTTAACCAAGTCAACGTAAAAAAGAGCTTTATGGAGGGTCTATTGGTGCAGCTTCTCTCTGTATCGAACCGCACGCGTGTCTGAAAAGCACGAGTGGAGATGGTTTTGGTGATTTTTGATAAACGGTTACGCTTCGTGTGGCTGTTTTAGTTTATATGTAAAGAGTGAGATGCGATCAAAAAAGAATGACCCGCCTAATCTTTCATCCGTTCTTCAAGCTTTTTTGCCCAAAAAGAGATAGGGTAGGTGAGCATGAGGTACCCAATGCCAAGGGGTATGTAACTCTCTAAGGTCGAGTAAGTGTAGGCATTGACCTCTTGGGCATTCATCGTAAACTCACTGATTGAGATGATGGAAAGCAAGGATGAGTCTTTGATGATGGAGGCAAATTGACCCGTCAGCGGAGGGATAATTCTTTTATAAGCTTGGGGAAAGATGATATAGCGATAGGTTTGAAATGGGGTGAAGCCCAGTGATTGTGCGGATTCGTACTGACTTTTGTGGATGCTTCGTAAGCCAGCTCTGATAATCTCACTCACGTATGCCCCTGAAAACAGAGCAAGAATCACCGTTCCCACGATGTAGCGATTGTTAAAGCCAAGGTTGTTGGCAAAGACATAAAAAAATATCAAGATTTGCACCAAAAGAGGCGTTCCTCTAATGAGCTCGATATAAAACCGCGAAAAAAACCGCAAAAGAATCACCTTGGAATTTTGCCCATAAGCAAAAAGAACCCCGATGATAAGGCTTAAGATCAAGGCAAAAAAGGAGATAACGATCGTCATGAAAAAGCCATCGATAAACTTCTGTTTGTACGCGTAGATCGTATCCCAGTGAAACTCATACGAGATAGCCGTAAACATGCTATAAACGATGGTGGTGATGATACACGTAAGAAGTAAAAAGTTAAAAATATAAACGCTTTTTTTGGTTTTTACACTCTCTTTTTGGTCAATGATTTGTATGAAAAAATCGTTTACATGTAAAATGGTTTTTCCTTAAAAGAAAAATGCAATACCAAGCTTATCAAACGTAGCTCTGGCTTCTGCAAGGTACTTTTTAGACAATGCGTCAAACGTGCCGTCGCTTTTAGCCTGTTTGATAAACGCATTGACGTGCTCTCGTAGTTCATCATTGCCTTTTTTGATAGCCATGCCCCAGTATTCAGGCTTTTCTTGAAACGGCTTCAACAGTGCAACGGTTGTGCTTCTATGATTTGTCCAGTTTTTATAGATGGTGAGTTGGTCATACAAAAAGCCATCTGCCTTGCCCTGTATCACTTCTAGCACGGCGGCATTTTCTTTATCGAAGACTAAAAGCTCAGCATTTTTAAGGTACTGGTTTGCATAAAGATGCCCCGTTGTCCCTTTTTTCACAGCAATCTTTTTGCCTTTTTGATTTAACGCTTCTATGTCTTGAATGTTACTGGTTTTATTCGCCAAAATTGCCAAGTTTGATTGTGCGTAGGGTATCGAAAAATCGATCGTTTTTTGGCGCTCATCTGTAATCGTCATCGACGAGATAACGAGGTCGATTTTCCCAGTTTTCAAAGAGGGGATCAGCCCATCCCACGCAATATTTTCGATTTGCACTTCGCGCCCTAGGTATTTTCCAAGAGCCATTGCCACGTCCACACTCACACCTGTGGGCGTTCCATTTTTATCACTCATTTCAAAAGGAGGGTATTGTAACTCCATACCAACGATGAGTGGTTTTTCGGCTGAATTTACAAGCGTTGTAAAAAGACTAAGCCCAATGAAAATGTTGATAAGTTGCTTGAACATCCGCTTTCCTTTTTGAAGAGATTTCTTTATTGTATTCAGAGTTTTCTTAGGGATTGGTTAGGAAGTCAAAGCAAAAAAATGTCAGGGTACACGTTTGACTTTTTACATGTAAAGATCTTAGGGTACGCATAGTCCCAATTCTCAGAACCTTGTATTTTTAAAAACAGAAAAGGAGAAATGTTCTAACCACGATATGCTTTATTTGGATCAATAAAAATGCAAAAAAAAGAGCTTTATAGAGAATAAAGTTTGCTTCATTTATAATGAAGTCAATTTAAGAAAAGGGGGAAAATCATAGATGTTTCGCATACTTATACTCCTATTTTTTCCTCTTTTGATGTGGGCGGCGCAGGCAAATCAAGGTGAAAATATTTGGGTCAAAGTAGGGCAGATTTACGGCATTGAGCCGCGCCTTTTGTACTCTATCGCCAAGGTTGAGAGTGATCTTGACCGCTATGTGGTGGCGTTTAGCGCCGATAGGATGACGCCAGAGCAAGCGCAAAGACTGAGTGCGTTTTTAAAGCAAAAAGGGATTGAGAGCAAGCAACACACGAAGGTCATTGCGATCAGGAGCAAAAACAAGTATGAAGCCAGCCATGTGGTGCATTTTCTCTACACCAACAACTATCCGCGTTTTGACATGGGCATCATGCAGATCAACTCGATTCATAAGCCACTTCTTGATAAAGCCAATATTTCGTTGTACGACCTTTTCGAGCCAAAGATCAACATTCAAGTCGGAGCCTACATCTTAGCGACCTGTTTTGCGAGACACAAAAACAACAAAGATGCCATCAACGCGTACAATGGCAAGATCAATGACAATCCTTACTCTGCAAAAGTCTTCAAAGAGTTTCAAAAACTCTACAGTTCGTACCAAAAAGATAAAACTAAGCTCTATTACCGCGATCCATCATAGTTCGCCCAAGCGGTAGCCTACCTCTTTGATCATCTCTATGGCACCTTCAGGGAGTTTTTTACGCAAACGCTTAATGAGTGCGCGCATATTTAAAACACTCGTCTCTTCGCCCTCCCAGACATACTCTTCAAGTTCACTAAAAGTGATCACGCGGTGACGATCTTTGATAAAAAGGTCTAAAAACATCCCCTCTTTTTTGGCGAGTTTGATCTCTTCCATGTTCGGATCAAACAAGCGATGGTTGGCATAGTCATACGTGTAGCCGATCCACAAAGAAATCGTCGATGTTGGCTTATGACAGAGTTTTTTCACTTTTTGGACGAGTTCATAGATGAAAAAAGGCTTTTTGAGGTAGTCATCACAGCCGATCTCGTACGACGCTTGGATCTTTTCCAGATCATGGTTAGAGCTGATGATGATGGCAGGAATCTCTTTATGGTAGATGCGAATCGTCTCTAAAATAGAGAGTCCATCGATGGATGGGACGTTGATGTCTAAAATAAAGCAGTGATACCCACGGTTGAGTGCGTCCAGTGCTTTTTCGCCGTCCATAAACAGATCGACCGTGTATCCCTCTTTGGTGAGGACACTTTTGATGACATTGGCAAGGCGTTCGTTGTCTTCTAAAACCAAAATTTTCATGATATATTTCCTAGTGTAATCGAAAAGCAAGCGCCCTCTAAGGTGTTGCTTACGCGTATTTTTCCGCCCATTTTATCTTCGATGATGAGCTTTGACATGTAAAGACCGATCCCATGACCACTCTCTTTGGTGGTGTAGTAGGCATCAAAAATATTGGGGAGTTTATCGATGGGGATGCCTCCGCCGTTATCTTTGATGTCGATAATGACTTTTTTGGAATGATTGTAAATGCGAATGGAGATGATCCCTCGCTTGATCTGTTTGTTCTCGCGCGTCTCTTTGATCTGATCTTTGGCGTTGTTGACGATGTTGAGCAGGGTTTGCATAAACTCATTTTTATAGCCGCTGACCATTACGTTTGTGGCATGGCTTACATCGATGCTGACGTCAATGTAGTTGTATTTGATGTTATGACTGATGATTTTCATCATCGTCTCAATCGCCTCATTGACATCAAAAACCGTTCGTTGCGTGGAAGGCATAATGAATTTTTGAAAGTCGTTGATCGTGTCGGTCATGTAGCGCACTTGCACCATGATGGCGTTCACATACTCATTACTCTGTTCATCGCCTTGGTCGGCGGAGCTGTAAACATGCTCTTGTGCGATGGTTGCGATCTCGACCAAAGGATTTTTCCACTGATGCGCGATGGAAGAGAAGATTTCGCCAATTTCGGCGAGCTTGGACTGTTGGATGATGAACTGCTGGTGTTTATTTTTTTGCAGCTCAATCGCCTTCAGTTCCTTTTCGCTGCGAATACGCATGTAGATGTTATGAATAATCCCCAAAACCAAAAAGAGTAAAAAAGGTGAGATCAAAAAGACGGCATCGACGAATTTTCGGTGCTTGTCAAAAAACGTTAGCGGCGCATTCACAAGCTCAAACGCTTTAACACTGGCGTTGGGATAGAGCCCAAACTGTTGGATTTTTTGCACATCAAATTGGTAGTGGTACTCAATGAGTGTCTTTACATGTAAAGGTTGAAGTTTTTTATCGAGCACATCGATGACCATCTCACCCGTGATTCGTCCCACGCTTTTGACAGGAACCAGTTTACCGCCAAACGCACCTTTTTCGATGAAAAGTGTGTCAGTGATAAAAACGGGCAAAGCGCTTTTGTTGATCATGGAAGCGATTTGACTGTTTTTATACAGATTGCCGTATTTGTCGTTGTAAAAGCGGATGAAAAAGACCGCTTCTTCTTTGTTCGGTTTGGAAAAGCGCTCTTCAAGCTCTTCAAGTGTGGAAGAGCGGATATACTCGATCTCAAATTCACTGTTGTGCTCACTCATCGCTTGGCGTATAAAAGGTTCACTGTCATCGCCATTGGCACTCGCATCGTTGATGATGTAGAGTTTTTTAAGGCTGGGCATCATTTTAGCAATCATCGGGATTGTCTCAGGAATGGCACGTCTTTCTAAAATGCCATAAACTCGATCTTCCAGCCCCTCTTTTTGAATATCTTCGATCTCAAATTGTTCCAACCCTGTAAACAAAACAGGCTCCGTTGTGAAGAGTTCATGGTAGTATTTGACAATAAAATCATACGCGAATTTATCAACCGCAACGATAAGGTCATACTGATGGTTTCTGAGTTGAAGTTTGTAGAGTTCGCGCAGTTTCGCGTAGTACTCCTCAGAGCTAATACGCTTAGAATCCATGTATAAAATGTTTGTGGTGATTTCAGGATGGTTGTAAAAAACCTCTTCCATTCCAACAAGCACATCATCGCTCCATTGAAAGCCTCGGTGATACGAGTTGATAATGAGGATTTTTTTGTCATGGGCAAAGAGAGAGGGGGTATAAAAAAAGCTAAAAACCATTAAAAACAACACGAATTTTTTCATTGAAATGGTCTCTTTTTTACATCTATTATAGCATACATGTAAAGGGTTCTCCATCTCCCCGCCAAGAGAGATGGAGTGTTTTTCTAATACTCTAAAAACATCTTTTGAAGTGCTTTTTTATCGCTGGTTTTGGTGAGACCCAACATTAAAAGAACACGTGCTTTTTGAGGATTGAGGGTTGTGGTTGTGATGAAGCCGTATTTGGCATCGTCTACTTCGCCTTCAAGCGTGGTACTACCACTGCCGACACGACTACTACGAGCGACAACAACACCTTTTTTAACTGCGTCCGCAAGAGCATCTTGGGTAAGGGGGAAAGGATTACCATTGCCCATACCGGCATGAACGATCGCTTTTGCACCTGCGCTAACGGCTGCTTTGACCATGACATCGGTGTCATTAGGATGAGCGTAAACGATGTCCACGCGTGGTAAATCTTCGAGTTTGCTCACATCAAATTCAGACGCAACGGTGTGTTTACGGGTTGGTTGCATGTAGTACTCAACATTGCCATAATACACTGTACCGATTTTACCGCTGTTTGGAGAAGCAAATGCGTTAACAGAACTGGTATTGACTTTCGTGACTTCACGTGCACTGTGAATTTCATCGTTCATGACAACGACAACACCTTTGCCAGTAGTCTCTTTGTTGATTGCAACATTAACTGCATTGAAAAGGTTCATCGGACCATCTGCACTCATAGAGGTAGAAGAGCGCATAGCGGCTACAAAAACGACGGGTTTTTTACTTTTGACGGTAAGGTCTAGAAAATACGAAGTCTCTTCAACGGTGTCTGTTCCATGGGTGATAACGACACCATCGATGTCAGGTTGCGCTAGAAGTTCATTGACACGTTTGGCGAGTTTGAGCCACACTTGGTTATTCATCTCTTGAGAGCCAATGCTAGAGATTTGCTCGCCTTTGATGGTTGCCATGTCATTGATAGCAGGAACCGCAGCAAGTAATTTATCGACCGTGACAGCGCCCGCTGAGTAAGAGCTCTTAAGCTCAGATGTACCAGAACCTGCGATGGTTCCGCCCGTTGCTAAAATGGCAATGGTTGGTTTTGCCATGAGTGAAGAGACACCAATGAGTGTCACCATGAGTGAAGTGCGTAAAAAATTCATTCTTATACTCCTTTGAAAAGTTGGTTTACATGTAAAAAGGATCGGCTCCCAAAAGAGCCGATAAGAAGGCTACTTTATATTATTCTGCCTCGAAGAGGCAAGCTTCAGCGCCAAGCGGCTAGCGTAGGCTTTGGAGCTTTGCCCCAAAGCCGTGTCAAAAGAGTCCTTGCGGACTCTTTTATAAGATCATACCGCCGATGACGAAGGCAAAAGCAACCGAGAGTGCAATCGCCACAACACCAGGAACAATGAAAGGATGGTTGAAGACAAATTTACCAATGCGTGTTGAGCCCGTATCGTCCATCTCCACCGCTGCAATCAGTGTTGGGTAGGTTGGAAGAACAAACAGTGCACTCACCGCTGCAAACGAAGCTACGATGGTAAGGGGTGAAACACCTAGTAATAATGCACTTGGAATCAGCGCCTTCGCTGTTGCCGCTTGAGAGTAGAGCAGGGTACTTGCAAAGAAAAGAACGACTGCTAGCATCCATGGATAGACGTTAAGAAGATCGCCTGCAAACGCTTTGATTTCGTTGATGTGATTTGCAACAAACGTATCACCAAGCCATGCGACACCCAGTACACAAATACATGCACTCATACCGGATTTAAACGTAGAAGAGTTCAACACTTGCGCCGTGTCAATGCGTGTAAAGGCAGAGATAAACGTAGCCGCCGCAAACATAAAGAGCATAATCGCCGCGTCACGACCCAGCACAGGGTTTTTAATCAAGCCCACTTTACCGCTGATCAGTGTTGCATAGGTGATAACACACAAAATCGCGACAAGGAAGATCACAACAGAGAGTTTTGCCCCTGGTTTGATCTCGATCTTGGTCGTACCTCTGGTTTTAACAAGACCTTTAGCGAGTCTGTCTTGGTAGACTTCATCATCTTTAAGATCTTTTCCCAAGAAGTTTGCCACAACGGCTGCACACATACATGCCAGAAACGAAGAAGGGATACAGACCGCTAAAAGCTCTAAGTACCCAATGCCTTGTTTCTCCAATGCGCCACTCACAAAAACAACGGCCGCTGAAATAGGAGATGCGGTGATCGCAATTTGAGACGCAACAACCGCGATGCTTAAAGGACGAGAAGGACGAATGCCTTGCTCTTTCGCCACTTCGGCAATAACCGGCAAGGTTGCAAACGCCGTATGCCCCGTTCCTGCAAAAAATGTCATCACATAGGTGACAACAGGTGCTAGAAACGTGATCTGTTTAGGATTTTTACGTAAAATCTTCTCCGCAATACTGACCATATAATCAAGTCCACCTGCCACTTGCATTGCGCCAATGGCTGCAATAACGGACATGATGATAAGGATTACATCAATAGGCATTGAACCTAGTTTAAGTCCCATTCCCAGCGTTAAAACCAAAACGCCTACGCCACCCGCATACCCGATACCAATACTACCTAGTCTTGCACCAAAAAAGATGGCGCCAAGAACAACGATGACTTCTAACCATAACATGGAAACTCCTTTTTTATTTTCATAACGCACCAAGAGCAAAGCTCTTGGTGCTACGCTAACCGCTGTGGTGCTAAAGCTAGCCGAACAAGTCGGCAGAAGTTTTAGCAATAGCGGTTTTTGTTATTACTTTTTGTCGTAGGTACGAGGCTTGATCATATTTTCGGGTTTGATGATGTCATCAAGCTCTGCTTTTGCTAAAAGACCACGCGCAAGAACGATGTCATAGACTGAACCGCCTGTCTCAAGCGCTTCTTTGGCAACCGAAGTTGAGTTTTCATACCCGATGAAAGGATTAAGCGCTGTCACAAGACCGATGCTGTTAAGGACCAAATTTTTGCAGTGCTCTTTGTTTGCTGTGATGCCATCAACGCAGGTGTAAGCCAATGCCTCAAATGCGTTTTTCATCATGTTTACAGAGTTGAAAAGGTTGAACGCGATAACAGGCTCAAAGACGTTAAGTTGTAGTTGACCACCTTCGCATGCCATAGTAACCGCAACGTCTGTACCGATAACTTGGAAACATACTTGGTTCACAACCTCAGGCATAACTGGGTTAACTTTACCTGGCATAATTGAACTACCTGGTTGCATTGCTGGAAGATTGATTTCGCCAAAACCTGTTCTTGGGCCTGAGCTTAATAAACGAAGGTCATTACAAATTTTTGACATTTTTGTTGCTACACGTTTAAGAACACCAGAGATTTGTACATAAGCACCTGTATCTTGTGTTGCTTCAACAAGATCACCTGCCGTTACAAAAGGGCGTCCTGTTACTTCTTGAAGTTTGCCTTCAACGGTTTTTGCATAATCAGGGTGAGCGTTAATTCCTGTACCAATCGCTGTGGCACCAAGGTTCATTTCACGCATCAATTGTTGCGCTTCAATCACACGTTGAATGTCTTCACCGATCATAACGGAATAGGTTCTGAATTCTTGTTCAAGTGTCATAGGAACGGCATCTTGAAGTTGGGTACGACCCATTTTGATGATGTCTTTAAACTCTAATGCTTTTTTAGCAAATGAATTTTTGATGATACTCATCGAAACGGTAAGTTCGCCAAGTTTTTCAAAAAGAGCTACACGAAGTGCGGTTGGGTACGCATCGTTGGTGGATTGAGACAAGTTGACGTCATTGTTTGGGTGAAGGTATTTGTAGTCACCTTTTTTGTGACCCATTTTTTCAAGTCCGATGTTTGCGATGACTTCGTTCGCATTCATGTTAGTGGAGGTACCTGCTCCGCCTTGGAACATGTCGACCACAAATTGGTCATGGTATTGACCGCCGATGATCTCATCGCACGCTTCACAAATCACATTTTTTTTGTTCTCTGCAAGAAGTCCTAGTTCAAAGTTGGCAAGAGCTGCCGCTTTTTTTACTTTAGCAAGGGAAGTGATGAAGGTTGGGAATTTTGCAAGTGTGATACCTGTAATGTGGAAGTTTTCCGCTGCGCGCGCTGTTTGCACGCCATAATAACATTCGTTCGATATTTCTTTATCGCCGATTAGATCGTGTTCTATTCTAGTTGACATTGTGTCTCCTTAAGATTTAAAGGTAGTGGAAGTTTAAACCTCCAAAGAGACTTGAAAATGACTTTTTGGAAAAGATTTTAAAAAAAGATTGAAAGAATGAAATTAATGTGTATATATAAAATTTAAGTGATACTGGCGGTTACATGTAAAGGAAAGAACAGGAGCCAAAGCCCCTGTTTAGTTAGAGTTTTTCGAACTTATTTTTCTCGGAAAGACCGAAATTGTGGGGTTGGATCATGTTTTCTGGCTTGATGATCTCATCCAACTCTTCTTTGGCGAGCAACCCTTTGGCTAAAACGATGTCATACACCGAACCGCCAGTTTCTAACGCCTCTTTGGCAACGATGGTGGAGTTTTCGTAGCCTAAGTAAGGATTGAGTGCCGTGACAAGACCGATGCTGTTGAGCACCAAATTTTTGCAGTGCTCTTTGTTTGCCGTGATGCCATCCACGCAGGTATACGCGAGTGCTTCAAAGGCGTTTTTCATCATATTGACCGAGTTGAAAAGATTGTAAGCGATGAGTGGCTCAAAAACATTGAGTTGCAGTTGTCCCGCTTCACACGCCATCGTCACGGCGATGTCAGTGCCGATGACTTGGAAACAGACTTGGTTCACGACTTCGGGAATAACAGGGTTGACTTTGCCAGGCATAATGGAGCTACCTGGTTGCATCGCAGGTAAATTGATCTCGCCAAAACCCGTCCTTGGGCCTGAACTTAAAAGACGAAGATCATTGCAGATTTTGGACATTTTAGTCGCGACGCGTTTCAAAACACCCGATATTTGCACGTAAGCGCCCGTATCTTGCGTCGCTTCGATCAAATCACCCGCGGTGATAAACGGACGCCCCGTCACCTCTTGCAGTTTATCTTCCACGGTTTTAGCATAATCAGGATGCGCGTTGATGCCCGTTCCAATCGCGGTAGCTCCCATATTGATCTCACGTACTAACTGTCTTGCTTCATGCACACGTTGGATGTCCTCGCCGATCATCACGGCGTAAGTTCGAAACTCTTGCTCTAACGTCATAGGAACCGCGTCTTGGAGTTGGGTTCGCCCCATCTTGATGACATCTTTGAACTCACTCGCTTTTTTAGCAAACGAGTTTTTAATGATTGCCATCGACTCGCCAAGCTCACCTAGTTTTTCATACAGTGCGACGCGAAGGGCGGTTGGGTAAGCATCATTGGTGGATTGCGAAAGGTTGACGTCGTTGTTGGGATGCAGGTAGATGTATTCGCCTTTTTGGTGCCCCAAAATCTCTAAACCAATGTTGGCGATCACTTCATTCGCGTTCATATTGGTCGAAGTTCCAGCCCCTCCTTGGATCATATCGACCACAAACTGGTCATGGAATTTACCCGCGATAATGGCTTCGCACGCCTGCACGATCGCATTTTTCTTGTTCTCTGCTAAAAGTTCTAACTCAAAATTGGCAAGCGCTGCCGCTTTTTTAACTTTGGCGATGGACTCAATGAAAGTAGGAAAGCTTCCCAGTGTCACCCCCGTGATGTGAAAGTTCTCCATAGCTCGCGCCGTTTGAACACCGTAATAACACGCATTAGAAATCTCTTTATCGCCGATAAGATCATGTTCGATTCGAGTACGCACGCTTTAGCTCCTTGCATTTTTAAGTCTCGTTGTGTGGGTACATTATAGCATTCAAGGGCTACAAAATCTTTACATGTAAAGATTACTTTTTAGGCTAATTTCCTTTAAAAGAGAGTGGTTAAATTTTATTCATTTTTGTGATTTTTTTATAGACATTTAATATTTCTTTAACGCGATATTAAGAAGTTTTAGAGTTAAATAATCGTTATACTTTTTTTTAATATCGATATAAGAGAGTTTATTTACAGTTTTATTTCCTTTTATAAGGGATTTTATTCATTTTATGAACGTGTAAAGTAGCAATATACGTTATATATTAATTTATACCATAAAACAATACCATTAAGGAGATAGGGTGAAAAATAACTGTTTGAAGGGGTTGAGCGTTGTACTTGTGACCGCTTTATGTGCTACAAGTGCTTTGTGCGAAGAGAGTGGAGAGAAAACCAGTGTAACGCTTGAAAGTGTTGTTGTCTCGACGCAACGTTTTCAGGAGTTAGAAGGTGGCATCGCCGATGGTTTTCTAACCAAAGATGTTGCGATGGGAGCTCTTGGTGATAAAAGAGCGTTTGATGTGCCGTATCAGGTCAATACCATTCCGAAAGAAATCATTAAAAATCAACGTTCTCAAGGGTTAGAAGATGTTATCAAATACATTCCTTCTGCCCAAATTGAGTGGCGCGGAGGTGCCGATGTGGGTCGCCCTCAAACCAGAGGTATGCGGGGTGACGTGGTTGCCAATAGTTATTGGGATGGTCTGCATGTTGTCTCTACGACCGCAACACCAATGGCGATGTTTGATAGCCTTCAAATTCAAAATGGATTGGCAGGCTCTCTTTACGGTGCTGCCAATCCTTCGGGTATTTATAATTTTGAACGAAAACGTCCAACCAAAGAGTATGAGAACTCTTTACTTTTAACATATGGTGAAAGTGGGCATGGCGAAGCTGAAATGGATGTGGGTGGTAGGTTTAATGACAAAATAGGCTACAGAGGCGTTTTTGTTGGAGGCGATGGCGAAGGGTATGTTGAGGGAAGTAATCTTAGACGACAACTCATCTCAACAGGGCTTGATTTTTACCTTACAGATAGGCTGACATTGGAGACGAATTTTAGTTACTATAAATACATAAAAGAAGGCTATACAGGACAGTTTAACATGCCTTATACTGCACTGGGTGTTGCTAGGTACACGCTTCCTGATGCGTATGACGCTGCTGATGAGAAGTATGCGCAAAAAAATGCGGGAAGAGAGCTTACCACAACAACCTACAGCGGGAAACTCAAATACGATATAGCCGATCATTGGTACGCAGAAGGCGGTTACCTCACACAAAGAGCCGATAGAGCACTGTATGGATTAACCAATACCTTTAATTCTAACAATGGAACTTATACCAGCTCAACGGTCAATCCTTCGACTGCTGCAGGGCGATTTGAGCTTGACAGTTACATGGGCTATATCAAAACAAAACAAGACTTTTTAGGTTTTGAAAATGACATTGCAATGGGTGGTAACGGCTATATTTGGGATATTTACAGTACAAATAATACCAATGGTAAGCGCTATGTCTCCTCTACAACCGATGTCAAAACTTTAACCTTGGGCGATACGATCAAACTCAATGACCAATGGCAGGTACTTCTTTCGACCAATAAAAGTTGGATTGGCACGGAAGCGTACAACACATCAGGTGCAACGACTTCGGATGTCTCTAAGAGTGGGTACAGCTATGCTGCTAGTGTAATTTATCAACCGATTGAAAATTTAAGCGTGTACATTACGTATGCAGACAGTATCCAACCAGGTGAATCTGGAACAGATATTAATGGTGTGACGCGAACACTTGATCCTTACCGAAGCAAGCAGTATGAAGTGGGTGCCAAACTTGCCCTTGAATATGTTGATCTTTCCACCGCACTTTTCCAAATTGAGCGACCGACTGCGTATACCGGCTATGATGGTGTGTTTGAAGAACAAGGTGAACAAACGAACAAGGGTATTGAATTTATGGCTTCAGGAAAGCTGACCAATTCAGTGGCTCTTTTTGGAGGCGTAACCTTTATGGATACCGAAATTAACGGTGCAAAAATAGCCAATATCAATAACAAACAAGCCCTTGGTATGCCAGAGTGGCAAGCGAATCTTTTGGTTGAATACACCATTCCAAGCTTTGAAGAACTCGTGCTAAGTAGCAATTTTCACTACACAGGCGAGCGAGCGATTGACCCTGCTAATACGCAATGGGCGGATGAGTATTTCACGATTGATTTAGGAGCTCGCTATGCCACTAAAAAACTTTTAGGCGATCGAACAATTTTTAGACTCTCTGTCAATAACATTACTGATGAAAAATATTGGGGAGGCATCTTTGCAAGTAATGGATTGGATGGTAATAGCGTTGCAGGTTCAACCAGCCTTTTCCTAGGTGAACCACGCAATATTACCGCTTCAGTTGAAGTTAGATTTTAAGGAAAATGATGAAAGGGTTAGTAAACTGGGAACTCCTCCATCGCAATCGTTTTGCAATGCAAGGAGATCCTAAAACGCCAGGAATTGACTGGAACACTATTACAGAGATGTACGATGGCATGGCAAAACTTGAAAAGGCTTTTACCCAAAAACAGGTGGATGCTATGATGATTACCAAAGATGACACGGTTGTGGACATTGGCTGCGGCCCTGGACGTTTAACTGTTCCGATGGCAAAAAAAGCCAAATCGGTGACGTGTGTGGACGCGTATGAAAAGATGCTAGAGCGTTGCATGCACAATGCTAAACATGAGGGGCTTGATAATGTCACGCCTCTGTTTCAAAGCTGGCTTGATGAGGATGCGGTCTCAAAAATTGGCAAGCACGACATCGCCATAGCTTCGCGCTCCGTGGGCATGTTTGATCTGATTAAACTCAACCAACTCGCAACCAAATACGTCTTTGTGATGAGTTTTGCCAATGCACCAAGCCTGAGGGAAATTCAACTCGATTTTTTAGAAGGCATTAGCGATATTCCCGCACCCAAACCACGCCCCGATGCACGCATGTTTGATTATAACGTGACGTTTAATATGATCTACGACATGGGTGCCAATCCTAGTGTTGTCGTGTTGGACGATGGATTTGAGCGATTTTACACCACCAAAGAAGACGCGTATGAAGATTTACGCTTTTTAGGAACGATTTTGCCTGAACACGAAGAGCGGTACCGTGCAAATGTTGATCGCTATTTAGATGTATTAGAAGATGGGCGAATACATTTGCTTCGCACAACCAAAACCTATGTGATGTGGTGGAAACCATGCGAAATCAAACTGTAATACTTCGCGCTATTCTTTTTTTAGCGTGTTTACTTTTGGTTTCATCTGGTTACGCCGATGAGGGGTTTCGCATGGTTAAAGACAGCGACGCAAAAGAGGTCGCTGTTCCTTTACATATAAAAAGAGTCACCCCACTCATTGGCGCATTTGCACAGGTGACATGTATGCTTGGCGCTGAGGGAAAAATAGCCTCCAGTGTTCCCAGACTCTCGGAGATGTTTTACACCATTTTTCCCTCAGTAAAGCAAAATAGTGCAAGCACCAATCTTTCCTCCAGTATCGAAGCACTCATCGCTTCTAAAACACAAGTCGTCTTTGGCCCAACATCGTTTTTTCTTAGTGAAGCCAATGTTGCGCAACTTCAAGCTTCAGGCATCACGGTTGTCAAGATCAGTAGCTTCGCAACCATAGAAGAGATCAAAGAGAGCATACGTCTTATCGCGGAGATTTTAGGTGAGGATGCCCCTCAAAAAGCGCAAGCGTTTAACCGCTACTACGACACAATGCTCCAAGAGGTGCAAAAACGCACGTCCACGGTTTCACACAAGCTCGCTGTCTTAGCGCTGAACTTTTCAGCAGGCAATTACTCCACGATCAATGACAATGACATTGGCGCGCAGTACATCAAAATCGCAGGTGGAAACAATGTTGCGAGTGATTACGCGGTTGACACAAAAGAGATGGTGAAGATCATCAACGCAGAACAGGTTTTGGTCTGGAATCCTGATGTCATCATCACGAACAGCAACCCCAGTCGCGATGTCATTGTAAGCAATCCCGCTTTTCAAACACTGAGTGCGATCAAAAACAAACGCGTCTACGTCGTTCCCACAGGCGTTTATCTTTGGTCGGTTCGTAGTGCCGAAGGGGCTCTGCAACCCTTATGGCTTGGGAAGATGTTTTACCCTGAACGCTTTGCCGATATTTCAATGGAGCAGGAGGTGAAGCAGTTTTACAAAACGTTTTATCACTACGAAGCATCGGATGCGGAAGTCAAAATGATTTTAGAGGGCGCTGAGAAAACGTTGCTTAGGTAGCTTTACATGTAAAGATTTATTTTTCCTTAAATTGTTTTCGTGATACTTTTATGTAACTTTTATTTTCTTTAAGGGATCTTGTACATAACTATTGATAGAATTGTAAGTATAAGCGCTGTATCGGTACATAATAGAGTCAAAATAGCCTAATTTTAATACACTCGATCCCTATCCCCCTAATGTTTGAATTTATTTTGAGAAAAGGAAGAATTTAAAAAGCATATGAAACGTATTAAAGTCCTCAAAGCTTATTTGATTATCTGGCTCTTCATTCTTTACATTGTTTATACAAATGCTGAACTCCTCACTGTTTTCTTCATGGCAACGGTTATTTTTAGTACCTCAATTTTAGGTTTGCTCATTGTTGGAACCCTCTATCAAATAGTGAGCGGCTATGGCATCATGATGTTGGGTGGAACGTTTGGCGCACTTGCGTATAAAAAAACAGGGTATGAATTTTACATTAAAAGTATCGATTCTCTTTTGCCTGCGAATATTGCCCATATGCTGATCACTCGAAAGAGCCAACAGCAGATGCTTTTTACCCAAGACGAATCTCGTAATATTATTGATTGGCTTGATAGTAAATTTCGCAAACAAAAATCGTATATTAACTTTTTTATCAATACGTCTATGTTGATTGGTTTGCTTGGTACCTTTGTGGGACTGGTTGAAGCGATTGATAATATGGGGCAAATTATTTTAGGGCTCAATGGCGATATTGATATCAAGCAGATTATGCAAGATTTTTCAGGACCACTTTCGGGTATGGCTATTGGATTTGGTGCTTCCCTTTTTGGTGTTGTTTCTGCTGTTATTTTAGGCATCAATGGTTACATTCTGTTTCGATCACAAGATACCTTGATTAGTGGCGTTGAGGATTGGTTAAAAAACAGAATTATTGATATAGCACCTGAAGCGTTAGGTCAAGCGACGACTGGTTCAACCGTTGCTTTGCCTGAACAACGTAGAAGTTTCATTGACCTTTTCCTTGAGCAGATGACGAGCTTTACACAGGAAGTTTCAAAACTGACACAATCAAATGAAAACTTTCATGTAATGGCGCAAACGCTCTCTTCTATCAAAAATGTGATGGAAGAACAGCATCAGACATTGCAAACCATTACCCATCAGCAAAGAGGGTATGAAGAAAAATTTGATCATCTTGTGACGCATATTATCCAAAGAGATAAGACATTAGAGGTACACTATGATCAAGAAGTCGTTATAAACACCCAGCAAACAGAGCTTTTAACACAGCATGCGTCATCCCTTCAAACCATTAGCCGTACACTCGAAGATACCAGCCATAAAATAGATGTTCAGCAAACCACGACGCAATCCTTGGTAACCCTGAATGAGCAAATCTTACATGTAAACGAAGAAACCCATCAACGATCCTTCGTAGCGGTTGCAGAGCTTAAAGACAGTATGTCGCATGAGAGTGAAAAAGTGATTCAGACGTTAACTCAAAACGAAAGTAAATTAGGTCAGATGATTGAACGGGTTGTGGAGACAAACCATCAATTATCAGAAATCTTTACACACGTGAGTGCGAGTGCTCAAACACTCTCCTTAATCGCGACAACCCAAAATAGTCAGTTTGATGAGAGTGTCCGCGCGTATGCTCAAATGCAACACCAGCTTGATACGCTGGATGTAACGCTCCATGAAGAGATAAAATATGTAGAGCTTTTCACGCATCAATCACGTGAAGATAGCCATCAAATGATCCTTAACCAAGAAAATGCCTATCATCTTTTTGAAGGGATACATAGCTCAATCGAGCAAACACAGCAGACACTTGCTCGTGTGGGTGAAATACAAGAGACATTTAAACTCGAATCATTGAACGCTTCGAGTGATCTTCGTGGAGCGATTGGAGAGGTTGAACATGCCATTAGTCGAAATAAGCAGTCGTTAGAATCTCTTTTGGTGGCACACGAAGCTTTTCATGCCAGCTATGTAGAGACTCAAAAAGAGAGCCATGAGACACAAAAAAATAGTATGGTGCAAGAGAAGGAGCTTCTTGATACGGTCGTATCCAATCTTTTAGCACTAGAACAAACAGCGCAGCTCTCGTTAGCTCAAAATAAGGCATTTGAAGAGACCTATTTTATTCAAAGTGCTGAAAGTGCGCGTAACATGATTGCTCAACTGAGCCAGAAAATTGAGAGTACACAACATCACGTGGTTCTTATGGAGCAGTCACTTAAAAATATTGAAGATATTATAGCGCGCCTTGATCAACAAAATACACTTCATGGCCCCAGCGTTGCGGACGAAATCAAAGGCTTTTTTGGCTCTTTGTTTACGAAAAATCAGTAAATAAAACAAATAAAAAACGTAGGAAAGTAAATGGCTGCTAGTTCTGAAGATGGAGAGATGAATCCCTATATTTCATATGTTGATCTCTTCTCTTCTGTTATATTGGTTTTACTCCTTTTTGTATTGATCATGTTTGTTAATGTTGGTTACTACATGCAGTTTACCTCAAAAAATGCCAAACAAGACGTTCCTCAAGAGATGACGCAGAATATGGTTGTGCCTAAAGAATCTCCAAAAATAATCTTTTCATCTGCCAAAATAAATCAAAAAGACCCAACGGTGCAAAGTAGTACCGATGTGGGTGAAAATACATTGAGTAAGCAAAAGGACACATCAAGTGTTGTTGAGGTAAAAGAGTCCGATCTTTTAATTGTCTTTAAAAACAACGACTATTTCCCACAGCAAAATGCACTGAGTCAATTGGTTAAAACCATGGGAAAAATAGCAAAAGCAAAACCGAATGCCCAATTTGTTATTAGCGTAGGGGATACAAAAAAACTGATAAGTTCAACACAAGCAAAACAAGTTTCCATAGGCAGAATTTTGAGTTTAAAAAATAAACTTGAGAGTATGGACGAATTTAAAAATAAAATCCACGTGAGTTATAAGCAACAAAGCACCAATAATTATGACTTTGGGTATTTGAAAATAGATGTTAAGTGAGGAATAGAAGTGATGGTTAAAAAGGTAAACGTTTTTTTTGCTCTGTGTCTATGCTGCAGTTTTTCTTTATCGTCCCTTTTGGCACTTGATTCACAAGAGGATGAATCTCAAAAAGATATGATTGCAAAATTAAATAATTTTTTAACGCAAAAAGACTCTTCTTCCATCGACACCAACAATGTTACGCTAAAGCAAGCGGTTGTGACGGCAATTAAATCAAATTATCGCATTAGGCAAGCACAAGAGCGTATTGTGCAGGCTGATTATTCGACGCAAGAAGCGTATGCCGACTTTTTGCCCCAAGTCGATATTGCATCTACTGGAACACGTAAAGATAACCGAGGATTTGATGAGCAAAAATACGAACAAGCCAGAGGTGATTTGACAACAACCTACAATCTTTTTTCATCCGGTATGCACAGTGAAACGGTTGCAAAAACAAAAATTACACGCAAAGAACAAGAAGAGCGCTTAAAAGGGACACTCGAAGAGGAAATATCCAAAGTTATTGATGCTTATTTCAGTGTTGCCTACGGGAGTATGGCAGTCGAAGTCAATAAAAATAACTACGATAAACTGTTGCGAATTCTTGATATCGTAAAAATAAAAAGAGAGTTAGGCGCAGCAACCGTAGGAGATGAAAGTTCTATTCAGGCGAGTGTTTCTAATGCCAAAACAGCACTGATTAATACGGAGTCCGCTTACAATAATGCCAAAGATTATTATGAATTTCTAACCCATGCAAAGGTTGAAGATCTGACACCAACAGAGCTCTCCTTTGAAACGAACCTTTCTGCGTTTGATGAGATATTTGAAGAGATTAAAAAACAAAATACGGATTTAAATATCCTTGAAACTCAGATTAAAGGTAAGCAAAAAGAGATTGTGATCAATAATGCAACCCAAGGACTGAAAATTGATTTTTCAATGACAAATTCTAAGCGATTTAAAGATGATAATTTACCCACGACAAGCCCATCAGAGGGTCAAAACAGTGATTTTATAGCCGAGCTTACTTTTAAGATCAATTTGTATGATGGAGGACGAACAGAGGCCAAGTCTGCTAAATTGTTAAGTGAAACATCAGCATTAATTTATAACCTTGAGTACACAAAGCAAGATACAAAATGGAATTCCCAAAAACTGTTTAATTCAGTCCAAACGAATGTTAAAACGATTGATACCCTAAGTACAGAGATAGACGCGAGCCGTAGAATGGCGGAGGCTTACTGGGAAAAATTTAGGCTTTCGAGCCAAGATCTCGTGACACTGCTTCAAGCACAACGGCAAGTCAATAGTGCTGAATTGGAAAAATTAAGAAGTGAAAAAGCGCGTGTCGTTGATTATTTCTCTCTGCTTTCTAAGCAAGGCAAGCTCGTAGAATATTTTGGCTTTTAATAGATGAAAACAACTGAACACTTAAAATTACACAATAACAGCGAGAAAGAATAACGTGGTACACGAAGCGATTGAAAACAATGTACATTCACTGATTGAAGCGGGTGATATTTTCTTACGAGAATTAGACTTTAAAACGGCGATCACGTGTTATGTTAAGGCACTGGAGTATCCTTTGGATGCAAATGCCTTGCGAAGAGTCTATACTAATTTAGGCGTTGCGTATAAGCGCGAAGGTTTATTTGAAAAAGCCATTGCTACTTTTGAAAGAGGCATCGCATTGGATGACTCCTATGTTCCCTTTTATTCGAATCTCTCTTCTGTTTTGCGACTTCAAAAACAGTATGCCAAATCGGCGCAAATGCTATGGAAAACCATCTCAATTACCCATAAGCTTAATGACTACATTACCTTGGTTGAACTTTTAAAACTTCTTAAAAAGCCTGAAGAAGCTTTACGTGTGTCAAATGAAATTGTCAAAAAATTCCCTAACGAGTATGAAGCGTATCTTAATTTAGGGAATCTCTTTGCCTCTTGGAGGCTTTTTCAAAAAGCGGTTGAACCCTATAGTAGAGCCATCAGACTCGCTCCTGATAAAACACAAGCGTATAATAATATCGGTGTTGTGTATAAAGAAATGGGAAGGAACGAAGAGGCGTTATTTGCATACCAAAAAGCCTTAGAACTCAATCCAAATGACTCGGCCGCGTTTAACAATTTGGGTAACTTACGACGCAATATGGGTGATACAAAAGGGGCAATTGATTATTTAAAGCGTTCTATTACCCTGAATCCAAATTATGCAGATGCTTACAGCAATTTAGGGGCCGTTTATAAAGAGAACAAAGAGTTTGATCGTGCTATTTTCTATTATCAAAAAGCGCTGGCATTAAATCCTGAGCATACGAATGCCAAATTTGATATAGCCTTGATGGATCTTTCTAACGGTCATTACGAGAACGGATGGCGTGGATATGAGTATCGCTTGAAAATGAATGAACTTCTTGCCAAAACGCATGTCTATACATCTCCCCTTTGGCAAGGCGAATCGCTTCAAAATAAAACGATCATTCTTCAGACGGAACAGGGTTTTGGTGACACTATCATGTTTATTCGTTATGCTCCTTATTTTAGCGAACTTGGTGCAAAGGTCATTGTGCGAACACGCGTAGAACTCGTAGCGCTTTTTCGGTCTATCAAAGAGGTACACGAAATTATGTGTGAAGAAGATCCTTTACCAAAGCATGATTTTTACCTTCCTTTACTCTCCTGCCCCCAAAGGTTTAAGACCCTTTTGCACACCATACCGCGTAAGTTTCCCTATTTAGGGAGTCCCGAAAAGAGTCAATTTTCCTTTGATCAAAAAAGTTTACATGTAGGCATTACGTGGAGTGGTAGTCCTACCAATAGAGGTCATAAAGATCGATACATTGGACTTAAGATTTTAAGTCAACTTTTCGATGTGGAGCATATTACATGGTATTCCTTACAAATCGGAGAAGATAGCCATGAAATCCAATCGTTACATCTTCACGATACAATTATCGATAAAACAGAGCTTTTAACAGATTTTGCGCAAACGGCGGCATTCATCGAAGCGTTAGATCTGGTCATATCTGTAGACACTTCTGTTGCTCATTTAAGTGGTGCTTTAAATAAAAAAACATTTGTGTTACTTTCAAAACCTGCAGAATGGCGTTGGATGCAAGAGGGCGAAACAACACCATGGTATGAAAATTTAGTCTTATTTAGGCAAGAGAAAAGAGGTGATTGGCAAAAGCCAATTCTGCAGATTAAAGAAAAGTTACAAGGTCTCGCCAATGCCTATATTTCGGATCAATCAGTACCCTGAAGTCACTTTGAAGAGAGATCTTAGAAAGAGAATGCTATGATTTATAGTATAGGTATACTGTATAAAGAGATGAAAAATATGAATGGAGAAAATAATGTTTAGTATGATTTTAAAGCTTCAGGCACTTTTTGAAAAGCTTAAAAAACGCAAAGCTCTTTGGTTTACGACGATTACCACCATGGCTCTTTTAGGTGTCCTTAGTACCTTATATTATTTAAATTCCATGCCCCATCGAGCAACGAAAAATCTCTATGAATCCACCAATACAAGTTATTTTAATGATTTAGATTCAAAAATTAATGATTCATTATTTAATCTAGAAATTATTGGAAGTATGTTGCTTTCAAACCCTGATTTTAAAGTGGCATTGAGTTTACAAGATAATATTCCGGCGATGATGGAGAAGTTAAATACGTTTGATACTCATTTAAGGGTGGTCGCAAAGAATGATGTCACGCTAGAGATCTACACTAAAAATTTAGTCAAAATAGCCTCTTCTTCGTCTACTCCTATTTTAACACCCGATGTGTATGATTCTGAAGAGTTGCAAAAAGTAGTGACAAGCAATCAGCCTTTGAGTGGTATTGGTTATGAAGATGGTCAAGTCTTTTTAAGAGCACTTTTCCCCATCCCAAATGGTATTTTAGAGATTAAGCGTCCTGCTGATTTTTTATTTGATACCTATGCTGCGAGTGGCAAAATTTTTCAAATTTTACTGGATAAAGATACGTTGGATATGAAAAAACTGCAATCGTTCAAGTATCAGAAAATAGGTAAAAATGAGGTCAGCGTACAGTCCAAAGTGGATAACGAATTTTCACAGAAAATTGCAGATTTGGATTTTGAAAAAATTATAGCCGATAAATATCTCTTAACCGATGACTATTTTATTTTAGCAAAACCTCTTTTGAGTAGTAGCGACAAAAAAGTGGGTGTTATTATTGTTGGGGAAAGTCTTGCGAAAGAAAATGGCTTGCCAAAAATGATCAAAAAAATATCAACAGGACTTACGACAGCTGCACTTGGTTTAGTGGTTGCATTATTAGTTTTAATGATTTAATCGTATGGTTTATGGCGGCACATTCTTTAATCATTTTTGGAAGAGGGAGGAATAGACAATGGCAGAGACATCTGAAATAAACTATAGCAAGAGCACTATTAGTCTCAAAAGCCCCCCTCAAAAGGGCGAAAATATCAATCTCTTTTTACGCCCAGGCGATGAACTCTCTTTAGCGATTGATATTTCAAAAGCAACACTGCAAATTGTAGGAGGCGATGTTGTTGCAAACCTTCCTAATGGAGGACAAATTACCTTCGTTTCATTAGGAATGATGGCGTTTGAAAGTAATGCGCCTGTTCTCAAACTTTCCAATGGTACGATTTTACAGATTGAGCAAATTTTAAATCAAATCCATGATATTGGGCAAGCGCCTAAAGATAGTATTCTTGTCTCTGGTCCTGTTTCGTTGGAAAGTGAACATGAAAAAACGTTGCAGAATGAACAATCAAAAAAAGAAGAAGCGCCTGTTAATGATTACAATGCCTATTATAGTGATCCCGTCCCGTTTATAAAACCCAATGATGATGTTAGTTCAAAAGAGAATAGTGGCAAATATTTGCAAGAAGCCGTTACAAACTACACAAGTGATAATACGGCAGTTGATGATAACAGTGAAAAAAATAAATCAACGGATGACCAAAGTAAATCGAAAGATAATGTTGCAGATGTTTCAGCCGCACTCTCTTTTGATATTGGGTTTTATCAAATTGAGAGTTCGGATACTACAAGCTCAAATGTTACAACCGTTTTAGGTGGAACAGGAAGTGCCTTAGGCAATGTGAGTAAAAGTGCGGCGGCTCAGTTTCAAGCAGAGACACTGGATTATCGTAACGATGCTTATTCAACAGTGATTACGGCAGATAATTCTAATTTAGTCAATGCAACGTATCTTACAAAATTGGTACGACTCACCGTTTCGCAACCAATAGGATTTGCAATTACTGATATTACGATTTTGGGTCTTTCCAATGGTTTTCAGATTTTAAATGCAGACTTTACTTCGGCTAATTCAACGGATGGAGGATGGAGCCTGAGTGCAGGTACAGGGTTTACTTCAACCCTTACCGATGGTGGACAGATTATCGAATTTTATATTCGCTACGAGCCATCTTCTGCCAATATGATACTTTTGAATGATTATTTGATGAAAGTGAGTTTAACGTCTGTCTTTGATATGAGTAATGTTCCTGCCGCAAATCAATCAGACGTGGTTGTCCCTGATTTAACAACATTACATTCTTATAAAGACATAGGCGTGATTGTTAAAGATGTTACAGGCGAGTCTGATTATACGTATTCTGGAAAGTATTCGACTGGATTTGTGCTTGACACAACGCCAAATGATAATATCATTTATACCTCAAAGTATGATTCTACCGTTTATGGTGGCCTTGCAAGCGACACCATTTATGGAAGTATTGGAAATGATACCATGAATGGCGATGCTGGAAATGATACGCTTAGCGGTGGAGCTGGCACAAACATTATCGATGGTGGAGAAGGGATTGATACCATCAGTTATGACTTTCTCACCAAATTCAGTGATGATTTCTTATTTGCTAATCAAACCTTTAGTAATGATAGTAAAGGCATTATCGTTGATTTACAAGCAGGGATCGCAACCGGAAAAACCGTTTACGATAGTAACACCGGTGATGTCACCGCGGGTGAAACCTCTAAAGATATTGCTGATTCCTTAAGTGGAATAGAGTATGTGATTGGTTCAAAATACGATGATACCATTCGTGGTGACAATGAGGCCAATAAGCTTTCAGGCGGGGAAGGAAACGATACCTTAGAGGGAAGAGGTGGTACTGATTGGTTAGATGGTGGCGCTGGAAATGATTGGCTCATTGGCAGTACTGATGATTATATGATCGATGGTGGCGATAATACGGATACGATCGATTTTTCAAATAATTCTAATGGTATTACGATCACGCTTAATAATTCTGCGAATGGATCACTCGGCAATATTGGCAGTACAACAGCAACGACGATTATCAAAAATGTTGAAAACGTTGCTGGAACGCAATACAAAGATATTATCAATGGGGATAATTCAGACAATCTTTTAATTGGTGGCTATAATCATAGTGCTGCAGCCGTTACCGCAAATGATGATACGATCAATGGAGGGGCTGGAGCTGATACCATTGTGGGTGATATGCAAGTGGATTCGGTGATTGTTGGAGCCCTGTATGGTGGAGATGATGTTCTCCAAGGTGGAAGTGAAAACGATAAAATCTATGGTGATTCTGCCCCTGTTTCGAGCAAAACCGTTGTGGAAGTTTCTGCAGATCAAAGTGTAGAGTTTATTCGCAATATCGATACCAATGCAACGCTCGCAACGATTTATGGTGGTAATGATACCTTGCAAGGTGGTGCGGGGGATGATTATATCAATGGGGGAAGTGGGTATGACACCGTTGATTTTAGCTCGTCAACTTCCAAGGTCTATGTCAACCTCAACCTAAATTCTGCGGTGGGTGAAGGAAGTGATCAAATCTATAATGTTGAAAATATTATAGGTTCTAGCTCTAGCTCTAGCTTGGGCGATACGCTTGTTGGTAATGCCCTTGCTAATACGATCGTTGGAAGTTTGGGTGGAGATACACTAAGTGGTTTGGATGGCAATGATACGCTGGATGGAAGAGTGGGAAGTGACTGGGTTGATTACAGTTATGCTTCGAGCGTTACGGTTAATCTTGCGAATGAGAGTGGTAGCGTTTCTATAAGTGATACCGATCGTCTCATTTCAATTGAAAATGTGATTGGCTCCAGTGGAAATGATACACTCTCTGGCTCACAAGGTGTGGTAAATACCCTTTTAGGAAAAGGGGGCAATGATCTTTTCTATGGTTATTTTGATGGCGATACCTTCGATGGTGGTAGTGGAATCGATACAATTGATTATGTCAATATCAGCGCTAAAATCAATGTAACGTTGGATGGATCCAGTAATTCTAGTGACAAACTCATCGATATTGAAAATATTTATGCCTCTTCCAATAAAGATACCTTAGTGGGAAACAGTGATGCCAATATTCTTGATGGACGAGGTGATGCTGATACCTTAAATGGTATGGCAGGTGATGACACGCTGTACGGAGGCGATGGCAATGATACGTTAATTGGTGGATTGGGTGCGGATCTTTTGGATGGTGGGGCAGGTTCTGATATGGCTGATTACTCTTCTTCCAATGCGATTACCGCCAATTTAACAACCAACAGTGTGATTGATGGCTTAGGGGGTACTGATACACTTGTGAGTGTTGAAATGATCAAGGGTTCTTTATACCAAGATCATATGACCGGTTCTAGTAATTCAGATACGCTCATTGGTATGGGTGGCAATGATACCTTTTATGCAACACTGGGAAATGATCTTTATTATGGTGCTGAGGTTGGCGTCGCAATAGATAGTTATCAAGACCGTATTGATTATTCCACGTTATCCAGTATCGATAATATCTATGTTGATCTCTCTTTAAACAAAGTTTTTTTAAGAGATGCTTCCAATGCAACACTTTCAACCGATACGCTCTATGGCATTGAAGAGGTCTATGGAACCGTTGGCGATGATACGATGATTGGAGGAAGTGGTGCTTCTAATACCCTTTATGGTGGCGATGGGAATGATACGCTAACGGGCAATTTGGATGGTGATTATCTTGATGGTGCGAGTGGGGTTAATCTGGCTGATTATTCAGCACGTACAGAGAGTTTAACCGTTGATCTTTCTACTGCTTCTAAAAATATTTATAAAACAGGTACTTCTCCTACAACAACCAATTCAGATACACTCAATAATCTTCAAAATATTAACACAGGCAGTGGCAACGATACGATTACTGGTAACAGTGCCAATAATACAATCAAAGCAGGTAGCGGAAATGATGTCCTTTCGGCTGGACTAGGGGATGACTTGCTCTATGGTGAAATGGGCAATGACACGTTTATCGGCGGTGCTGGCAATGACACATTCATCGGTGGCACAAGTATAAGCGTTGATAGTGGTAATGACACAGCAGATTATACATCCGCTCTTTTTAGTATTAATGCAAATCTTGCAACTGGAACCGTCGTAGGTAATGCCTCAACGGAAGGTACGGATACCCTTTATGGTATTGAAAATATTATTGGCTCTTCTGGGGATGATACGATACGAGGTAAAGTCGGTGTTGTGAATACGCTCAGTGGTGCTGGGGGAAATGATACCCTTTATGGCGGGCTGGATGGCGATTATTTAGACGGCGGAACAGGTACCAACAGTGTTGATTATTCCAGTGAAAGTGCCAATATCTCAATTAATTTGTCCAACAGCCAAGCCAACTACACAGGCTCTGCTACCTATGATACCTTGGTTAATCTTCAAAATGCAATCGCCGGCAGTGGTAATGATACGCTCATGGGTAAAAGTGGAACGATCAATACGCTTAAAGGAGGTCTGGGAAATGATCTTCTCACAGGTAATTTTGATGGCGATATGTTGGAGGGTGAAGATGGTACGGATACTCTTGCGTATGGAAGTGAAACGGCATCGTTAAGCGTTGATCTGAGTGTGCAAAGTATCGCAAAAACAGCGTCTTTAGCCAATAAAGACACTTTTAATACTATTGAGTTTATTCAAACAGGCTCAGGTGCCGATACGATTACGCAAAGTGCTAGTTCGGATACGAAGTCCTTTTCCATTGATGGTGGAAGTGGCATTGATACGATTGATTACAGTACCCTTTTAGAAAACATCACGCTCACATTAGCAGGATCATTGGATGCAACAGTTGTTGTCGGAACCGCTGGTGGTGGAAATGATGATGTTATTCGAAACATTGAAAATGTCAAAGGCTCCAAAGTTTCCGATACCATTACGGGTGATACGCTCAGCAATATCATCTATGGCAATGAGGGTACTGATACGCTCAGTGGTGAAGGTGGAAACGATACTTTATACGGTGGCGCCGATAATGATACCTTATACGGTGGTGCTGGTAGCGATAATCTGTATGGTGATGCAGGGGATGATACGATTGTCATTGCATCTGCAGACATTGATGGCAGTTCGGATCGTTATGATGGGGGAACGGGAAGCGATACGATCGACTATAGTCTTTTACATGTAAACGAAAATTTGACGGTTACTTTAAATGGCTCAAGTGCGGGGAGTGCGATAACCAGTGGTGCAACAATTGGTGCTGACGCGCTTTATAACATCGAAAATGTTGTAGCAGGCAGTGGCAATGATGCTCTAAATGGCGATTCTCAAGCCAATATCTTGATGGGGAATGCAGGTGCAGATACGCTCAAAGGTGGTGCGGGTGCAGATACCCTTTATGGCGATGATAGTCTCAATGCCTTAATCGGTAATGACATTTTAGAGGGTGGCGATGGTGATGACATCCTCTATGGTGGTGGCGGTGACGATACCCTAAGAGGTGGCGCTGGAAATGATACCTTTAATGGCGGTAGTGGAATTGATACCCTAGATTATTCAACCGCAGGTGTTGCGATTACCGCGACATTAAATAGCACTTTGATTACGGGTGAAGGCGCTGATAGTGTTGATATTACCACGATAGAAATTTTAAGAGCGGGCAATTTAGCCGATGTCATTACGATGGCAAACAGCGGTGTCTTATCAACCATTTATGCCGGTGCTGGAAATGACATTGTCACAGGCGGAAGTCAAGTCGATACCCTATTTGGTGAAGCAGGCAATGATACTCTCAAAGGTGGCTCTGGGGCTGATAACCTTTTCGGTGGTGATGGTGATGACCTTTTTTATGGCAATACGGATGGTGATGTCATTACTGGCGGTGAAAATGGCGAAAGTAATGGCGATACACTAGATTTTTCAGATGTTGCAACAGCGTTAGTGATTAATATGGCAATGGGTAGTGTAAATACGAATGCAAGCACCTTTAGTGAAATAGAAAATATCACCGGTGGCACGGGTAATGATACGATTTACGGTGATGACCAAGCCAATACCCTTAAAGGTGGCGCTGGCGATGATACCATTTTTACCAGTGTCGGGGTTGATTACATTGATGGGGGTAGTGGCTCTAACGATTGGATAGATTTTTCTGCTATCACCACGACACCGATTACGATCAATTTATCCACACAAAAAATTATCAATGATGGCTATGGCAACACTGAGACCATTGTGAATGTTGAAAATATCAATGCAGGGAGTGGCAACGATACGCTCTATGGCGATGGCATGGCAAATACTATTTATGGTAATGCAGGAGCGGATACACTCTCTGGTAACGATGGCGCGGACTTACTTTACGGTGGTATGGGTAATGACAGTTTAGACGGCGGCGCCGATAATGATACGCTCTATGGCGAAGATGGTAGTGATATACTCGTTGGTGGTTCAGGCAATGATAGTTTAGTGGGTGGCGCTGGCGATGATAGCTTTATCGGCGGTGTTGGTAATGATGTTTTTGTTGGCGGTGATGGGATCGATATTGCCGATTACCGCAATGCCACAGCCAAAATCGTCATTGCCCCCGATGCTACCAATGGAAATGTCCTCTCTACAGGCACACTAAGCACTTCTGAGGGAACCGATACGATCAGCGATGATGTTGAAATCATTTATGGCAGTAACGGTTTTGGCGATACGATTACGGGCAATGATAATGCGAATACCCTCTACGGATGGGGCGGTAATGATATTCTCTCAGGTGGCGCGGGGGATGATGTTATTTACGGTGGCGATGGAAACGATACCATTTCAGGAGGCATTGGCGCAGATACGCTCAGTGGCGGTAATGTTGGTAGTGCAAGTGGAACCGATACCATTGATTATTCTGCTGATAGTGCAGCTGTTACTGTAAATCTAAGCTCAGGATTGACAATTAATGGCGTTGTTCAAAACAGTGCTGTTGATGGCAGTGGTGCGGTTGATAGTGTCACCAATTTTTACAAAGTTTTAGGGTCGACCTATAATGATACCTTGATCGGAAATAGTGGTTCGGATACTCTTCACGGTAATGCGGGTGATGACTGGTTTGTTATGACAACGGGCAATGATACCATTGACGGTGGAGCTCATGATACTTTGGGCGATACCATTGATTTTGCTCAAATTGGTGGTTCTGTTATTGTGAATCTTTCAAACAGCAATGCCACGGGAAGTGCGGGTGTTGATTATATTACCGGTATTGAAAATATCACAGCCACCCTTTATAATGACACCCTTACGGGTGATAGCAATCGCAATACCATTGTTGGTCGCACAGGCAATGATACGATTTATGCAGGAGCAGGAGCGGATCTCCTTTATGGAGATGATAATACCAACGCTTTAGCCACAGGAGGCACTGAAACGGGTGCCGATACGATTTGGGGAGAAGTAGGCGCTGATACCATTTATGGCGGTAAAGGGGATGACTCTTTATACGGAGGGGACGATAACGATATACTCTATGCTGGAGAAGGCAACGATTTTATTGAAGGAAACGCTGGCACCAATACGCTTTATGGCAATGAAGGCAATGACTATTTTAGAGTCCACGAAGGCAATGATACGATCAGCGGAGGAGACGGTATTGATACGGTTTCGTATTATTATGCAGGATCTTCTATTAGCGTAGATATTTCCAACACTTCCGTTCAAACAACAGGTGGTGGAGGCAGTGATCGTTTTATTGCCGAAGATATTGAAAATCTTGAAGGCTCAAACAATTACGACGATACGTTAACCGGAAATAGCCTTGCGAATATTATTCACGGTTATGGAAGTAACGATACCATTTATGGCAATGCCGGTAGTGATACATTGTATGGAGATGATGGTAATGACATCCTTCATGGTGGGAATGACGGCGATACCCTTTATGGTGGAGCTGGGAGTGATCAACTGTATGCAGAATCAGGGAATGATAGTGTCTATGGAGGTAGTGGTAACGATACCATTTATGCTTCCTCTCTAAGCGATGGTACTGATTTTTACAATGGCGAAGGTGACAGTGATACGGTGGATTATTCTGCTCTCAATGGCGTGATTACCGTTGTACTTAATGGTGCGACCAATGCAACTGTAACGCTCAGTGGTGGCGATACGGATACGATTGTTAACATCGAAAACGTTACAGGTGGCAGTGCTAATGATACACTAAGCGGAGATAGTAACGATAATACTCTTCTGGGTAATGCAGGCGATGACACACTCAAAGGTGGCATAGGCAATGACATCCTTAATGGTGGCGATGATGATGACATCCTTATGGGTGGTACTGGAAGCGATACGCTGATAGGTGGAGCAGGCAGTGACTGGATTGATTATTCCGTTGATGGCATTGCAGAAGCCGCCAGTACGGATCTACGCACTACCTCAAATACGCAGTATATCTCAGCATCGCGTGGGAACGATCTTATCAGTGGAATCGAAAATATTAAAGGAACGGCCTATAGCGATTCGTTTACTGGCGATAGCGCTGTTAATACTATTTACGGCGAAGATGGTAATGATGTCATTATGGGTATGGGTGGTAACGATGTCCTTGATGGTGGCAATGGCGTTGATACCGTTAGTTATGTCAATCAAAGTAAAATCAATGTCACGTTGAATGATTCGGGAACAACAACGGTTTCGGTATGGAATGGTTCAAGCTTTGTGGCAGAAGATACGATTAGTAATTTTGAAAATATCAGTGGTTCGGACGTTACGGCTACATCCTCTAATGCAGATATTATTTATGGCAATAATGCCAATAATAGCATTTGGGGAAATCGTGGTAATGACAGTTTGTTCGGCGATGAGGGTAATGATTATCTCGATGGTGGTTCTGATAATGACATTATCGCTGGAGGAATGGGTGCTGATATAATTGTGGGTGGCGATGGTAATGATATTCTTCGTGGTGGAGGGAGCTCTGTTACAGGAGCGAATACCGCAGATGGAAGTAGTGACATCCTTTATGGTGGCAATGGAAGCGATACGATTTACGGTATGTTAGATAGCGACACCTTGTACGGTGGCGATGCTTCAACGGATACGAGTACCGATATTCTAAGGTATGATGAATTAAGCGGCAAAAATATTTATGTCAATCTCTCAACCAATGTCGCCTATCAAATCGGGAATAGCAGTGTTAAAGATACCATTAGTGGATTTGAATGGGTCTTCGCAGGGACGGGTGATGATAGCCTCGTTGGCAACGCTTCAAGCAACACACTCGTTGGTAATGGCGGTAATGATACGCTGGAGCGAGGAACGCTTGGTGGAACGGATGTCTTGTAT
Organism: Sulfurospirillum halorespirans DSM 13726; assembly: GCF_001723605.1. Taxonomy (NCBI): domain Bacteria; kingdom Pseudomonadati; phylum Campylobacterota; class Epsilonproteobacteria; order Campylobacterales; family Sulfurospirillaceae; genus Sulfurospirillum; species Sulfurospirillum halorespirans. Next base: position 2,590,997 of record NZ_CP017111.1, on the reverse strand, counting down.
GGCGATGATGTTGCAGGATCATTAAGCGGAAACGATACTTTTTTAATGAGTAAAAGTGATCTCACCAGTAATCTTACGATGATTGGTGGATTAGGCGTAGATACGATACAACTCAAAGATACGATAACGACAAGTGATAATCCACTCTTTACGAATGCTTTAGGTATCGAAAAGATACAACTTTTTACAGGCAACAATACCGTAACGATTGATTTTAACGATGGAACCCTTTTGGGTAGTAGCGGGGATGATATTTTTAAATACACCGCCACGACGTTTGATAGCCATGATACACTTGATGGCGGAAGTGGGGTGAATACACTTCTCTTTACGACCGCAGGAACACTTACCGAAGCGATGTTTACGAATATGTCAAATATTCAAAAAGTTCAACTGGCGGATGGCGGTGGAAATGCCATTACTTTAGATGCCAGCAGTAAAGGCGTTACGCTATTGGGTGGTAATGGTGCTGACATCTTTAACTATAGTATCAGCACACTCAGTAGCAGTGATACCCTTTATGGAGGTGCTGGAAATGATACGCTGAGCTTCCTTGATACAGGCACAATTGATGCTGCCAATCTTTTACATGTAAACGAAATTGAGTACATTCAGCTTGCTACTGGAACCAATACTTTAAACATTGGATCTGGGTACAGCATTCTTGGAAGTACCTCAGATGACACGATTATCGGAGGTGTTGGATACAACAATACCGTCAATGCAGGCAATGGTAATGACACCTTTAAATTTGCACTTGCAGATTTTACAGCGGGCGATATTATTAACGGTGGTCTTGGCGTCAATACGCTTGAATTTACCGACAATGGAACGATAAGTGCGATTGCTGGAAGCTATACCAATATTCAAAAAATTCAATTTTCTTCTTTGGGCACCAATACGATTACCCTCAATCTTGATGGAATCTCCCTCATTGGCGGTAGCGATAATGATACATTTAATTATGCCATTGCCAATTTAAGCAGTGCAGACATTATTGTTGGTGGCTCAGGTATTGATACGTTGGCATTTTCAAACAGTGGGACGCTTGATGCTTCTTCGATGTTTAACTCTGTGAGCGGTATTGAAGTGATTCAGCTTTCAAGTGCGGGAATCAACACCGTAACCAATTTTTCTAAAACAGGGGTTTCACTCGTAGGCGGAAGCTTCGCAGATACGATCACTGGAACCAGTGCTGCCAATACGATTTATGGTGGCAATGGCAATGACATCATCAATGGTGGCGGTGGAGCGGATCTTTTGTATGGCGATGATGGGGATGACACGTTTAATCTCAGCATTGCAAATCTCACGTCGGTTGGTACATTAGTTGGTGGTAGTGGCAATGATACGATTGTGATGAGCGATGCAGGAACGATTACGACGACTAAAATTGACAGTTCGGTTGAATTTTTACAACTTGCCAGTGGAACCAATACCATTAATGTGGGTAATATTTCCGTTCTTGGTACCAGTGGCAATGATACGATTATTGGTGGAAGTAGCGTTAATAATACACTCTATGCAGGAAATGGAGCTGATACCGTTGAATTCGCACTGGGTAATTTAGCGGCGAGTGATACCCTTGATGGTGGTGCTAATACCGACATCCTCAAAATAACAGGAAGCGGTACGCTGGGTGGAGCATTGTTCCAAAACGTCACTAACTTTGAAACGCTCAATCTCTCCAGTTTTAGCGGATCGGTAACGCTTGATAGCAGTGCTATCAACAAATTTGCTACGATTGATGGCTCTTTAGCATCGGGTAGTTTAATCATCGATATCTCTTCGTATACCAATGCCGTTAGTGTCACCACAGGCAGTAGTTCCGATACGATTAGCATTACAGCAACGCAAAGTGCCGTAATTAATGGGGGCAGTGGCGTCGATACAGTGCTCATTACCGATGCTATCAGTGGTGCAGGTGGTATTAGTGCAGCCCTCAGTGGTATAGAAATCATTCAACTTGCTAATGGTGGCAATGATGTGGCATTGGATTATAATAACGTTAGCCTCATTGGTGGCACTGGTGCAGATATCTTTTATTATACCGTTGCTAATTTTAGTGCCAGTGATAGTGTCAATGGAAGTAGTGGCACCGATACGCTTTACTTTACCACAGGTGGAGCCATTAGTGGTCTTGGCAGTAATGTCACCAATATTGAAACGATCCATTTCTCCGATTTAGGTAACTCTTTAACCCTTGCCAGCGGTAGTTACGATGTTTTAGGTGGCAGTGGAAATGATACACTAACCGTTTCAAATGCAAGCGCCATCCATAGTTTTGATGGTGTGAGTGGAACCGATAATCTCACCGTGACATCAACCATGGATCTAAGCAGTGTAACGCTTTCAAATCTTGATACGTTAAGCATCAATAGCGGTGTTGCTTTAACGATGAACTCATCCCAAGTTGATCAATTTAGCACGATTGCTGGAAGTGGTTCCTTAGTAACAACGCTGGATGCCTCGCTCGATATGAGTGTAGCCACCGTATCAGGATTAAGTGGAATTACTTATAATGATACAATAGGTGGTCATTCTATCTCAGGTTCAAGCAGTGTGACTGAGACCTATAATCTTTCCGCGGCAAGCAGTATTGATGGTAATGGTGGAACCGATACGGTCAATCTTTTAAGCACCATGGATATGAGTGGAAAACTTCAAGATATTGAAGCACTGAATCTAAACAGTTACGATGCAACGATCACGAGTAGTGATGATGCTAGTTTTGCCCTGAGTGGAACGGGAAATTTAAGTATTAATTTAAGCGCCACTGGAACCTACGATGCTTCAAGCATTACGGGTAAAGGTGTAACAATCAACGACACAACAGGGGATGACACGATTACGGGGACGGGACAAGATGATCTCATTCATAGCACAGGTGGTGCTGATGTGATTCAAACAGGAAATGGCAATGATCAATTGGTTTTAGATTTTAGTAACTTAGCATCATTTGACCATTTTGATGGAGGAAGTGGGAACGATACGGTCAGTATCACAGGTTCCAACGCATCTGTTTTAAATGACTCAACACTCTTTAGCAATATCGAAACCTTAGACATTAGTAATCTTGGACTTGATAGTGGTTTAGGTCTAAGCATCAATGCGTCATCTTTATTTGCATTTGACTCTTCAACAACTGCGAGCACTATGTTAACACTGGATGTGGCAAATAGTGGAACAACTGTGAGCAATATCTCCTTAGATAATGTCGCCAGTGTGAATGGTGTTACGGATGCCGATCACTCATGGGCTTTGAGCGCTACAGGTGATTATACGATTACAACCACCAATAACGAAACACTTTATATGCATGTTGTTTAAAGGAAAAAAAGTGCAACAGCACGACACGTTAGTAGAAGTACCTTTGCATAAAACAAAAGATAGATTACTCCTTTGTTTTAAGTACATTCTTGATTTTTATTATGGGGATGTCTCTTTTGAGACCATTCAAAATATCTTAGCACACGATCATAAGCAGGTGACTGTCGATGATTTGAGATACGGTTCCAAAGATTTTGGGTTAGAGTTTGAGGAGATAGCACTCTCCTCAGATATGGTGCATTCCCATGTTTTTCCCTGCATTGTTATCTCTGACAATGAAGAAATCGCTATTTTGAGCTCTTTTGAAGAGGAGACGATCACGCTTTTGAATCCTCTAACGCATGAAAAAGAGTATCTGAGTATGGAAGCTTTACAGGCACGATTTACAACGCTGTTAACTTTTTTTAAAGATATTGCTTATAAAAATATCTTAACGCATCCCGAAAAGAGTAAAGAGTGGTTTTGGAAACATCTTTTAGATGCAAAGTCCGACATTATTCGTGTGGGAATTCTAACGGTTTTTATCAATCTTTTTATTATTTTAATTCCCATGTACGCGATGAATGTCTATAACAGAGTCATTCCTAACTTTGCAACCGAAACACTGTTTGTTTTAACCCTTGGCGTAGGGCTTATCTTTATTTTTGATGCACTGTTTAAGATGGTGCGTGTTTATATCTTAGAGAGTATGGGAAAGCGTATTGGGAGTGTATTGGAAGAAGAGGCATTGAAGCGTTTGCTGCTGATTCAAAGCGGGCATGACCAGCTTCTAGCAGGCTCTAAGGCGAATCTTTTTAGAGAGATTGCCCAAATACGCGATTTTTTTATGTCAAAGAGCATCGGCACCGCACTTGATCTGCCTTTTGTGGTGCTAACCCTTTTTGTCATCTACTTGATCTCTCCCATGATCGCTTCCATGGCACTTGTATGTGGATTGATTATTATTGGAATTAATATGGTGTTTCAGATTACCATTTTTAGCTGGAGCAAAAAACTTTTTAAAGATGGGCAGATGAAGCACAACTATCTGTTTGAAACCATTAAAGGCATCGAGACACTTAAACTGACCAATGCCATTACAAAACGACTTTTTAAGTGGCGACAGCTTGTTAGTTTTTACAATTTTATCAATCTTAAAATTCAGATGCAATCGAATCTTGCGATGAATCTCTCCGCTATTGTCATGCAATTAGCAACGGTTTTGACGTTGGTCATTGGTGTCTATGAGATTCAAGATAAAACAATGACGATAGGTGCTTTGGTTGCTTTAGGTATTTTAGTAGGGCGCGCGATGGTGCCTATTGTTCAAATATCTACGATTTTGAGTAAGTACAAAGAGTTCAAAGAAGCCCTAGAGTCGATTAATCATTTTTGGCACTTGCCGTTAGAGACACAAAAATCGATTGAGATTGGCATACAAAACCTTAAGGGCGATATCGAATTTAACAATGTCAGCTACACCTATTTGGGTTCTAAAAATCCTTCACTTCAAGCGGCAACTTTTAAGATTAAAGCAGGTGAGAAAGTAGGGTTTATCGGACGTACTGGAGCGGGTAAAAGTACGGTTTTACGACTTCTCTCAGGACTTGATGTTGCACAATCAGGCTCTATTTATATTGATGGGCATGAGATCAATACGATTCACCCTGTGGAACTGCGTTCCCATATAGGCATTATGCCCCAAGAGCCTTTTTTGTTTTCAGGCACACTCAAAGAAAATATTGAGATTGGTGTCAATATTGGCAAAGACAGACTCATTAAACTGCTAGCTATGACGGGACTTGAAGAGTTGGTGAAACGCTCAGGCGAGGGTGAAAACTTCCAAGTTGGCGAAAATGGCAATCGCCTCTCTGTGGGGCAACGTCATCTTGTCGGACTGGCACGTGCCTTGATTAGCGATCCTTCGATTGTTATTTTGGATGAGCCTACAACGGGTATGGACGTGGGGCTTGAAAAAGAGATGGTGGAACACCTTAGACCCATGATGGAAGATAAAACGCTGATTGTCATTACCCATCGCTTTGCCGCATTGGATTTGGTTGATAGAGTGCTTGTGGTTAATAATGGTCGCATTGTTGCGGATGGCGCTAAAGATGAGATATTAAAACAGTTGCAAGGCAAACCAGCATGATAAACAGAATGATGATTGAAAAACGCTGGAATTATTACATCACGGTCGTGCCTATTGCTCTTTTTTTCTTTGTTTTTTTGATCTGGGCGGCATTTAGTGAAATTGATGAAGTGGTTCGTGGTAATGGAAAGATTGTTCCCTCTGGGCAAACCAAAGTCCTTCAACACATGGAAGGTGGCATTGTCTCTGAAATCCTAGTGAAAGAGGGACAAAATGTTGCCCTCAATCAACCCATTTACCAGCTAAACCAAGCCTTTTTTACGGCAGATATGAAAGGGAAAGATCTTGACCGTGTCTCTTTACAAGCTAAAGAAGAGCGCTTGATGAGTCTCATTGATGACAAAGAGTTGGTATTTGATAAAGCGTTGGTCGAACAATACCCTGAGATTGTTGGAAATGAGATGCAGATTTTTAGGAGTGAGAAGCTCAATAATTCGGAACGTCTCAGTGGCGTGCAACAAAAAGTAGAACAGCGACAGTATGAACTCAAAGAGTTAGAGAGTCGGCAAAAAAACCTCATGTTAGAGCTCAATATGGCACTTGAAAATACGACGATTGCTGAGCAGTTAATGAAATCAGGCGCTGGGTCTCGCAAAGAGTACCTTTTTGAGATGAGTAAAAAACAAAATCTCATTACCCAAGTCGATGAGGTGAAAAATCTCATACCCGTCACGCAAGGCAAATACAAAGAGGTGATACATGAGTTAGGTTCGGTTCGCTCTGACATTCAATCCAAATTGCTCAATGACCTCAAAGATGTGCGTCTCAAAATAAGTCAACTTTCCCAACAAACGGAAGCAAGTGTCGATAGAACCAAACGTCTTCTCATCACCTCTCCTGTCAATGGCATCGTGAATGTGCTCTATTTTCATACGGTGGGTGGCACGATCAAATCTGGAGATAAGGTTGCTGAGATTACACCATTGGAAGAGGGTTTGATGGTCGAAGCCAACATCAAAGCGGCTGATCGTGGTCGCATTTGGGTCGGACAAAAAGCAAATATTGAAATTACTGCGTATGATTATGCTCGTTATGGCATGATTGAGGGCGAACTTGTTTCGATTAGCCCCGATAGTTTTACGACGCAAAAAGGAGAGATCTTTTATGCCATTAAAATCAAAGCATTCAAAGATCGACTCGGTCCAAACTTGCCCATTATGCCAGGAATGGAGACGGGGATTAATATTATTACAGGTAAACGAACCGTGCTTGGGTACATTTTGCTTCCATTGAAACGAATGAGCAAAAATGCGATGTTGGAGCCGTAGTTTTTGAATTAGTAAACTTCGTCATGTGCGCCGATGTCGAGTAGTAGAATGACGTTATCCACAATCATGAAATCCATAATAATGCGATACTCAATGTTAATCGAAATAGAGAAATACTCACTTAAATTCCCTTTGAGTTTATGAAGGCGAAGGGAAGGATGGTACGGGTTTTCTTGAAGCGTACGAATGGTCTTTTCATAACGCACTGCCATATCTTTATGAGATTGAATAAATTTACGAAGCCGCTTTTTGTAGCTTTCGCTTAAACGAATTTCATAAGCCATTGGCGATAGCTCTTACTTCTTTGAGGTGCTCCTCGACATCTGTCGTGTACTTGCCTTCCTTAATCTCTTGCATCGTCTCTTCATAAAGTCGGTCAAGCTCCAAGGTTCTCAACTGCTTGTAGCGCTCAATGTCGATGACTACATACTTGTTTTTCCCCCGCACATTGATGACCACTTCGCTCACGCTCTCGAAGAGTTTGTCAAGCAGCGTGACCCCTTTGGTTTTAATGTCATTGGCTGATACGATCATAAGAGTATCCTTAATAGTACGATTTAGCGTATTATAAAGAATACTTTTGGAAAGTTGGCTGAGAGATTGGGTTTACATGTAAGAATAATTTACGATGGTGGAGTATTCTTAAAATACTCATCAAGTATTTGGTAAAACGTATCAGAGTAGGGTGTTTTGATAAAAAAGATTTTAATTTCATTATCTTTTTTATCGTATCTACCATCCATCGTATTCGCCGTTTGTAAAATTCCAAAACTACAAAATTTATCTATTGCAAAAATATAATGTTCATCTTCTAAGGGAATTGAGATAAAAGGAGCCATACTATTGAGCTTTTTCTCAGATGGATGAATATGTTGTATAGCAAAATAATATATTTTAAAATCTTCATAAGTGAAAGTATTGATGTTTGTAAAAAGTGAAGATTCATAATAATTGAGCGAACCGTTTTTGATTTTATTTGCCCAAAGTTTAGCAAGAATAAAAATAGTGATGCGATTGTCAGCATGAAAGTTTTTAATAAGCATATTGCTAAGAAATTCTCTATCAGATTGAAATTGTGAGTTGATAAAATCTAAAAGTTCTTCATCGTTAATCTCATTATTTGCTAAATCAAGAAGTAAATTATCAAACTTCTCTTTTATATAACCTTGATGGCTTTTGATAATAGTTTGTACAAATAAAGAGAGTGTCCCACCTGTTACAAAATCTATTACTTGATAGGTATTGTTCAAGTTTGCTTTTGCTTTATTTCCAATTTTTTTAGGTAAAGATTTGATATTCATAAACAACCTTTTTAGCGAGTTACAAAATTATATCCAAACCTTTACATGTAAAAAAATTATTGCACCACTTCAAACCCCGAAAGTGCCGCTCCAACAGCGCCTATGAGTTGAGGATGTTCAGGCACGAGAATTTTACGCTCTAGTTTGAGTTCTAACATATGGTGTAAAAACGGGTTGAGTGCGCCACCACCTGTGAAGACGATGCAGTCGTTTTCTTTTACTACAAATTTTTTAGCCATCGAAGCTAAACGTGAGGCGATGGATTCGTGAACTCCCCAGCAGATGTTGGCTAAACTCTCTTTTTTGGCGATAAGGGAAATGACCTCAGACTCGGCGAAGACGGCGCACATGCTCGATATTGTTAGCTCTTTAGTCGCATCAAAGCCTGCGTTGGCGAAAGTTTGCATGTCTAAGCCCAAACGATTCGCGGCGATCTCTAAAAATTTTCCTGTTCCTGCCGCACACTTGTCGTTCATGCGAAAGTCGGTAAATCCGCCATCGTCACCCATTTTGATGACTTTGCTGTCTTGTCCGCCTAGGTCGATGACGGTTTTGACTTCGTTGTGAAAAAAGTACGCCCCTTTGGCGTGGGCTTTGATCTCGGAGATGACGGGAGCGCCGAGCGAATCTCCTAGCATATGCCGTCCATAGCCCGTGGCGACGAGCATTTTGACCTCTTTGTCTGCTAAATACTCGCCCACGATGACGTCTTGGTTAAAGATAGTCGGGATCACCACATGATGGGTGATCTCCTTCTCTCTTCCGATACCGATGATTTTTGTATAGGTTGAGCCTATATCTACGCCCCAAAACATTATTTGTTAGCGAACGCTTCGGCTTTTTGTTTAAACGTAATGCTCTCCAAAAAGGCTTCAACACGGGTTTTGATCTGTCCTGCATCTTCTGGGGAATAATCTGACTCGATGACGAGGCACGGAATGCCTTCTTTCGCTAATGCTTCGGTCACAAGGTGCGACTCGACATTGTAGGTATGGCAGAAAGAAAGCGTGTAGTAGATGACACCATCGGCACGTCTATCTTTGTACATTTGGACGATTTTATCGGTTCTGCCTGTGTTTGGCGTGAAACACGCGCAGTCGATTTTGGAGTAGCGTTGCATCAAACGGGCATAGAGTTCGTCTTCGCTTTGTACTCCTTCAATGTCCACATTGTCTTTAAAGTAACGATGTCCGATGCACCCTTCTTCATTGATGATGCACGCACCTGAGCCTTCAACAGCGGTGTGAAGTTTCCAGTTTGGTGGCGCAATGGGTGTGCCTAAAACCATGATGCGAGGGGTGTTTTCAGGGAAAACACTTACTTTGTTTTTGATGCGCTCACCCAGTTCATCGCAGAGTTCATTTACTTTTTGCGTAAAGCGTTTTGGGTCATCTAAAAAGCTCATTTGGCTGATGAAAAGTGCGTCTTTACCGCTGATAGGCATGATGTCTGGGTGCATGCCACGAAGCGTGTCAAGGCGTTTCATTGCGTCACGTTTGGCGTTGATAAGTTTGACACCATCAAGCATCTCCGAAAGGCTGAGTTTTCGCTCACTGACCTCTTCGATGTGCTCTTTAAACTCTTTGATCTCTTCTTGCCACATTTTAAGATCACGTTCTCGTTTCATATGCGGAATGTTCATGACATGCACAGGGTGATGTTTGCCCAAAAGTTCCCATGTTTTTTTCTTCGCTTCACAGGTGGTTTCACCGTAGATAAAATCAGCCGACTGTGTATACGCACAGGTGTGTTGGAGTTTAAAACCATACGCAGATTTGATGAGAGGGCAGATGTTACGAGGAAGCTCTGTCTCTGCATCAGCAATAGGTGGGTTAGCTCCGCCACACAGTCCAAAACAGGCTCCGCCAGCACCTACGACGATCTCTTCAGGAACGAAGATACAAAAGGTTCCCACCGCAGGTTTTTTTTGCGCTTTTAGTGCATTAATCTCAGCAATACGTTCGGCTTGGATTTCACTCATAAACCAGTCAAAATATGCCATCGCTTTGGGACGGTTCGGTTGGCTCATAAAACCCGCTTGATAGCCTGCAAGTCCCATACCCATCATTTTTGCATGACGCTCAACGTCAACACCAATACTACTCAATAACTCTTTGTGAAGTTCAACACCCATTGTCATTCCTTGTTGTGAAAATATGTGCTGTGGGGGTTTACATGTAAAGCGGTCAGCAGAAAAAAAGAGGTGCTACTTCATGTATGTCTAAGCCTTAGACTAACAGCGTTTAAAGTATTGTAATCTGCTTAACATTAAAAAGAGGTAAAATATCTTTTACCAAATTAGGAGGAAATTTCTCCGCTTATCACGAATTTTCCTCCAATGCACCCACTTTTTACAGCATTACATGTAACGATCTTAGAATATTATTTATTCGCGAATGCTTGGGCTTTTTGTTTGAAGGCAATGCTCTCTAAAAAGGCTTCGACACGCGTTTTGATCTGCCCTGCATCTTCAGGGGAGTAATCCGACTCAATGACGAGACACGGAATCCCTTCTTTAGCGAGCGCTTCGGTGACAAGGTGCGACTCAACATTGTACGTGTGGCAGAAGGAGAGGGTATAGTAGATGACGCCATCGGCTTTGCGCTCTTTGTACATTTGGACGATTTTTTCAACTCTTCCTGTGTTGGGGGTGAAACATGCACAGTCGATTTTAGCGTAGCGCTCGATCAAACGATGGTAGAGGTCATCTTCACTTTGCACGCCTGTGACATCTACATTGTCTTTATAGTAACGGTGCCCTGTGCAGGACTCTTCGTTGATAACGCATCCACCTGAACTTTCGATGGCGGTGTGAAGTTTCCAGTTTGGAATGGCAATCGGGGTGCCTAAAACCATCAAACGCGGTGTGTTTTTGGGAAAAACGCTGATGCCTTTTTGAAGGCGCACTTCAAGTTCATCGCAGACGTTGTTGACATTTTGAGTGTAGCGCACGGGATCGTCCATTGAGCCCATTTGCAAGATAAACAGCGCGTCTTTGCCGCTGATGGGCATCACATCTGGATTTTGAGAACGGAGTTTATCTAAGCGCAACAGCGCAGCACGCTTGGCGTTAATGATCTCCACACCTTCGAGCATCTCAGCAAGGGTGAGTTTTTTCTCCGTGACGCTCTCGATGCGCTCTTTAAACTCTTTGATCTCTTCTTGCCATATACTGAGATCACGTTCGCGCTTCATATGTGGGACGTTGATGACGTGAACGGGATGGTGTTTGTTTAAGAGCTCCCACGTCTTTTTTTTCGCTTCACAGGTGGTTTCACCGCAAATAAAATCAGCCGATTGGGTGTACGCACAGGTGCGTTGGAGTTTGAAGCCGTAGGCGGATTTGATGAGAGGGCAGATATTGCGAGGCAGTTCGCTTTCCGCATCGGCTACAGTAGCGTTGGAACCGCCGCACAGACCATAACAGACACCACCCGCGCCCACAACGATCTCTTCGGGAACGAAGATGCAAAACGCCCCAACCGCAGGTTTTTTCTCGGCTCTTAGTTGATTGATCTCGGCGATGCGTTGTCCTTGGATTTCGCTCATAAACCAGTTGAAATACTCCATCGCTTTGGGACGATTGTCTTGGCTCATAAACTGAGTTTTGTAGCCTTCAAGTCCCATTCCCATCATTTTAGCGTGACGTTCGACGTCAATATTGATGCTCTCTAATAAATCTTTATGGAGTTCAACACCCATAGTTTTTCCTTGTGTGAAAATGTGTGCGGTGTGGTTTACATGTAAAGGTGGAAGCAGAAAAAAGAGGTGCTACTTCATGTATGTCTAAGCCTTAGACTCACTGCGTTTAAGGTATTTTAATCTACGAGGCGTTAAAAAAAGGTTAATTGCAAAAAGACAGAGTGCGCTTTAACAAAAGCAATGTGAGCAATTAAATCGTCATTTGCATTTAACCGCATTTTAAAAAAGATTCAATTACAATACGCGAAACACTGTTGGTCTAAGGCTTAGACATACATGAAGTAGCACCTCTTTTTCCTGCTTTTTCCTTTTACATGTAAATACTACACAGTCACTACTTAATCTCATCTACATTAAATATTTGGAGAAAGCATTTCGTATGATCACCATCGAAAATTTGCACAAACGTTATCACGATACTGAGGTATTGAAAAATATAAACATTACGATTGATGATGGTGACATCTATGGATTGATCGGGCGCAGTGGTGCGGGGAAATCGACACTACTTCGATGTATCAATGGTTTGGAGACGTTTCAAAGCGGATCAATCGTTATTGATGGTGTGGATATTACGACGCTACAGGACAAAAGCCTTAGAGAATTGCGTAAAAATATTGGCATGATTTTTCAAGGATTTTCGCTGATTGATCGAAAAACGGTGTATGAAAATATCGCCATTCCTTTGGAGTGCTGGCATATACCCAAACCTGAGCAAAAAGAGAGAATAGAAAAGCTACTTAAAATCGTCGGTTTGGAGAGCAAACGCGATCAAAAAGCACGCGATCTTAGTGGCGGACAAAAACAACGCGTGGCGATCGCACGAGCGATGGTGATGAATCCTAAAATCTTACTCTGCGATGAAGCCACTTCCGCACTTGACCCTAAAACGACGGATGAAATTCTTGAATTGCTCCTGCAACTGAACAAAGAATACGGCATAACGATCATCATGGTGACGCATCAGATGTCGGTCATTCACAGAATGTGCACCAAAATGAGCATTCTTGAAAATGGGCATTGCATGGTATCGGGCGATGTGAAAGAGGTGTTTTTAGAACAACCCGAAGCCTTGCAAAATCTTGTCGGCATATTGGAGTGCAACTTGCCCGAAACAGGGATAAATATCGAAATTTTGATTACCGATGAAGCCGTTGGACAGCAGTTTCATTCCGATCTATCGCTATCCCTTAAAAAGCCGTATAAACTAATCAACAGCAGTTTAACCCATTACCGTGAGGGTGTTTTGAGTGCTTTTGTGATGAATATTTCAGAAGAATGTTTAGAAGAATTTTTAGCGTATTTTGATGCACAGCATTTAAGCTATAAACGCATTGAACGCGGGTAAGGAAAAACATGACGAATTATTCATGGGACGTTATTATCTTTCAAATTATATTTCCATCAATGGGTGTAACCCTTTTAATGGTGCTGTGCGCGACCGTGTTGGCGTGTCTTTTGGGGTTTTGCTTGGCGATTGCGCTGTTTTGGGTTGGCAAACATGGGCTCTCTCCCAATGAAAAATGCTACTCAATGCTCAATATCGTTGTGAGTTTTATACGCTCCTTTCCCTTTATCATTTTGGCTATTTCGATTCTTCCGATTACTCGGTTTATCACGGGTTCCGTTATCGGTTGGGAATCGGCACTCTTTCCTTTGACGGTTGCGGCAACGCCGTTTATGGGACGGATATTTGAGAACTGTTTTAAAGAGGTTTCGCTCGATCTCATCGATGCCGCACGTTCATTTGGCGCAACCAATCTTCAAATTGTCTTTAAAATTTTGATTCCAGCCACACTGCCTTCCATCGTCAATGGGGGCGTTTTATCGGTGATCCAAATTTTGAGTTTGACCACGATTGCAGGAACATTGGGAGCAGGAGGCATTGGTGCGTCTGCACTAATTTATGGCTATCAAAGTTTCAACGACAAAATCATGTACACGCTCGTCATTGTCCTGTTCATCTTGGTTTTGGCAATACAGTTATTGGGTGATTATGTCTATAAACGCATTAAATAAAAGGAGTTAAAATGAAAAAAATAGTGATGTTATTTGTTGGTGTTGTATGCAGTATGCTTCTGTTCTCTGGATGTTCAGATAACAAAGGTAAAACTAGTGGTGCAACCGTTGAGAAAAAAACCATTACCATCGCGACAACAGCGTTGGCAATGCCTGAGGTTGAATTGGGAATCGAAGATCTCAAAAAAAGAGGTTATGAGGTGACTGTAAAAGTTTTGCAAGATGCAACGACGATGTGTAAAGCCATTGAAAACGGCGAAATTGATGTGGCATTGCATCCTCACAAACCGTGGATGGACAGCTACAATGCAGGCAATAAAACCGATATCGCGATGCTAACACCGTATATTCATAAAAATACATTTGGGATGTTCTCTAAAAAATATGCTACCCCAGAAGAGATTCCTAATGGGGCTAAAATCATTATTCCCCAAGATGAGTCCAATTTGGCGCGTTCATTGTTTATGATGGAGCAATTAAACTTTATCAAGCTAAAGGCTGGCGTGACGAGTCCTACGGATTTGGACATTGAGAGCAATGACAAAAACGTTAAAATCTTTAAAATCCATGTCCATCAAGTGATCGCCTCATTAGACGATGCGGACGCAGCATTTTCGGCTACGTTATTTGCGGTGAGCAATAAGTTAGACCCAAAATACCAAATTGCGACATCGAAAGATGCCGATAAATTCGGTGTTGGTTTTATCATTGCGAACAAAAACAAAGATACGAAATGGGCGAAAGATATTCTGGCTTCTTATACCACTGAAAAAGTACGAGAAGGCATTAATGGTATTTACAAAGGAAGCAGTATCCCTGGTTTTTAGGGGATACATTAGCATGAAACACTAGGAGTTGAAGGTGAAAATAACGAAGATTGACGTCATCGCGGTGGATGTAGAAGACAATCCTAAAGGGTGGCATCCTATTGTGTGTAGGGTTTATACCGATGAGAGTATTTATGGCGATGGCGAATCGGCGATGGCGTATGGCATTGGTGCCAAAGCGGCACATGGAATGCTGTTAGATGTGGCCCCTTTAATCATTGGAATGAATCCGTTTGACACGGAAGTGATCTGGGAAAAACTCTACAAGTCAACCTTTTGGGCACAAAATGGCGGTTCAGTCATCTTTTCGGCAATTTCTGCTTTAGACATTGCGCTCTGGGACATTAAAGGCAAAGCGCTTCAGATGCCAATTTATGCGCTTCTGGGTGGAAAAATGCGCGATAAGTTGCGCACATATGCGAGTCAATTGCAGTTTGGTTGGGGTGAGCGCAGGGAAATTGCGGCGAGCATTGCTGATTATGTGAAGTATGCAAAAATTGCGGTGGCACAAGGCTATGACGCGATTAAAATCGACTTTTTCACTTTTGATGAAACGGGTCGTCGTCTTACAAGTGAAGATACAACCAGACTGTTGGCTCCCAAATATAAAAATATGGTCGTCAACAGAGTCGCGGCGGTGAGAGATGCTATTGGTGCGGATGTGGATATTATTATGGAAAACCATTCATACATTGATGCGCAAGTGGCAGTTCAATTGGGTCGTTTGGTTGAAAAATATGACATTTTTCTTTTTGAAGAGCCCTGCACCCCAACGCCAAAAACCAATAAATTTATCCACGATCATATTAATATCCCCATCGCTCAAGGCGAGCGCATCTACTCTAGGTGGGGTTTCGCGCCTTATTTTGAAAATGGCTCTATTCAGATGATTCAGCCTGATATTGGTAATTGCGGTGGCATCACCGAAGCGAAAAAGATTTGCGATATGGCACATCTGTATGACGTTGGGGTTCAAGCGCATGTCTGCGCCAGTCCGCTTTCAACCGCTGTTGCGCTTCAACTCGAAGCGGCCATTCCAAACTTTACGATTCATGAGCATCATGTCTATAATTTGCATGACTACAATAAACGACTCTGTATTCATGATTATCAGCCTGAAAAAGGGATGTATACTGTGCCAGATTTACCAGGAATTGGTAATGAGTTTTCAGAGTTTGTTTTCAAAAAAGGTGTTATTACTACCATTCAGTAAAAAGAGTTCTTCACGAACTCTTTTTAGCTTCTATCTTTACATGTAAACCATTTTCTCAAAGTCTAATAAGCCTTATGTTACAATCTTTTTTTATTTTACATGTAGGAATTTTTGTGGATATTTTTCAATCAATCATTATGGGAATCGTCGAGGGTTTCACCGAGTTTTTGCCTGTTTCTTCAACGGGGCACATGATCGTTATGGCAGATTTTTTAGGCATCAAACAAGACAGTGTCACCAAGGCGTATGAGATTATCATTCAGTTTGCGGCGATTTTGGCGGTTGTTTTGGCGTATAAAGAGAAATTTACATTCCAAAAAATAGAGCTTTGGAAGAAAATAATCGTGGCGTTTTTGCCCATTGGCATGGTTGCATTTTTGTTTTCCAAGCAGATCAAAGGGCTCTTTAGCGTCGAGATCGTCGCGACAATGTTTATCGTGGGTGGTGTGGTTTTCTTGATTGCGGAGAAGTACTACAAACCCAAAGAGCATTTTATTGATGATATTGAAAAAGTGAGTTACAAGCAAGCTTTTCTCATTGGACTCGCACAACTTGCAGGGCTGGTTCCAGGCACGTCTCGTTCAGGCTCATCCATTTTAGGCGCTATGTTTGTGGGACTCACGCGCAAAGCAAGTGCCGAATTTTCCTTCTTACTCGCCTTCCCTGTCATGAGTGCGGCAACAGGATACAGCATCGTGAAAAATTACCAAGAATTTAACGCCGACAATCTCATCGTTTTAGGTGTAGGTTTTGTGGTTGCATTTATGACCGCGTATTTTACGATTAAGCTCTTTTTACGCTTTTTACGCAGTTTTACTTTTGTCAGTTTTGGCATCTACCGCATCATTTTTGGTGTCGTACTCTTAGCACTTTACTAGATTTTATGTTAGCACCAAAGGTGCGTGGGCACTCTCCAAGCGTTCGATAAGGACGCTATTAAAATCAAAAAAGTTTAGGTATCTCCTCTTCTGAAATGCTCTCTTTGGAGATGACCTGAATTCCTCCGCTGGCGAGGGTTTTTTTGAGCCCTTGCCCTAAGGTTGCGGTGAGAAAAAAGTTCACGCCATGTTCTTGAAAAAGAGGGGTTAAAAGAAGGGGTGGCTTCATGTCTTTGCCATGGGCAGGATTTTCTAAGCAGAGAAAGTGCTCAATTTTTTGGTCTTGCACCGTAAAAATAAAGAGGTATTTTCCTTTTGGATGAAGGTTCTCATAGCGCTCTTTCTCATCACAACAAAAGGCGATCACATAGCGATCGCGCTTGGTTTCTAAGTGTAGCTCTTGTCCGCAAAGAAGCGCTAATGCCACTTTTTGACGTGCGGTTTTAATGATGCGCGCAAACGTGGGGCGTGAGACTTCCATTTTCACCGCTGCTTCTTCTTGATACAGCCCCAACAAATCCATCAAATAGAGTGCTTCTATCTCTTCTGGAATGAGCGTAATAGACTCCTCATGCACGCCACCTTTGGGCATAAAACGGGTAATCAGCGGCTGATACGAAGTTGCACGGCGACATTTGTGGCGAGGCATTGCATTCCTTTTGTCTAATTATAAAAGTATCATAGCATAGATTATTGAAAGATAGTTGACATATGTTCATTTAAAGTGCTATGATTGTGAACATATGACCAATTAAGGAGTTTAGAATGATCGCATTACCCATTAAAACCGAAAAAAAAGAGAGTGCGCTTGCACCCCTGTTTGGCAAAGCCAAATGGTTTGCTTTTGTAGCAGAAGACGGCGCTATTAGTGTATCGCAAAACCAAGCCGAAGGTGGCATCAAAACAGCGCGATGGTTTGAGAGTTTAGGGGTTAAAACATTGATTACCAACCATTTGGGCGAAAAGCCGTTTCAAGCACTTCAAAAATCAGGGATTAACATCTATTTTGCAGGTAAAGAGCGCATCGAAGTTGCTGAGGCATTGCAAAAATTTAAAGAAGGCACTTTGCTCGAAGTCAACGTGACAAACTACGCCGAACTTCTAGGTGAGGAGCAGGACGAAAAAAAAGGACATGGCTGTGGCGACGAGCTCAAAGCAGGTGAATTTCGTGCCAAAGTGAAATGCTGTGAAAAACCGAAAAACAATCCTCTAAGCGGTCATCAAGGTGGGCATGAACACGACCATAAGCATGGCAATTGCCATCATGATCACTCCTAAAAAAAGCGTGACATTTTCCTAGCCCCGAAGCGCAAAAAATGCAGATGAATATGGTATAGTATCGCATCAAAATTGTACAGGGGCGATGGATGTTTTTTACGAAAAAAGAGCCTGAAGAACTTGCGATTCTGCGAAATGAGATCGTGGAATTGAAAGCAGAAAATGAGCGCCTTCTCGCACTTTCTCAATTCTCGCAAGAAGAGATGATCATTGTGATTGATAGCGCTAAAAAGATCGTGATGCAAAACGATCTTGCCAAAGTGACGATCAAAGAGCCTGCTAAATTAGCCTCACTTTTGAATGAATCGATGGAAAACATCAGCATGGATGGTTGCCAAGGTTCCGTTCTTTCCAAACGTTTAAGCCCTGAGCTTGTTGCGTATAGCATCATCAAAACCGATGTTCGCAACGCCAAAGACAGCAACATCTTAAGCCTGCATCAAAACTCCATTGCAGGAGCGCTTAAAAACTCTCAAACGACCTTTTCTGAAATTTTGGATGACCTTAAAGTGATGAAAACAGAGTCAGCTCAAATCTCTCAAGAATCACGCGAAGGACTCACCCTTGCCAACGATTCTTCCACCGCCATGGATAAACTCAGTCTATTGATGAGTGATGTACTCAGCAATGCAAAGTCGCTTTTAACCAGAAGCAAAGAGATCTCAGGAGTGGTGCAACTTATCGAAGATATTGCCGATCAGACCAATCTTTTAGCCCTTAATGCCGCCATCGAAGCCGCGCGTGCAGGTGAGCACGGACGTGGGTTTGCTGTCGTTGCTGATGAGGTGCGAAACTTGGCTGAACGCACGCAAAAAGCGACCAAAGAGATCGCGATGGTCGTTCAAACGATGCAACAAGAGTCTTCACACTCTGAGCATAGTACCGAAGAGGTGAGCGTGATTGCGCGTACCACCAAAGAGCAGACCGACGCGCTTAAAATTAAGATCATCTCTTTTGAGAAAAATGCGACGAGATCGATGTTTGAAGTGAGTCATCTGAGTGATAAAATCTTCGCATCGCTCGCTAAAATCGACCATGTCATCTATAAAAATAATCTCTACGCGCTTCTGTTTGGCGAACACACCGACTTTAAAGCCACTACGCACCATGACTGCCGATTGGGCAATTGGTATGAGCGAGGCATCGGCAAAGAGGAGTTTAGCAAAACGGCTTCGTTTGGAAAACTGGAAAACCCGCATGCCAAAGTGCATGAATTGGCAAATCGTTTAGCCAAAGAGTGTGGCGGCGAAAAAGCGGTCTGTTCAAAAGCCGAAATTGAAACGATGGTCAAAGAGATTGAAAGTGCTAGCGGCGATGTTTTTACAACACTGGACTCGATGGTCGATGAAAAAGCAAAAACGTTGATGCTCGAAGCCAAAGAGCATCTTTTTGACAAACAGGTGAGGGGATAATGAATGAAAAAAACGATTAAAGTAGCGGTCATTGACGATGAGCAAGAGATCTTGGATATGATCGAAAAGTATTTGAGTCGAACGCAAGGTTTTGCGGTCACGACTTTTTCCAACCCGCATAATGCAATTTCTCGCATTGATAAAAGCTACGATGTGGTGCTTTTAGACATTATGATGCCACAGATGAATGGGTTGGATGTACTCAAAAGTTTGCATGAAAAAGCACCAGAGCTTAAAATCATTATGATGACAGCGTACTCCACGCTTGATAAAGTGCTCAAATCGCACCGCGAAGGGGCAACCCACTACATTATGAAACCATTTTCCTCAATGAAAGCCTTAGAAGAGAAGATTTACGAACTGGTTCAGTAGCGTCTTGTATGAAAGATTTACTCTCTAAGATCCTCGATCTTGAGCAAGAAATTACCGTTCTTAAAAGCCAAAACAGGCGCATCTTAGAGTGCGCCATTGCTGAAAAAAAAGAGCTAGAGCGCTTAGCGAGTAAAGCCAAACTCTTCTTTGACAATTCCGATCTTGCCTATATGGTTTTAGACGAGCACCAATGTATTATTGAAGTGAATGAGACCTTTAGCAAGCTTTTGGGCTATGGTCGAGGCGAGATACTGGGCGTATACGTTAAAAAACTCTTTACAACGCCTAAGCGTTATGAAAAATGGTGGAGAGAGTACCTGCATGAGGGAAATTTTGAAAGCATTTCAAGCCTTGAGTATCGTTTGCGCACCAAAAACCGTCAAAGTTTCTGGGCGGAGCTTTATGGTAGGCGCTTTGTCGATACGGAGGGAAGCTACAGTATTTGGAGTATTCGAGATATTAATTTACGCGTTAAATCACGCAATACCATTGCAAAACTCAACCTCAAATACCAAAAGCAATTACGCGACATCGAAACGATTTTGGACATTATTCCTGTACCTGTTTTTATTAAAGATCGCCACTTTCGCTACATCGGATGCAGTCGTGCGTATTGTGCCTATTTTGGTTTGAAAAAAGAGGATGTTCTGGGCAAAACGGTGTTTGATCTCTACCCTGTCGAAATCGCTAAGAGGCTCTCTAAAAAAGACCAAGAGATGCTTACATGTAACCTTCAAGTCTATAAAACCACGACCATCGCACCCCTTACCAACAAGGAAATAACGTTGGAAATCCAAAAAAAACGGATGATGCGCAATGGTGTTTTTGACGGGTTTGTGGGCGTTTTCATCGATATGACCGAAGCGGAAAAACAAGAAATCTACCTGCAAAATCGTATTCGCGAAGAGCTGGATAAAAACCTCAAAATCCAAGCAATCTACCAAGAAGAGATGGTACGCAATGCCAAATTTAGCGCCATCGGTCAAATGGCAGCGGGCATTACGCATGAGATCAACACGCCTTTGACTTATGTCAAAGGTAATTTTGAGATGCTGGTAGAAGACATTATGGCAGCACTGCCGGATTCTTCTCGTAAAAACCTGATGCTCAAAGATAGCAAATCCATTCAAGAGGGCATTGAGCGAATTGAGAGCATTATCGAGACGATGCGTGAGGCGTCTCAAAAGAGTCGCGAACAAAAAGAGAAGGTCAATCTGTTTGAACTTTTGTGCGCTTCTTTAGCCCTTTCATACAACCGTTCAAAGCAGATTGTTGCTATTTCTATGAATGATAAAATCTTTGATCTAAGCCTTTCTAAAAGTGAATACCACTTTACATGTAACGTTCAAAAACAGCGCATCGAGCAGGTGTTTGTGATCATTTTGAACAACGCTTTAGATGAGCTTGTCAAGATCGAGTCGTTTGAAAAACGCACTTTACATGTAAAGATTTTTAAAGAAGATCAAACGGTTGTGGTGCGTTTTTGTGATAACGCTGGAGGCATTGATGCTGCGATTTTACCGCGTATTTTTGAGCCATTTGAGAGTACGAAAGAGAGCTCTGGCATTGGCATTGGGCTCAATATCGCTCAGCAAATCATTACACAACACGAGGGTGAAATCATCGCGTACAATGAAAAAGAGGGTGCCGTTTTTGAGGTACGCCTTCCTTTAGCAAAGGAGTCTATCCATGCCCTCTAAGTTTTTAAAACAGTTTTATGACTCGATGAGTGAAGGGCTTTACGCCTTTGATAGCGATGGCAAAATCACCCATTTTAATCCCGCGGCTCAAACGATTTTAGGTTACAGTGAAGAGGAACTTTTAGGCAAAATTGGACATTTTATCTTTCACGCGCATCATGAAAAAAAAGGGCTTTTGCAATGCTCCATCTACAAAGCGTTTCTGCAAGATAAAACCTATGCGGGCGAAGAGGTCTTTTTAACCAAAGATGGCAGGTGGATCGATGTGTTTGTCAGAGCCAATCCCCTGCTTGAAGAGGGTTGTAAACAGGGCTATATCGTCTTCTTTTGGCCTATTGCTACGCCTGCTTTGGGGGAAAGTGATGCCGATCTTTCGTGTGCTCACAGCCTCCTTTTTCAAGAAGAGGGTGACCAGAAAGAGAGTGAGGCTTTTTACGAGCAGATCTTTGCAACCGCCAATCTTGGCATCGCTTTGTTAGATCAAGAAGGGCGTTTTGTGGCACTTAATCCCGCGTTTGCTAAACTTTACGGCTACAGCGAAGCAGAGTTGATTGGCAGACATTTTCATCTGCTTGTTCCTGAAGAGTTGCGCGATGAATCAGAGCTGCATCACAATGCTTTTCTCTCTCATCGTGAAACGGCGCACGATGGCGAAATGGAGTTAGTACGAAAAGGTGGCAAGCGCATCGACGTTTATGCGACCGAAGGGCTTTTGGAGCATATTGTTGGAGGGCCTTATAAAATTATGACGGTTTTTGATGTGACCGAAATGGTAGAATCAAGGCGCCTGCAAAAAGCGCAAGAGGCGATGCTGGTACAGCAACACAAGCTCGCCGCCATGGGCGAAATCATCGGACACATCGCCCACCAGTGGCGCCAACCGCTCAATGTGCTCAATCTCACAACGTTCGATCTTAGATGCAAACATGCCTTAGGCGCTTTAAGCGATGAAAAATTTCACAGCGCGTTTGATACGATTGAGTCACTGACTGAGCAGATGAGCAGTACCATCAACGATTTTATGGATTTTTACAAACCAAATAAAGAGAAAAAAGCATTTAAGCTGCACGAAGCGGTGCGCTATGCAACCAATATCACCGCCATACAACTGCGCAATGAAGGCATCGCACTCTCCCACAATATCGATGAAACGGTGGAGGTTTATGGCTTAGCCAATGAGTTACAGCAAGTCATCCTCAACCTTTTAAGCAATGCCAAAGATGCGTTTAGCACCAAGGAAATTGAGCCCAAACAGATCTGCCTTGTAGCATGGAGGAATGAAGAGGGGGTGCATTTGTGTGTGGAAGATAACGCAGGGGGCATTGAGGAGAGCTTATTGGAGCGCATTTTCGAGCCTTATTTTAGCACCAAAGGGAAGATGCAAGGCAGTGGCATCGGGCTTTACATCTGCTCGATGATCATGAACGAGAGCTTTGGAGGCAGCATCAGGGTGGAAAATATCACCCACGAAGAGCGCACGATCGGCGCTAGGTTTATTGTGGCATTTCCACGACCTTAAAGCGTTTGTAAAAATGTAACCTTTTAAATCTGACTTATTGATCCTCGTAAACATCTTTACGATGTGCCACTTTTAAAACTAAAATAGTGATTTCTTGATCGGTGATTTTGGTAATGATGCGATAATCACTCACTCTATATCTCCAAAAATCTTTGAGTTTACCCTTGAGCTGTTTACCTTTATGCCTAGGATCATCACAATTACTTAGTTGTTGTAAAAAGATAACAAGCTTTTTTGCAATAGGTTTGTCTAGTTTTGAAAGCTCTTTTTTGGCACTCTCTTTAAATTTAACGATCCAAGCCAAGTTCTTGTACCACTTCATCTAAGGTATAAATTGGCTCAGGCGTTTGATCTGCTTTTTCTGCCAAATAATAATCTTCCAAATTTTCAAAATAATCCTCAAATAATTTGCGGATATAAAAAGATTTTGGACGATCGGTTAATGAGGCTAAACGGCTTAAGCGTGCTTCAAAACTATCATCAAGTCGAATGGAAGTCGCCATAATATCCTCCTTTGTGAATACGTGTATTTTTTGTATTCATATTATAGCGCAAATCAGGCTAAACGGCTTTTGTACTTTTAGAATGACCATCAAACTTTAGGCATTTGTGTTATAGCGTTTGCACTTTAAGATCGAGACACAAAATGCTCTCTTTGCCTTCATGCGCAAATTTTTGAGCGAAGGTGCGGCACATGCGACCCGAAGCCCTTGAAATGTACTTTTGGCTCAGGTAATTGCCCCGTTTGGACTCTTTGGTGATGTAAAAATACTCTTTAAGCGCGTGGTTATCGCCGTTTCGTGCGGGTTGGAAAAACTCGTTGGTGTCTGCGCTGATGATCGTATTGCCCTCTTGAATGCCTGTTTGAGCATCAATGCAGTAGATCGCTTCGATGATCTCAAACTCTTTCAGAAACGCGAACAGATCAGGTTGATGTTTTTGTGTAATTGTTTCGATAATTGCGTGTGTGTAGGCTTTGGCACTCTCGATTAAGATCTCTTTGCGTTGCATGGAAGATTTGACATTTTGAGTATGTCTTGCTCCAATGTGGGTAATTTTTTCATCCAAAAGCGCTTTATCAAAGATCGTTGCACTAGGTCTTGCGAACCAGAATCCTTGAAAAAGATCGATGTCGAGTTTTAAAGAGCGCAAAATTTCCTCTTCCTCTTCCACCCCTTCGGCAAGCACGAGTGCGCCGATGTTGAAGCACATATTAGCGATGGATTTTAAAATCTCTTTATGGATGAAATTTTGATGCACATTAAACACGAGCGAGCGATCAACTTTGACGATGTGGGGGCGTACGGTGGAGATGCGATCAAAATTGGCATTGCCCGCACCAAAATCATCCAGAGCGATGAGAAAGCCTCGATCTTTGTAGAAGTCGCAGAACTGTTTGAGACGCTCTGTGTCTTCGATCTGATACTCTTTGATCTCAATGACGATGTGTGAGGGCGGAATACCAAAATCATTGGCGAGTGAACAGAAAGCAAAGTCATCAAAGCTAATTTTGCTATCGAGCAGATGCGATTCAAAATTGAGAAAGAGTAACAGCTCTTTGTTGGCGTCTAGCAGTGGTTTAAAGGTTTCAAGCGCTTTGGTTCGCGCGTATTTGTCGAGCTCAAACGAGAGATGCTCTTTTTTGGCTTGGTCAAATACAAAGATAGGCGAGAGCGGTTCATTGTGCTTATCGTGCGCGCGCATCAGCGCTTCAACACCAATCACCTTGGCACTGCGAATGGAGACGATCGGTTGAAAATAGATGTAAATAGCGCTGTCTTGAATGAGTTGTGCAACCACAAAGCCCCCTTTTTGGTCTATGAGAGACATTATAACACAGCGCTATGAGGGCGCATGATGAAAAAGAAGGCAACGTTATCGGCAGATAACGCTCCACGCTTCGATCAGTTTTTCCAAAGAACATGCGGCATTAGCAGGGCTAGTGGAAGGGAGTTTGATGATGTTCCTTCCTGTCGTTGCTTCGCAGTGCTTTTGGTAGAGTTTTTCAGCTGTTGCGCCGTTGGCGTAGATCTGTTTGATGGAAGCGTGCCTTAGAATCTTTGAAAAATCCATCGGTACCACATTTGTGATGCTGCTATCGCTGGAGCCTGTAATATCGCAGCTTTGAATGACATCCCAAATGGCAATGCCATGATCTAAGAGCATCGCTTTTTTCTCTTCGATGGTGATGGGAAGCGGTGCTTCAGTAATGGCGGAAATGACCTTCCAAAAACGGTTCTGTGGGTTGCCGTAAAAGAAGTGTTGTTCACGCGATTTAACGGAGGGAAACGTGCCTAAAATCAGCACGTTTGAGTGGATATTATAAACAGGTTCAAACGTATGGTGCATGCTTTTTTCACTTTACATGTAAAGATCAAAAAGTATAGCACAAACCTAGCGCAAGAGGTCTAGGTTTGGCTTGTATTCGCTGGTTTTAACCTCAAAAAGCGTTAAGAGCGTGTGGAAAAGATTGTCCTGCGAAAAGCGCTCATTGGCTTTTACATGTAAGGCTTCACGCTTAGCTTTGTCGCTGAAGTAAAAGAGTGCTGGCACGTGCTTTTGATCTTCGGGAGCGATCATGTAGGGAAGTCCGTGTAAGTAGACACCATTTTCACCCAAAGACTCGCCGTGGTCGGAGATATAAATGAGCGTGGTGTCGTATTTGTCTTCATTGGCTTTGAGCTGCGTAATCGTCTCGTTGATGATGTAATCGGTGTACGCAATTGTGTTATTGTAGGTATTGACGATCATCTCTTGCGTACATTTTTCCAAATCTTGCGTATCACAGGTTGGAGTGAATGTTTTAAACGCGTCAGGATAGCGCTTAAAGTAGGTCGGTCCGTGGCTTCCTTCTTGGTGCAAGACCACAAACGTGTCTTTATACTGCTTATCGATGTTGGCTTGAAAGTCACGAAGCAGGACATCATCAAACCCTTTTCCCCCGTAGTTCACGACATCGCTCATGCGTTTGGCAACTTTTTTGTCGCCACCTGAATTGTTGTCTCTCCAGATGACGCGCACGCCTGTTTTGGCAAGCACGTCCACGATATTTTCATACGACTCTTTCTCTTCACTCCAATTGGTTCTACCAAATTTAGAGAACATGCACGGCACCGAGATCGCCGTTGCCGTTCCACAGGAGGCAAAATTGTCTAAAAAGACGATGTCATCCCGTTTGGAAAGCAGAGGATTGGTTGGGCGATCATACCCAAAGAGCGCAAAATTACGCGCACGTGCTGTTTCACCTAAGATAAATACAACCAGTTTTTTCTTTTCATGGATGGGACGCGTTGCATCCATTGCAATAGCGGTAAAAACAGGCTTTGGCTTGATTTTTTTATAAACGAATTTTGTAAAAGAGAGCATAGGAAAAGCTGGGTTTATGTACATTTTAAGCTCATTATGGTTTCTAAAAAAGGAGCTGTAGGATTTGCCAAAATTCATATAAACACCCAAAACCATCAGGAGAGAGACAATCAGTACCAGTGCTTTTTGAGCAAACTCTTGGGTGAAACTTTCAAACCGTATAGGCGCTTTAAAAAGTATCCAAAGTGAGATAAGTGTGGCAGCCCCAACGTAGAGCAAAAGTTTAGGCGTTAAAAGATCGAGTATTTCACCGCTATCGGTTTGAAAAATATTGGTGTACATATTGGCATCGATGATAGCTCCAAAAGAATCAATAAAATAACTGCCTAAAATACCCGCAAAAATCAGCACAACAAGACTCAAGCGAAAAAGCTTTTTAGAGGCAAAAAGCAAGAGAAGGTTTAAGAGAGCAATGAGCATCAGCATCAGAATAAAAGGTGCGCTCAACGCTAGAAAATAGTTGTGCTCACTGAGAGCATAGTGAAACAGTTTTGAAAAAAAAGTGATGTTGCATAACAGAGCAATCCCTAGGGCGGTCATTAAAATGGCCCTTTGACTTTGGGATCTGAAAAAAGAGAAAAGCATAGGTTTTCCTTACCTAAAAGATAAGGAAATTTTAGAGCATGAGCATGAATGGAAGATGAATTAGAAAAGGATTTTTACATGTGTTCCTTTTTGCTCTTCGCTTTCAAGGGTGATGGAAAGATCATGCAGATCGATAATATTTTTAACGATTGCAAGCCCCAATCCACTCCCAGAGGCGATCTCTTTGCTCTCTTGAGTGCGGTAAAACTGCTCAAAAACATGCTCTATAGCCTCTTGCTTAATGCCCATCCCCTCGTCCCTAACGCTCAGCTCGTGCGCGTTAAGGCTGATGTGAATCGTGGCATTTTGGGGTGAATATTTGATGGCATTGTCGATGAGGTTGGCAATGGCGATTTTTAAAAGGGTTGCATTGCCTCTGAGATTTTGTGCTTGCAGGGTTTCGACGATGAGGTGAATGCCTTTGGGTTCACACAAAGGGCGTTTTTCTTCGATGGCTTCGAGTAAAACTTCATCCAGATAGACCTCATGAAAATGTTTTTTAAGATCATTTTTGGTGTTGCTCGATAAAAAAAGAATCTTTTCGATGACTTCATGCAAAACCCCAACCTCTTTTGCCACTTTTTCTAAAATTTGCTCATACTCGTGGATGGTTCGCTCTTTACGAAGCCCGACTTCGACTTCGCCTTTGATGATGGTGAGGGGCGTTTTGAGCTCATGCGAAGCATTTTGCCCAAACTGTTTGACTTGTGCGTAGGCGTGTTGGAGTTCGCTAAGAAGTGTGTTAAAGGTTTCGATGAGATCGTCTATCTCATAAGCGGTGTGCGATTTAGGAATGATGGAATGCGCCATCTCTCCTCGCATCGCTTTAGCGGCATTGGTAACATGCTGAACGTTGGAGAGCGATTTGGAGATGAGCATGTAGGCTAAACCAAGAACAATTAAGAGCAAAGCGCAAAGCCCGATACTCAGCGTTGTGATCATCTCTTGAATCTGTGGTGTGAGATTATCGTAGGGAATAGCACATTGTAAAAAGAGCATTTGGTACTCATTTTGCGCTAAAAACATGGTTCCGATATAGATTTTATGAGGGCTCAGATTCGGCTCAAAAGCGAGTGAAAAGGCGATTTCTCTGGGTTGTTCCAAGATCTCTTGAATGAGAGCAGGCTCGATTTTCAGCCTCAGCTCTTTAAGATCGCTTGAGCGCGACAGGATCTGTGGGGCATTTGACATGCTGTCATACGCGACCACTTGCGCATACAAGAGCGGAATGGCAAACTCCTCTTTGACTTCATTTAGCGTTATCTCTTTGTTTGGATCTTCCTCAAAATCGTGTTTAATGTCTTTTAAAACGGTAAATAACGTCGCTTCAATGCTTTTTTGATACGACGTTTCAAGGGTATAAATGACCAAATAGCCAAAGCTGTAAAACAGAGCAGACAAGATAACAAAAAGTGCCGCCAAAAGACGGAATCTAAGGCTTTTAAAGGGCGTTTTCATGGATCGAGTATCCTAAATTACGGTGGGTTTTAATGAGCTTTAGCTCAAAATTTTTATCGATTTTTGTGCGTAAGCGGTACATGTAAACAGAAATGATATTGCTGTTGATGGATTGGTCACTGCTAAAGAGTTGCTCTTCTAAAGCGCGCTCTTCGATGATGGAGCCTTTATGGCGCATCAGATACTCCAAAAGGGCATACTCTTTGGCGGTTAAAACAATGTGCTCACTTGAACGCATCACCGTTTTACTCAAAAGATTGAGCTCCAAATCTGCCACTTTGAGCACAGATTCTTTGGCGTTATGTTTGCGTAGTTGCACATGAATGCGCGCCAAAAGTTCTTCAAAACTAAACGGTTTGGTCAAGTAGTCATCGGCTCCAAAATTGAGCAGACTCACTTTATCGCTGATCGTACTTTTGGCACTGAGCATAATGATAGGCGTTGTAAGTTTCTTTTCGCGAATCTTTTGGCAAACCTGATCGCCTTGCGCACCTCGCAGCATAATATCTAAAATGATCACATCGTAAGCACCCATTTGCGCTAAGTAGATCGCGTCTTCACCGTTGTCACACTGATCGACACAAAAATACTCCTCTTCGAGTCCTTTTTTAAGGAACGAGGCGATTTTGGCATCATCTTCAACGACTAAAATTTTCATTTAACCCTCTTTGGAAGCTCTTTTTTTCATATACCCATCGATGCTAAAAATGGCTAACGCAATCCAAATCAGCACAAACGTCGTCAGTTTTTCAGGAAGTAAAACTTCATCATAAACAAAAATAGCTAACAAAAAGGAAACGGTCGGGCTAATGTACTGAAAAAAGCCGATGTGGATCAGTGAAATGCGTGTAGCAGCGGCATTAAACCACAACAATGGAAGTACGGTGATGATGCCAGCGAGCAGTAAAAGCCATGAAACGCCATTGGGTGGAAAGACAAACGCGTTTTGGTCTGTCGCAACAAGGTAGCTAAAATAGAGCAGTGCCAAAGGCAATAAAATGAGCGTTTCGATGTAAAGCCCATTCATGGCAGGCAAGTTGATCTGTTTGCGAATCATCCCGTAAAAGCCAAAACTAAAGGCTAAGGCGAGTGAAATAACAGGGATGGAGCCGAGCGTAACGACTTGATAGACAATAGCGCCAAAGGCTAACCCAATGGCAACTTTTTGCCAAAAGGAGGGACGATCTTTGAAAAAAATGATGCCCAGTGCAAAATTGACCAGTGGGTTAATGTAGTAGCCAAGGCTGGATTCTGCGATCATGTTATGGCTTACCGCCCAGATGAAAACGAGCCAATTGATGGAGACAAGCAGGGCTGTGAGGACGAGGTATTTGATCTTGTGGAGGTCTCGAATGAGGAGGGTAAATGCACCAAATTGACGGCTAAAAAGGATCATGCCAAAGAGCAACACCACCGACCAGATAATACGATGCGCCAAGATCTCCGCAGGTGAGACCGAAGCGATCAGTTTAAAATAGATCGGGATTAAGCCCCAAAAACCAAATGCCATCAGTGCGTAGATGTAGCCTTGTGCTTCACGAGAGAGATTATTCATGGGTTCCAACTTGTAAAAAAGTGCTGTTATTATAGAGTAATGATGCTTACAGGTTGAAATTAAAATCAAGATGTCATTCGTATTTGTGACAAAAAATTGTTATAATTCAAATCATCAGGAAAGAGAGGGAGTGACAATGAGTCTCAAAGTAAAACTTTTTATCTTTATGACCGCTTTGTTCATCCTCTTTTCGCTTACGGTTTGGTCCTATTCTAAGCATGTGCTAGAACAGATCAATGAAAAATGGGCTGAACGGTTTGTCAAGAAGCAGATTCTTTTTGATAAAAATCGCACGCTTTTGCCCCTTTTGCACGAGCTTGAGATTATCAAAGAGATGGTCAAAGAACCCACACTGCTTGCCATGGCGCGCAATGATAAAGACCCCCTTTTACGCAAAAATGGCATTGCACTGTTAGAGGCGTATCGTTCAAAGTTTCAGAGCCAAAGCTATTTTGCGGCGTTTACAAAAAGTGAAAATTACTACTTCAATGATGCCAAAAACAGTTATAACGGAAAACAGTTTCAGTACAAACTCTCCTCAAGTCAAAAAAATGACGCATGGTTTTACGATGTTTTGAGCGACAATCAAGCGTATCGCATCAATGTCGATACCGATGAATTTTTGGGTACGACGTACATTTGGATCAACTATGATTTAAAAGAAAACGGTGAACTCTTAGGCATTGTTGGAACAGGACTGGATTTTACCCGCTTTGTGAGAGAGTCCGTGGGCATTGAGCAAGAGGGTGTGCGAAACTTTTTTATCAACCGCCACTTAGATGTTCAATTAGAGCGAGATACCCATCTGAAATACGATGAAAACCTCAAAACAAACGCTGGTGGGCATAAAAAAATTACGGAGTTTTTTACACGGGTTGAAGATAAAGATGCCATTCGTGATGCAATAATGTATCTAAGGGCGCATCCAGATGCCATTCGTACCTTTTGGGTTGAGTATGAGGGGTCTAAAAAACTCTTAGGCATGAGTTTTCTTCCCGAGGTTGAATGGTTCAATTTGACGCTCATTGATGAAGAAGAGCTGCAAATCGCCAAAGATTTTTCGATCTTCCCGATGCTTTGTCTGCTCTTTTTGGTGATTCTAATTTTGGTTGCAGGAGCGCTACATTTTTTAATCATCAAACCTCTTGAAAAGCTAAAATCCTCCATGCAACGGGTGGAAAAAGGGAACTATGAGGTGGATCTCTCCCCTTTAGGAAGTGCAGAAATTGAAGCACTTTCCCAAGAGTTTATCAAGATGATCGCCTATATACGTGCCAATAATGTTGCCCTTGAAGAAAAAATCCAAGAACGTACCAAAGGGTTTATGCAAAGCGAAGCGAAGCTCAATACGATTTTAGACAGCGTTGATGCGTTTATCTACATTAAAGATGTTCAGTACCGTTATGCGTATGCCAACAAAAGAGCTTGCGAACATTTGGAAGTGAAACTAGAGGAGATCATAGGACAAAGTGATGAGCTCTTTTTTGATGCCAAAACGATTCAGATGATTCGCAAAATAGATGAAGAGGTGATTCATTTTGGGCATAAAGTGACCTCGGAAGATACTTTTGTGCTTAAAGATCATTCCATGGCGATTACGTGTATCTCGACGAAAATACCTCTTTACAATGAAGAGGGAATTATTTACGGTTTGTGTGGCATTTCGACGGATATTACCGAGCGCAAAAAGAGTGAAGAGCTGATCAAAGAGCTTGCGTATCATGACTCCTTGACGCATCTGCCCAATCGCAGGATGTTTCATGAAACCTTTGCTACGATGATAGCCCATGCCAAACGCATGCAAAAACACGGGGCACTGTTGGTGCTCGACCTTGATAATTTCAAACCTCTCAACGATACGCACGGTCACAATGCAGGCGATCTTTTGTTGATCGAAGTGGCAAAAAGGCTTCGCGCTTGTGTGCGTGAGGTAGACTTGGTGGCACGTTTTGGTGGCGATGAGTTTTTGGTTGCCCTACGGGATTTAGATGAAGAAGAGAGTGCCGCCAAAGCAGAAGCACTGAAAATTGCAGGTAAAATTCGTTTACATGTAAACGCTCCATACGTGCTCGTGCTTGATCTTGAAGACGATTCACGCATCATTACACATGAGTGCAGTGCAAGCATTGGTATTTCGCTTTTTAGCCAGCATTCACACAGCAAAGAGCGTGTCTTTAGCGAAGCCGATAAGGCGATGTACCTTGCCAAACAAAAAGGGCGCAACCGCATCGAATTTTATGAGGAGTTAGGATGATTAAAGTTTACGGCATTACCACCTGTGGCAGTGTGAAAAAAGCCATTTCATTTTTTAAAGCGAAGGTGGTTCCTTACAGTTTTATCGATCTTAAAACCACCGCAATCAGCGAAGCAAAACTGGAAGAGTGGCTATCCAAAAAACCTCTTTCTGTTGTTTTCAATACCAAAGGCACAAAGTTTAAAACCTTGAATCTAACCAAAGAGATCAGCGATGAAGAGAAGAAAAGCTGGCTTTTACGAGAACAACTCCTCTTCAAACGCCCCATCGTCGAGTGTGAAGACGGGGCGCTTTTGGTTGGATTTGATGAAGAGGTTTACGCCAAGACGTTCGCTTAAGCCCTTTTTGCGGTTGAGATAAAAAAGGCTGCTACGAGTAAAAAAGCACCAGTCAGACGGTTTTGAATCTGAATTGCGCGAATGGATTTGATGACGTTTTTCAGGCGTGAAGCAAGGGAGCTGTAGCCTGTCATTACG
The DNA here is from genome assembly GCF_001723605.1 of Sulfurospirillum halorespirans DSM 13726. Taxonomy (NCBI): domain Bacteria; kingdom Pseudomonadati; phylum Campylobacterota; class Epsilonproteobacteria; order Campylobacterales; family Sulfurospirillaceae; genus Sulfurospirillum; species Sulfurospirillum halorespirans. The sequence continues at coordinate 2,558,353 of NZ_CP017111.1, read as the reverse complement.
ATGATGTCCACGCAAATGAGCGTCGAACAGATGATGACAAATTGCCCTAAAAGCGGCTCATTTGGGTTGAGAAATTGGGGAATAAACGCCACCAAGAAGACCGTTGCTTTGATGTTGGTGAGGTTAATGAGCGTGGCTTGAACAAATGCTTTGGACGCTGAGAACGCTTTAATATTGGCGGCATCACTTGGCAATTGAGGTTTTTCGATGAACTTCATCACGCCTAAAAAGATCAAATAAACCACACCAATCCACTTGATGATGTTAAACAGCAGAAGCGAACTCATAATGAGTGAGCCAAGTCCAATAACGACCACAAAGGTTTGCACAAAAAGCCCCATTTGAAGCCCCATAATGGCGGCATAAGAGCGTTTGAGCCCGTATTTGAGTCCATAATTCATAGAAACCACCGCACCTGCTCCTGGTGAAACACTGATGAGAATGGATGCGACCAGCATCGTAAGCCAAATATCAAGTTGCATAAAACGTCCTTCGCTAAAGCATTTAAGATGCCGTATTGTAAATCAAAATGGCTTAGAAGAAATAGAGTTTTTTCAAAATTTATTCGCAAGATCACAAAGCACCAAAGGTGCGTGGGCATTCCGCCGAGGAAAACCCAGTGTTAACGTAGTTTTTTCACAGAAACTTCGTTTTGAGCTTTGCTTTAAAAACGTGTTAAGAGTTCTATAATAACTCTATTGATAAAAGAGCGTTCGTGTGGTACAATCTTCGCGAATGTTACAGGAGAGATGATGTCAGCTCGAATCACGTTTTTTGCACTCTTTATGACGCTGTGTGTCACGATAATGGCACAACTGTTTTACTTCTCATCCACGCGTGCACTGACTCAAGAAAAGCTTACATGTAAAGAAGCATTGAGCGCATTTGTAGGGCTTCCCGATCTTGCGCTTGTGGGTGAAGCACACTATGTTCGCCACCGAAGTCTCAGCGATGTTTTCTCCTATTTTAATGAATCGCCTGAGCTGTTAGAATATTTTCCTTCCACTTTTGTCTACCATTTCGCACCCAACACACAGCCTTCAAGGATAGAACGTGATTTTTAATATGAATTTTTTACTGCTGGATTATGCGATTCGCTCTTTGATGCGACGCTTTAGCAAGAATTTTTTTATCTTTTTGATTTTAAGCCTGCTGATTTTTCTGCTCGCTTCGGTTTTGATGATCGCCGATGCGATCAAGTTGGAGCTAAATTCGACGCTGAAAACCTTGCCGCAGATCACCTTGCAGCGTTTTATCGCTGGCAAACAGAGTGATGTTCCGATTGCGCGCGCCGAGGCACTTTTAGACATTGAAGGCATCAGTGCAGTGACACCACGTGTGTGGGGTTACTACTATTTTAAACCCGCAGGTGTGAACTTTTCGGTCGTGGGCATCGATGCGTATGAGGAGCAGTACTCGTCAACGCTTACGCTTTTGACCCAACATTTCGATATGAAACTGCTCGCCAATAAAGAGAGCATGATCGTAGGCGAAGGGGTGAAAAAAATCTTAGCAGAGAACTACTACACCGACTTTTTTAACTTTATTACGCCCGATGGTCAGTGGAAAAGAGTGCCGATTGCTGGGGTTTTTCATTCCGATCTTGCTTTGGAGTCAAACGATCTGATCATCCTTCCTAAAAAACTTGCCTACGCCATTTTTGGTATGGAGGAGAGCAAAGCGACTGACATTGTGGTCAAAGTGGCAAATGTCAAAGAGATTGCGACCATTGTGCAGAAAATCACCGCGCGCTATCCTGATATGCGCGCCATCACGCAAGATGACATCAGGGTGAGTTACCAAAATATTTTTGATTATAAAAGTGGCTTTTTTCTCTCCCTTTTTAGCGTCTGTGCGTTTGCCTTTTTCATCATCATTTACGATAAAACCAGCGGGCTAAGCTCCGAAGAGAAGCGGGAAATCGGCATTTTAAAGGCGATTGGTTGGAGCAGTGATGACATTGTGAAAGAGAAGTTTTATGAGAGTTTTATCCTCTCGTTGGGCGCTTTTTTACTGAGTATCTCGTGCGCTCTTTTTTACGTGTATGCACTGCAAGCACCGCTCTTGCGAAACCTTTTCATGGGCTATTCGGAGCTCAAACCCACCTTTTTGCTTCCCTTTAGTTTCAATCTTTCCATGGTGGTACTGCTTTTTTTACTCAGTGTGCCCATTTACATCGCCGCAACCTTGATTCCCTCATGGCGCGCTTCAAGTTTAGATGCGGACGAGGTGATGCGATGATACAGCTCCATGATGTGTGTAAAAGCTTTATGCAAGGCGATGAGAGCGTATTTGCCCTCACTCAAATCTCTTTACATGTAAAGCGTGGCGAGTGTGTGGTGCTCAAAGGAAATAGCGGCAGTGGAAAGAGTACGCTGCTTTCTTTAATCGCAGGACTTGCGCAACCCAACAGTGGCGAAGTGAGCGTGGATGGCAGGGAAATTTCAAAATTGCCTGAACAGTTTAGCGCCAAACTGCGTCGCCAAAAGATCGGGTTTATCTTTCAGAAATTTCATTTGATTCCCCATCTGACTGCTTTGGAAAATGTGATAACGCCCCTGATTCCTGAAAACCTTGCGCTCTCTCTTTTGGATGAAAAAGCCAAAACATCGATGGAACAGTGTGGCATAGCGCATAAAGCGCAGATGCGCGTAAACCGCCTCTCAGGAGGCGAGCAGCAACGCGTCGCCATTGCGCGTGCTTTGGTTAATAACCCTCTGCTTATTTTAGCCGATGAGCCGACCGCCAATCTCGATGAAAATCTCTCGCGTGAGCTGATAGCGCAGTTTGAAAGACTTAAACGCCAAGGCATTACGCAACTCATCGCAACGCACGATCCGCTCTTTTTTGAGCTTGGGTTTGTCGATCGTATCATCGAGATCAAAAACGGTGAACTGGTATGAGTTTGACACCTGAAATTATCGCGCTTTTAACGCTGGATGCCATCTTTTGCTTTTTTGGGCTCATCGCGTGGGTTGTGGCGTTTCGCATCGCATTTCACTGGAACGCCAAAGCAACGACACCCTTTCAATACACCCTTTCCAAACAGAGCTATTTGGGTGCCATCATCATCAAGTACATTTTTATGCTCAAACTGCCGCTGTTTGCCTTTTTTATCTACACGTGCGACAAACTCTCTTCCATCATCGCAGGAGCGATGTGTGCCGCAGGGGTGGTTAATTCGGTTGATTTTGGGCTTTATTTGACGCTGTTTAAACTGCTCAATCTCTACCTTTTTGGCTTTTGGTTGCTCCTGCATTATGCCGATGTTACTGATGAAAAACTCCCCTTTACACGACTCAAATTTGTGCTGTTTTTACTGTTTGCACTGCCTCTTTTTGCCGAAATTGCGCTTGAAGTCTCGTTTTTTTCCAGCCTTAACATCAGCAAAATCGTCAGCTGTTGCGGAACGCTCTTCTCTGCGGCAAGTGATTCGTACATGTCACTGCTTTTTGTGGTCGATGAGCGTGTTTGGGTTGGGCTCTTTTACGGCTCTTTTGGCATCACACTCTTGGCGTATGGACTTAAAAACCGCCTACTTTTGATTGTCTCTAATGCACTTTTCCTCATTTTTGCGATCATCTCGTTGATCATCTTTTTTAGCACCTATGTGTACGAGCTTCCGACACACCGTTGTCCGTTTTGTCTCTTGCAAAAAGATTATTATTACGTCGGGTACGCGCTGTATGCTTTCGTGTTTGCAGGTACGTTTTTGGGAATGGGAGGAGGTGTCCTAGCGCTTCTTTCACGAAGAACTCAGCCTCGATTTATGCGTTCTTCTTTGGCATTTAATACGCTCTATCTGCTTAGCATTTCCGCCTATCCGCTCGTCTATTTTCTACGCAATGGAGTCTGGTTATGAAGAAAAAAATAGGAGTTTTTATTCTCGTACTTTTCCCACTTCTTGCGCTGGGTGGTCTCTTTTGGTTTTTACATGTAAAGCATCAACTGCCCACGCAAATCGTCAATAAAGAGAAAATGCCTCTCGAATTTAAGGACAATACCGTTACCTGCGCGCTTTGCAATATGTACCTTGTGGGTGAAAAACACACAGCGCAGATCATCACGAACGATCTTAAAACGCACTTTTTTGATGACATTGGGTGTGCTATTTTGTGGCTCAAAGAGCAGAAGATTGACCCCGAAACCATTACGCTGTGGGTCTTTAGTACTGAGATCAATCGCTACATCGATGCGCTCAAAGCGTCGTACACGTTCACCGAAGAGACACCGATGCTCTATGGTTTTGCCGCCTACGAAAATCCAAAAGAGGGTATGATAGACTTTACGGAGATGCGTCTTCGCATGCTCAGAGGCGAAAACATGAGCGATCCAAAAATACGACAACGACTCAAAGGACACTAAGATGAAAGTAGCGATCAGCGGCGCAAGCGGTTTTGTGGCAAACGCGTTAAAACAGAAATTTCCTGATTTTGTGGTGATTGAACGCAAGGATGATGTGGAAGCAATTGCGCGCAAGCTAAAAGATGTCTATGCCGTTTTCAACCTTGCGGGGGCTCCCATTGTGGCAAAGTGGGATGAAGCGTATAAAAAAGTGTTGTGGGACAGTCGCATCGAGACGACCAAAAAGCTTGTAGCGGCGATTCATCAAAGCGACGTAGAGCATTTCATCTCAACTTCTGCGGTGGGAATTTACCCCAATAATGTGCCCTGCGATGAAGAGAGCTCCAAATTAAGTGAAGATTTTTTAGGACATCTCGCCCTTGCATGGGAGAGGGAAGCACAAAAATGCACAAAGCGCACGACTATTTTACGCTTTGGCGTGGTTTTGGGCGAGGGAGGAGCGTTGGAGAAGATGTTGCCTGCGTTTCGGATGTGCATGGGAGGCATCATCGGCGATGGCAGGATGATCACCAGTTGGATCGACATTGATGATCTGGTCTCCATTTATGCGTTTGTACTAGAAAAACGGTTGGAAGGCATTTTTAACGCGACATCTCCGCAACCGCTTACGAACTATCACTTTACCAAAATACTGGGCAAGGTATTGCATCGCCCAACGTTTTTTCCGGTGCCATCCTTCATCATTAAAATGCTCTTTGGCGAGGGATCGACCGTGTTGCTTGATAGTAAAGAGGCGTACCCTAAAGCGCTTTTAAATCAAGGGTTTGTCTTTGCGTATCCTGATTTGGAGAGTTCCCTTCGTAAAATTTTGGCTTAACGTTTTTCCAAAAAAAGTCGGATACCAAGGGCAATCATCACGACGCCCGAGATGGCATCCAGACTTTGGCGTACACTTTTTCTCGTGATAAAACTATGGGTTGAGACAATCGTGTAGATCAAAAGCCCAAGCCAAATCATCCCAATGATAAAGTGAATAAGCGCCAAAAAGAGAGATTGCGCAAGGGCGGAGTGATCGTGTGAGATAAATTGTGGCAGAAATGCCATGTAAAAAATGATCGCTTTTGGATTGAGAACATTCGATAAAAAGCCCTCATGAAGCGATGTCCAAAAGGAAAATGGTTTTTTCTCCACCGCTTTTTGGTGCATCCTTTTGGCATTCCAAAAAGAGCGAAGCGAACTCAGACCAAGCCAGAGAAGATAGAGTGCACCGATCGTTTTTAAAAGCATAAACGCTGTAGCCGAATAGAGCAAAATCGCTGAAATGCCCACAGCTGAGAGCGTTGCGTGCACAAATAATCCCAAACAAATTCCCAAACTTGAAACGAGCCCATCACGAGCACCACCACGCAGAGTGTTGCGAATGACGATCATCGTGTCCGCTCCGGGTGTCATCGTCAGCAGGGTAATCGCAATTAAAAATGTCCAAAGCTCCAACGGCATTTTCTTCCTTTTTACATGTAAAGATTTAAATCATTAAAATTCCCTGTTTTAGGGCTTTTAAATGAAATGATTCGCATTAATTTTAAAATATTACAGCAAGAGAACTAAAAAGATATTGACTTATGATTTGAAAACGGTTATCATTTCAAAAACAAAAAGAGGTGATCGATGTCCGAAGCGCATTCAACCCTAACCGAAATCAGCCAACGTTTTGACAGTGAAGATTTGGCACTGCTTGCCAAACATCCCGATCTTCATTTTACGATCAACAATTACGAGCTCTTTACGCACCACGTTTTCAGCCGTGTGAAACGTCAAAATCCTGACAAATCAGTGGTTCAAGAGGCCGTTCGCATTGTGATTCAAAGCGAGGAGTGTGCTGAGGCGCTACACCTGTACCCCACATGGAAAATGATCGAAGGGCGCGTCGATGTCGAGGCGTGCGAAGAGATCAGTCGGGCGATTGATGTGCTTGAAACCCAAGAGTGCAAACATATCTATCTTCTTTTTCCTAGAAGTGCCAATTTTAGAAAACATGTGCCTGTGCGTAGCCCAAAACTGGACGCGCTTGGGCTTGACTATACGCTTAAATTAGTTCCTTATACTATCTATTAAATCTTACGAAGGAGAAATGAGTTTATGAAAACAGCGGTCTTTTATGGAAGTACAAATGGCAATACCGCCGATGCGGCTTCACAAATCAAAAAACGTTTCAATGCGGATCTTTACGATGTAGGAAAACTAAACGGTGGCGATGAACTTGCCCAGTACGATATGCTTATTCTTGGCACGTCCACATGGTACGATGGCGATTTGCAAGACGATTGGGAGAGCTTTATAAGCCATCTTAAATCAGCCGACCTGAGCGGTAAAATCGTTGCACTGTTTGGTATGGGTGATCAAGAGGGATACGGCAGTGATTTTGTCAATGGTATGCGCTTTATTTACGATGCTGCGATCGAAAAAGGGGCGAAAGTGATCGGTTCATGGTCGATTGATGGATATTCGTTTGAGAGCTCAAACTCGGTCATTGATGGTAAATTTATAGGTCTTGCACTCGATGAAGACAATCAAAGTGATCTCACTAAAAGTCGAATTGAGTCATGGTGCACCCAGTTGGAAGATGAGTTGAAGGCGAGTGCATGAGTGCATGTGACATTGCTTACACTAAGCCAAATCCTGCGGCGAGTCCAAAGTCAAAAAATGTCGAAAAACCTGAGCAAAACAGTGCAAAAAATGCAAAAGAGCGTCTGCTTTTTTGCAAATGCACCTGCTAAATGTTAGAGGAGAAGGCACTTCGCCTTCTCCTTATTCTTGAACCATCACCTTATACGCGTAGTAAAAATCCGCATCATACCCTTCAATTTTACACTTCATGGGCTCTTTACATGTAAGCCACTCTTTTTTTAAAATCAACGCGACATACATCTCTGCATCGTAAAAACGAAGCTCGTATTTTTTAAATTTTGGCTTGGGAATCGCAAAGGTGTAGATGAGCTTCTTCGCGTCAAACAAAGCGCTAAATTCGCCTACCCGTTTAAGATCAAACTCATCTTTCCCATCGGACATATGGATAAAATAACTGTACGGCTCTAACGTTCTAAAGTGATCTTTCTCCATAAAAGCAACCTCGTCAGGGTCGAGTTTTTTGTTTTTGTTTTTATCGTAATCGTCCATCAACATCGCCGAACTCATCTCATCAAAACTCCAAGTCACGATGATTTTTTCAGGCAAAACGTCCACTTTTGTCTCGATAAAGACATGCGGATGCGCGGACACAAATGTGCCAAAACAACAGGCGTAAAAAAGTAGGCGGAAAAACACAAAAACTCCTTAGGCGATCAGTAGAATAAAGCCAAGGCTTAGCATAATCAAAAGGCTGATGGGCTCACTGTAGGTGAGAATTTTAGGGCTTTTGGTTTGAAAACGATTTTGGGTAAAGACCGAAGCGATGGCGGTGAGTGCGATGACACTGCTCATGCCTAAACTCATGCTAAGAGCCGCCATAAATCCTAAAAAATAGGCTCCCGTATTCAGCGCAAAAATAAAGATCGTGATGGTGCCAGGGCAGGGGATGATTCCAGCGCTTAAAACGACGCCCCAGTCGGTACTTTGGGACTTTGGTGAGCAGGCAGAACAGTTACATGTAAACGGGTGAGCAGAAAAAGCGACGATTTTGGGTGTGCGTTGCAACGCTCTTATTTTCTGCCAGCTCAAATAGCCTGCAATGCCAATGATCATCAGCGCTGAGAGTTTTGTGGCATAGTAGGTGACATCGGTAAAAAAGGCGTTAAAAAAGAGATCAAAGAGGGCGTAAATGACCAGTGTGAGTATAAATGCCGCAAAGGTATGCACGATGCCAATGAGGGCGGCCATGCTGATCGCTTTGGTGTAGCGATGTTTGGATGCAAAGAGGTACGAGCTTACAAGCGCTTTGCCGTGCCCAGGACCTGCGGCATGAAGTAGTCCGTAGAGAAACGAAGTACCTAAAAAAAGCGTGTAAGCGGCAAACGTGCCTTTTTCTTTGAGTGCGTTCATCGCCTCTTGGATGTTTTGTTGCAGATGCGCTAAACGCGATTGAAGCCACGAGAGTGAAGGCGGAAGCTCTTTGGGTTGTTCGACCGATGCAGCTGGTGAGGGTATCGCTTTGGCAGGAGGTGATGCAAGAGCATCCTTTTGGATGAGCTCGCCATCGGTGATTTTGGTAAAGGCGATGTGGTTAAAGAGGTTGAATTCCATCGCAAACGGTTTTGCGATCGTATGCGTCACGCTGTGAACTAAAAATTTGAAATACTCCTCTTTATCTTCGATGACAAAAGAAATCTCATCGCCCTTTGCTACTGCTTGATTGACCTCTGTGGTGAAGCGAAAATTGAGCGCACTGCCTTCTTGCCAAAACGCTCTTTGCAGCACTTTTATAGGGATTTTTGTAACATGTGCTTGAGCATCTTTTGCACTCACGTATTCGATACTGGTGAGGTAATTTTTCTTGGAAATGTAGTTTTCTAAGATGATCCTTATGCGCTCTAACTCATTGGGGTCAAGTTTTTTATTGTGGTTTTCATCGTAACGTTCTAAAAGTGAGTTAATGAAATCTTGGCTGAAACTCCATAGAAAGCTGATCGAAATGATCTTTGAAGGTGAGCCTTCCATCGTAATAGCCACCGTGGCAGAAGGCGTGTAAAGTGCGCACAATGCACAAGCACAGAGTTGATAGGGCAGGGTTAGAAGCATAAAAGCGAAAAGAAATTTTTTGCACATGATTTAAAAAGCCCTCGTGGACATGGGGTTGGCTAAAAACCAAACGCCTAAGGCAATGACACACAGAACACCCACAAGGCGCAAAACCCAAAACCAGCGCGGATGTTTAACGATAGGACGCACTTTTTGAAAACGGTTCACCACTAGACCTGCGAGTGAGATGGTCAGTCCCATGCCTAGACTCATAAAAACAGCCGCGATGATGCCAATGCCGATGTGCCCCAACGTGATCGCAAAAAAACAGAGCGTGATAACGCCAGGACAAGGTACGACACCTGCTAAAAGAACCACGCCAAAACGGCTATTGTGTGGGCGAATGCTCTCTTTGGTGATCGTGCGTGAGCGCCACACATCATAAAGAAGCCAACAGCCCATCAGCACGATGAGCCCACCTGAGATCTGAAACAGCGGTGGATTGACCTGACGAAAGAGTTTCATCGCGCTGATCTGGATGATATAGGTCGCTGAAAGTGTCACAATAAGGGCTGAGAGCGCATGTACGATGGCAATGAAAAAGCCTATTTGAAAGACGTGGGAGCGTTTGGTGGGATTGGCTAAAAGGTAGCCTGCAACGAGCGCTTTTCCATGTCCTGGTCCTATGGCATGCACGACGCCATACCCAAATGAAAGGGCAAAAATAAGCAGCATCGGCAGTAGGTTTCCCTCATCAATCGCTCTAAAATGAGCGGAGAGTTCGGTATTGAAATAGCGATTGGCTTCGGCAAAGGTGGTGGCAAGGGATGAAAGTGTCATGGTAGCTCCAAAAGGTACCCATAATAGTAGGCGTTATCAACTACTTTTAAGGTATAGTGTAATGTTGAGTGAATATGCGCGGCTTCAAGCGATAGCGCACATAAAAAAGAGTCATCCCAAAAGCCAATGGATTTTTTTTGATGTTCATATGGCTTTAAATCAACGCAGAATTCTATCACAAAAGTGTTTCCAACTTGTGAGAGTTGAAGATTTTTAGGAGAAAAAATGATTTTTTTCTTTGCAACTTTGAGGTTTGTAAAAAAAGAAAACTTTTGAAGAGGATTAAAAACTTCATTTTTAAAGAGTGCAGTTTCTTTATCATCGAAAGATTTATTATGGTTTAAATCAAAATCCTCTATTAAAGCTCCAGATGTCATTTCATCAAAAAACCATTTAATTTTTAGTTCATTTTTCGAAATCTCTAAATAAACATCAATGAATGTGTGAGGATGTGCATTCCCAATGGAAATTAAACACAAAAGAAGTAAAAAAAATCGTACCATTTAAATACTCTTAACCTAGGGATATAAAGTATTGTAGCTAAAAAAAGTAAATACAACTAAGTTGCAATTATCGAGGTGCGTACATAATGATGCCCACACCCAATAGCGCGATGGCTCCCCCAATAAGATCGTAGGTATCAGGAACAATGCCCTCAACCTTCCATCCCCACAGAAGTGAAAGTGCGATAAAAACACCGCCATACGCGGCATAAACACGTCCAAAACTAGCAGGTTGCAAGGTTGGAATGACACCGTAAAGCACTAAAATAATGGCACCAAACAGCGCATAAACAATCCCTTTTCCTTCTCTAAGCCAAAGCCAGATGAGATAACCGCCACCAATTTCAAACAGTCCTGCTAGCAGAAAATAGCCCAACGATTTGAGATATTCCATTGTCATCCTCTTTTTAAATAAGAGTATACCCAACAAAACTGATCTAAGAATGAAAGAGCGTTTCGTAGTTTTTTAGGCGAAAATGAGGTATTATGCCACTTTGATCGATAAAGGGATCGACATTTTGATGGGCAAAAAAACCGTAATCTTCCAGAAGCATTGTTTTGACACCTGCTGCGCATCCGCCTAAAATATCCGTGTGAAGCGTGTCGCCGACCATGAGAATGCGCTCTTTGGAAATGCCCCATTCTTGATGGGCTCTTTGCAAGGCATATTCAAAAATAGTGTTAAAAGGTTTGCCCACAAAGGACATCTGCTCAAACAACGCATCATCGCTTAAGAGCGTGTAAAAACCAGGCTCTTTCGAGTAGATGCCTTCACCTCTTGGCGCGGTGATGTCTGGGTTGGCAATCCAGATAGGTTTTGCCTTTACATGTAAGCTTTCAATCCAGCGTTTTTGCAGCGTTTCGTTCCATGAAACACTGCCTAAAAAGAGGAATGCGTCACTGTTCCAAAACGCCTCATCGGGAGCAAAGGCATGAGAAAACGTCTGCTCCAGTGCTTGTTCTTGCTGTGCGATCACGCCCCATGAAGGCTTACTATGTGGATCAAATACCCGCCAAAGCACCTCCCGACTGGTAATCACTTGCGACGCATCAAAAGGAAGTCCCACGCTGTGAAAAAAAGCGAGAAGATACGCTTTGGGCATTGAGGCAGAATTGGAGAGAATAAAAAAGGGCTTTTTGGCTTTATGCAAGGTTTCGATGAACTTTTTTGCTCCTTCAATCGCGCCCGTTCCAACGTTTAAAACCCCAAATGCATCGAGGAAAAAACCATCAACATGCTCAAACAGTATTTCGACATGAGACAGCGTTGTGGCGTTTTTGGGAAACGAAGCAGAAGGAAGGCGATGGCGAATGGATTCGTAGGCATCAAATGCCTTTTGGGTTTCTAAAGCCAGCATCACAGAATCGCTTGCCTGATTTTAGCGGAGAGTGCTTCGGAAAAAATGACGGTGGCAAAAATCAAAAGAACGATTAAAATCACTTGCGGCCATGCCAAAATACTCAATGAAGCTTGCAGTTCCAAGCCAATGCCTCCTGCTCCGACGAGCCCTAAAATTGTGGATTCACGAATATTAATGTCCCAACGAAAGAGGGAAATCCCGATGAAGCTTGGCAATATTTGTGGCACAATCGCATAATCAATGACCTGAAGCGTACTTGCCCCGGTTGCGCTGAGGGCTTCAACAGGCGTTTGATCGACCTCTTCGATGGCTTCATAAAGCAGTTTAGCGACAAACCCAATGGAACGAAATGCAATGGCGATAATACCCGCCAAAAGCCCAGGACCTAAAATCGCTACCAGTAAAAGCGCCCAAATCAACGAGTTAATGGAGCGTGAAGCGACAATAATAAACAGCGCAATGGGACGCACAAAAAGCACGGAAGGCGTTGTGGTGCGTGCGGCTAAAAAAGCGATGGGAAAGGCGAGGATGATGCCTATCAGTGTTCCTATCGTTGCGATATTGAGCGTATCCCACAGCGGTTTGAGCAGTGTTGGAAGATAACTCCATCGTGGCGGAAACATACGATCAAGCAGGTCATACGCTTGGGTTGGCGCATCGTAAATAAAAACCCACATCGTATCGCGTGTCATTGTCTGCCAACACATCATGAAAAAACTAATACAAAAAAGCCAAGCAAACCACCACAACCACGCTTTTAAACGCATACGTTTTTGCCAGATGAGCTCTTCTTCTGATGTTAAATGAACCATTTTCGTAAGTACCCCGATACATATTCGCATAAAAAAACAATAGCAATAATCAGCAATAAAACCGCCGCCGCTGAGTCATATTCGTAGCGTTCAATCGCCGTATTGAGCGTTGCGCCAATGCCGCCTGCTCCGACAATGCCAATCACAGCGGATTCTCTGAAATTAATATCGAATCGGTAAAGCCATAACCCAACTAAACGTGGCATGATTTGCGGCATAATCGCATAATGTAAGGTTTGTAACCATGAAGCTCCTGTCGCACGAATGGCTTCCAGTGGCGCTTTGTGAATGCCTTCAATCTCTTCTGCCAGCAGTTTTGCTAAAAAACCTATGGTGGCAAACGTCAGTGTTAAAAAGCCTGCAAAGGTGCCAAATCCAAATAACGCAACCAAAAAGATGGCAACAATCACCTCTTGCATGGATCGAGAAATGCTGATAAAAAAACGACATAGGGCATAAATGCTTTTCGTGCTGATGTTAGATGCCGCCCCGATTCCCACAGGGATGGAGAGCAAAATACCCACAAATGTCGAAGTCAGGCTCATCGTAAGGCTCTCAATCATGCCCGATTGAATGTCGCTCCAACGTGTGGTGAAATTGGGATGCAAAAAAGCATGGACAAAACGCCAACCCCGCTCAAAACCCTCTAATACACGACTCCAATGAAGATCAATACTTCCCGTCGCCACAATGAGATAGAGAATAAAACATGCCCAAAGAAGCCAGCGCCACTTTGCTTGAGGAATAATATAATGCGGTCGATGCCATGCACGCATCATACGGCAAGCTCTAATTTAACCGCGATACTCTCAGGGGTAAGAGTGGCTACCGTCGCCTCTTTCTCTTGGGGCGCTGTTTGCCACTCCTCTTTGCCATAAATTGTTGTTAAAACCGCTTCATTGAGCTCACTAGGACTTCCATCAAAGACGATTTTTCCTTCATTGAGTCCGATGATGCGATCAACAAAGGTTTGTGCCAAAAGAACGTCGTGAATGTTGATGATAGCAGGCAACTGTTGCTCTTTGCAGATCTCTTTAATGAGGCGCATGATTTGCCGTGAGGTCTTAGGATCTAAGCTTGCAGTGGGTTCGTCAATCAGCAGTAAAGAAGGTTCTTGCGCAAGTGCTCGCGCAATACCAACACGCTGTTTTTGCCCACCACTAAGTTCATCGGCACGTTTGTTTACATGATCCATGAGTCCAACACGTCCTAAATATCCAAAGGCTTTTTCGATCTTTTCTTGCGGAAATTTACAAAAAAAGGAGCGCCAAAAAGGGACATAGCCCAGTGTTCCAGAAAGAACGTTTTCCATGACGCTGAGGCGTTCGACCAACGCGTATTCTTGAAAAATCATCCCGATACGACGGCGCTGTTCACGCAGTCTAGACGAAGAAAGGTGCGAGAGTTCAATGCCCTCAAGCGTAATAGAACCACTTGTGGGTTCTATCAAACGGTTAATACACCGAATTAGTGTGGATTTACCTGCCCCTGAGGGGCCAATGAGTCCTATGATCTCTCCTTTTTGAACGTCAAAACTGACATCATTTAAAACAAGACGAGTGTCTTTGTATGACTTGCTAAGATGCTGAATAGATAACATACCTTACCTTATTTGCACGTGTAACTAACACCCATGGCGTCATCAATTTTACGAACGACGTCCCAATGCTCTTTAAATGTGATAGGCATAAATTTTGTTTGGTTGGCACTGGCGAACTCTTTTTCGAGTTTGGTACCTTTCCAGTCAAAGGTAAAAAAGGCTTCTTTGATTTTCTCTTGCAATTCAGGTTTTAAATTATACGCCATACCATAACCCGTAGTTGGAAAAGTTTGAGATTTGTAGATGCTCACGAGTTGCTCTTTTTTAATCACATTTCGCTCTAGCATACGCACCAAAACAGAGTTGGCAATCGATGCAGCTGGATAATCTTTATTGGCAACACCCAAGATGGAATTGTCATGTTTGCCTGAAAAAACGGGTTCAAAATCTTTTTCTGCTTCCATATGAAATTCCGCTTTTAGAATTGCTGAGGGTGCTTTATAGCCTGAGTTAGAGGTTTGAGATGTAAAGGCGAGTTTTTTACCTTTAATATCTTCCACTTTTGTAATGCCCGATCCTGGATAGGTAATGATTTCCATCTCGTAACCGTAAGAGTTGTCATTGGCTGCCATCATTGTAAAAGGTTTGAACCCTGCGCACGCAACGGCAATGGGGTTAGAACCTGTGTTAAATCCTGCTACATGTAAGCGTCCTGCTCGCATCGCTTCGATTTGTGCCGCATTAGACTGAACGGGAAAAAATTGGACTTTTTTGCCGGTCACTTTTTCCATATGCTTTAAAAACTCCGCCCATACTTCAACATAAACAGCAGGGTCTTCCACAGGTGTATACGCAAAAATCAGTGTGGAGGGATCTATGAGTTTTGAAGCTTCTTTGGGAGTGTCGGCTACCATGTCTCCGTCTTTATCTTCATAACGCGAATCCAGTTTAAACTCTGCCCATGCTAGGCTCGAACATAGTACTGATGCTAAAATTAGGTGCATAAAACGTCTCATAATAGAACACTCCTTGTTTTAAAAAATATAGAAATTACTTTACTACGGGTGCATTACAAAATGATTACATAGAAATAATGATAATAAATCTCAAAGTTATGTAAAATTAAGCTTTATTAGTCTATTATTTTAATAACAATTATCAAAAAGGAGAAGTTATGTCAGCGGTTCTTGTCATAGGTGGAGATAAAATTGATTCAATAACGTCTGTTTTGCAAGATTTCTCTTTTGAGAAAGTCACGCATTGGGATGCGCGAAACCCTTCCGTGGTTAAAAAAGAGATTCCTCAGGATGTCACCTTGGTGATCATGCTTACCAACTTTTTAAATCACAACGCGATGAATAAGTTCAAAAATGAAGCCAAGCGTAAAGCGATAGAGTTTATCTGCGCGAAACGAAGTGAAAGCTCAGTTTTTTGTGAACTCTGTAAAAAATACAATCCAAACGGCGGTTGTATTTTAGAAAAATAAGCGTTTACATGTAAGGTCATAACGTGCATTATGACCTTACGTTTCGCTACTAAAGGTTTTTGATATGTCTCTTCCAACCCTCTCGCATGAGCATCTTCTCAATTACGATGACATCTGCAAAATTATCGATACGCAGAGTTTTTGGGTCGAATATGAACCCATTATCGATATGAACAATGGCGATATTTTCGGCTATGAAGCACTCGCCCGTTTTGTCATCAATGGCAAGCAGATTCCTCCCATGCCTATTTTAGAGATTGCGCACAAAGAGAACGAACTTTTCTTTCATTTGGAGCGGGCGCTTAAAATCATGCAACTAGCGCATCGCCCTCGTGAGGGTATGCTTTTTGTCAACATTGACCCTCATAATTTCAGCGATAGCGATAAGATTCGGTATTGGCATACGCTCTTTCGCGATATTCAAAATCTCTGCATCGAAGTGACTGAAAATACGGGCGATATGCAGGTTTCACTTCTGTCGTATTGCTTGGATGAGATTCAAAAAAGTGGCATTCCCATCGCACAAGATGACATTGGCAACGATCAAAAGCCTTTTTGCTTTGATTTAACGAAGCGTGCGCAGTTTTTAAAATTTGATCGGACATGGCTTTTAAAAATCAAGGCGTGCGTGGATTACCAAGAGATCCTCAAAGGGTTTTTGAGCTTTGCAAAAGCGCAGGGTAAAAAAAGCATCCTAGAAGGGGTTGAGAAAGAAGAGGATTTTACGATGGCTAGGGCATTGGGGGTTGATTTTGTACAAGGGTACATCTTTAAACACTTAAATATCAGTAGCCAAAAACGCTCCTAAAAAGGTTAAACGCTCATGCAAAAACTGTTTTTATTGCTTGTTTTTTTCATGACATTCTTGCACGCATCTTCCAATGATTTTGTGATGGAGCTTATTCAAAATGATCTCGAAAAAGCACTCAATCTATATAAAATAGGCGACAGCAAACATGCCAAAGAGGAGCTTAAATTTGCCCTCTACCATGGTTACCGTAATTCTGGGCTTAAAAGCCAAATCGAAAAAGAGCGCTCTTTTGAAGAGGCAAATGCCATCGAAGAGAAGTTTTTAAACCTAGAACTGCTGATAGAAAAGCCGCATCAACTGAATCTTATTGGCGCTGAAATGCAGACTTTACAAGAGAGCATTCGTCTCATTTTACCCGCACTTTCACCGCTTACAAAACGCGCGTCGGTCAAAAATTGGCATCTGGTGACGCAAGAGATTAACGAGGCTCTTTTGAGTGCTATTGCGCTGTATCAACACAAAGAGCTAAAACAAGCGACCTCCAAAGTGCAATCAATCTATTTTGATATTTTTGAAAATAGCGGTATGGAAGAGGCGATTTTAGCGCTGAATGAAGATCGTAAGCTCAAAGCAGAACAGCGTTTTAGAGTGCTCTCCGAGATGATGAAAAAAGGTGAAACCACCGCAACGCTTGTGAATTACACCCACGAGATTGAGGCTGATTTGAAGGAGCTCTCTTCCTTGCTGACGCCCAAAGAGCTCTCTTCAACACGCAGCGTTTCTCACCAAAAGCGCATTCCGTTACTGCAATGGCTGATGAGTGCTCTTGTTTTGCTGATTCCCACGGGTGGATGGTTTTTGCTGAAAAAGCAGAGGAATAGGGATTGAGAAAAAAGGCATTATGGTTGATTGTCGCGATTGCCCTTCCTTTGCTCGCATTACTGCTGATCTTTTTAGCGCAAAACATCGAGAAATACAACAATCTTGAACAGATGTGGGCACGCAATGAAGCGTTTCGCGCGTTTTACATGTTAAAAGAGTTTTGGGATGAAAAGAAGGTTGATCTTAAAAATAGTACGACCGCTCACTTGGATGTGGTGATTGATTCAAAACAGAGCAACGAAGCGATGGACATCGACACAGACTTACTGGTTTCTACGCTTCAAAAAGAACCTTTTGCGCTGCTTAATGTTCACAATGACACGAGAAAATACGCCCTTTTTACCCTCATTGGATCAGCCCAGGCACCGCTTTATGGCGGCAAAATCTTTTTTGTGGATGAGGTGTTAGCCAAACGCTTTAGCGAATTTCTTCAAGGAAGTGTGCAATTTGTCCCATTGGATGCGTCACTCTCTTTGCCCTCATCAACGCTCTTTTTTGAAGACCGTGAGCAGCGTTATTTAACGCATAAAAGTGGTAGTTTTACCGATATTTACATCCCTTTTACCGCATCGCTCTACGTAAAAGTGACGTTTGATCGTGGTATTTTTGCTTTTATGAAAGAGGATTTGTACAAAAGTATGGCTTATTTCATCTCGATTTTAGCGATTATTTTGGCTCTTTTTTACGTCCTACTGGATCGCTTAGTGCTCTCAACCATTCGGCATATTTCACAGCAGATTCAAACCCTCAAATCCAGCCCCAATAATATGAGTTTAAGGATTACATGTAAAAGCAATGATGAGCTTGGAACGATGGTTTTGTGGATCAATGCCATGCTTGGCGAGATTGAAACATACCAGAAAAAAGAGCTGGGAGCGAAAGAAGCACTCTTGGAAGAGGAGCGCAATTTTTTACAAACGATTATCGACTCATGGCAACACGCGCTCTTGGTCATTGACCATGAAAAAATTCTCAAAGTCAATGACGCGTTTAAAAAGATATTTGGAAGCGCCCAAGAGCGCCTTAGCACGCAGCAAGAAGCGCTGTTTGCCCCATTGTTACATGCTCAAAATCATGAAACGATTAAGATTAGCCTCTTGGAGCGCCCTTTTTTCTTCATCATCAACACCAAACCGCTCTTTCAAAATAAACGCCTCATTACGCTGACGGATGTTTCGAGTTTCAACGAACAGCTCCAAACACTTCAAAAAAAGGCGATGCTCGATCCTTTGACCTCACTTCTCAATCGTAGTGGCATCTTAACACTGCTTGAAGAGAAGTTTCATTCCCACGTGCAAGGACTTTTGCTGTTTGATCTGGATCATTTCAAGCGCGTCAATGACACGTACGGACATCCCATTGGCGATGAAGTTTTGAAGGCGTTTTCCAATGTCTTAACCCTCAATGCACGTGGAACAGACGTGATCGGGCGAATCGGTGGCGAAGAGTTTGTGATGATTCTCTCATGCGAAACGCTCGAACAGCTCCAACACAGTGCAGAAAAATTTCGCACCAAAGTAGAAGCTTTGTCTCTGCAAGGCACGCAGGGCGAGTCCTTTTCGCTCACCGTTAGCATCGGTGGTGTTTTCAATAAAATGGGAGCCACCTTTGAGAGCCTCTACGAAAAAGCCGACCAAAATCTTTACGAAGCCAAACGAAAAGGACGAAATCAGAGTGTTGTCTCGTAAAGATTAACGGTAATATTTACGCTCTTTTTTAAGCTCGGAAGGAAAGATGCCATAGCGCTCTTTAAAGGCTTTACTAAAATGGCTGAGGCTTTTATAGCCTACATGTAAAGCCGCTTCTTGCACCGAAATCTCCTGCTTTTCCAAAAGTTCTTTGGCTTTTTCCAACCGTTTGATATGCACTAAGCCATAAACCGTGGTTCCAAAAAGCTCTTTAAATCCCTGTTTGAGCTTAAATTCGTTGATGGCACACTGATGTGAGAGCGCTTTAAGTGAAGGTGGGTTGGAAAGATTGCCAAGTAAAATCTGCTCCGCTTTATGAAGGGATTTGCAGTCATCTTGGCACAGTTTGGTGCAGACATGCACTGAAGTGTTGTGGAACGTTTGGTAGACCAGTTCGAGTAGTTTTGACTCCAAATAGAGCTCTTGCAAAGGACCTAAAAGCTCTTTTTGCTTCAGGATATGCTCCAGTAAAACACGTTGATTCTGTGCCATGTTTTGATACGTGTTTATTTGAAAGTAGCCTGGTGTTAGCGAAGTTTCATAGGTGTGCAGAGAATCCAATAGTGCTTTATCAACAATGAGCGTGTGGCACGAATAGCGCTTCTGTTTTTCATAAATACCCAATGAGTGCAATCCTTCATGAATCGTGCCTTGAATCATGCTGTTTTGACGCATTGAAAACGCTTTTTTGTCATTGATCGATTTGAAACATAAGTCATCGCCAAGGTTAAAATAGAGAAACGATTGCTCCTTCATTTCCAAAGATTGAAGGTGCATCTCCTCATGAAACATGCCTTCAAACGCACCATATGCAATGCCATTGCCTGTGTTGAAATGCGTTAAAGTGACATTTCCATACGCTTGTAGAAGCGCCGTTTGCCCAAACGTCCTGGGGCTTTGCGCACTGAAAAGCTCTGGCATCGCTTCAAAAAAGTCGTCGCACGAGAGGGTGATAGCCACTCTAAATCCTTTACATGTAAAATGTTTTGTGGTGTAAAACGCTTTTGGGTGCGTAGCCAAAATATTTGGTAAATGCCGTTGAGAAGTTGCTTTGGTGTGCGTATCCGACAGCTTTTGCTACTTCATCAACGCGCATCTCTTGAGTTTCAAGTAGGGCCTTGGCATGCTGGAGGCGTTGTTGGCAGATGTAGGTGAAAAGGCTCTGACCAAAGAGCTGTTTGAAGCTGCGTTGCAGTTTTGAACTGTTGGTTTTAGCAACGCGTGAAAGCTGTTCAAGGGTGAGCGGTTCTAAGAGATGTTCTTGAACATACGCTGCTACTTTGTTCATGTAAAAGCGTTCGAGTTCTGGCAGAGATTTTTGGGATGTTGTGTTTTGATGCAACGCCCAAAGCCAATCGTGTAACAGTTCATAAACTTTGGATTTGAGGTAAAAAAGGTTCATGGGTTCGCGAAGATCCAAATGGCTTAGCATCTCGATGCTGTAGCGAGCATTTTGACTCAACGGTGCTTCTTGCAGGATATTAAAAAGGGGTTTTTGCTCCAACGTATCGAGAAGTTTTGACAAAGGATGGTGGGTATCATCCAGTGTTTGTTGCAAAAAAGATGGAGAGATGACAAGGTTAAACGAACGGGTTGCTAGATCTTTTTTGTAATAACTTTGCCCATTTTCTCGGTTTAAGAGTACGGTGTAAAGACGGTTTGTTTGGAACGTTTGTTTCAGGTGAAAATCACGGTGTTCATACGCAATGCCTCCTTGCGTAAAGGTTGCAAACATCAAAAGAGGCTGCTCGAATTGGTTGTTGAGTGTTAAGTTTTCTTTAGCGGTGAGGTCAAAATGGCACAACATGATGCCTTCGCCGAGAATAATAGGATGAATATTTCCTTTTGCATACGGTTGCAACAAAGCTGTTTTATCTTGGTTCGCATTTTTTGGATTGAGCAAATCAAGCGATTGTAGGTCAATTGTATTGCACATGATGGTTTCCTCATAAAAAAATGTTGCTTTGGCATAAATAACATATTGATATTTACTATCAAATAAAAATAGAATAACGCAAACTTTATTTAGGAAAGCTTAGGAGAGAAGATGCGTAGAAAAAGAGTGTTGAGTATGGCGGTTATCGCGTTGATAAACGTTGGGGCATGGGCAGAAGAGACAAGACTAGATGAAATTGTTTTAAGTGCCGATAAAACAGGATCAAGTACACTTTTGGAGTTGCCTTCAAGTGTGAGTGTGGTGAGTTCCGATCAGATCAATGATTTTTCTATCAAAGATTCGATGGGGTTGCAGAGTATGACTTCAAACTTTCTTATTGTGGAAACCGGTCCTGCTACGGTAACAACGTTTGCCTCGATGCGAGGCGTTACGGCTGGAATGATTGGTACACCTGCAGTTGGATTTTATGTGGATGATGTGTATTACAGCGCTTTGGATATGAACTTTTTAGACATCGACCATATTGAGGTCTTAAAAGGGCCACAAGGTACGCTTTATGGGCGCAACTCCGAAGCGGGTGTTGTCAATGTTGTGACCAAAGCGCCTTCGTTTGTACCCAGTGCCGAAGTGGGGATGGAGTATGGCAGTTTTAACACAATCAGCTCTCATGCGATTATCAATCAGCCCTTAAGCGACACGACAACTCTTCGCGCGGCACTTCGTTATGAACACAGTGACGGCTATTTTGAAGACACGTTAAAGGGCGATGATGTGGGTGAGGAGAAAAACATCGATGCGCGCTTGAAACTTTACACGAAAGTGAACGATGATCTTAGCGTGAGCATCGGGTATAACTACCAAAAAAGCGATTCGCCGCATTATGCACAGTATGCCCCATGGTCAGGTGAAACGATACGTAAAAACGTTGATGTGGACTATTTGGGCGATGCCAAAAAAGAGATACATGATTTACATGTAAAGACGGATTACACCTACAGCGATGCCCTTAAAATCGTCTCCATCACGTCGGCAAAAAAAGAGCATTACGTCGCCAATAACGATATTGATTTTACCTCGTACGATTTAACGAGACTTTATACCGATAAAGAGGTCAAGTCGCTCTCCGAAGAGCTTCGATTTATCGCCAAACCCAATGAGCGTTTGCAGTGGATTAACGGTATTTTTCTTCTCAAAGAAGAGGAAAAACACGACTACCAAATGCCAATGAACTTTATGAATATGGGCATGGGTATGCCCACCGAGACGCTGGTGCAAAAAAGTAAGATCGACACGCTAGGAACTGCTCTGTTTAGCGAAGCGACATACAGTTTTGAAAACAGTTTACAAACCACTTTAGGGCTTCGCTACGACAGGGAGAAAAAAGAAGATGACTATGCACAAACGGGTGGAACGATGCTCTCTATGTTTGGATACGAGGATAAAAGTGGCTCTGCAAGTGAGACGTTTGATGCGTGGCTTCCTAAATTCTCTTTAGCCTATAAACAATACGAAGCGTTTAGTCCGTATGTAACGATTTCGAAAGGTTTTCGAAGCGGTGGATTTAACACAACCGATACCGTGGGGCAAAGCTACGATCCTGAATTTACATGGAATTATGAACTCGGTGTCAAGTCCAAACTCAGCGATACGCTCTCTTTAAGTACCGCACTTTTCTACATTGACTGGAAAGATATGCAAGTGGAGTTAGCGCAAAGCAACGGCGTGGCGTATATTGACAACGCCTCTAGCGCGACCAGTAAAGGAGCTGAGATTGAGCTTCACATGAATCCGATGGAAGGTTTAAATGTGTTTAGTGGTCTTGGGTACACCAAAGCGACGTATGAGGAGTACACGAAAGGAAGCGAGAATTACAGCGGCAATTATGTTATCAATGTACCACGTTATACGATCAATTTAGGGGCAAATTACCGTATTCCTAGTGGTTATTATATCGGTGGAAATTACGCCTATTTTGGCGATATTTACTATGACAATGCCAATACCCATTCCCAAAGTTACGGTGTGACCAATCTGAAAGTCGGTTATGAAACAGAGAAATTTGATGTCTACCTTTACGGTAAAAACATCTTTGATGAGGGCTGCATTACCCGTGCGTTTATCGTCAATTCTTCATGGTATGCAAGAGCTGGGGAGCCTCGAAGTGTCGGTGTTGCTTTTACCTATCGATTTTAATGGAGTTAGTTTGACTAAAAATCCGTTTCGGGCGCAAAATAATCCCTCTGCCGTTAAAAAATTATTGATAATGGTTCTTAATAAAGGGTACCATTCTCCCTTAACTATCCAAAGGAGAATGGTGTGAAGAGAAAAAAGGTTGCATTTGCAATGATTTCAGTCGTGGTCAGTAGTCTGTTGTACGGTGCGGAGGGAGAATACAACCTTGAGGGTGTAACCGTCAGTGCCAATAAAATCGAGGAGAAGATCCAAGATGTTCCGCAGAGCATTACGGTTTTGAGTGAGAGCAATTTGGAAGATCGTGAAATTAAAAACGTTGAGGGGATTATTCAAGAAATTCCTAATATGTCTTTTTCGCCACTTTATTATCAAAGTGTCAACTTTAGGGGCATTAATCAATCGATATTTACCTCGAATAATCCCGTAACGATCTACATCGACGGTGTTTCGCAAAGTAACTCTTACGCGTACGAGGCGTCTTTGGCAAACGTCGATCATGTTGAGGTGTTACGAGGTCCTCAAGGAAGCCTTTACGGCAAGGATTCTATTGGTGGGATTATCAACATTATCACAAAATTGCCTAAGAATGAATGGGGTGGTACGATCGGGGCGGAGTACGGTACGGACAATTACATGTATACGACGATGAGCGTGGGCGGAGCCGTGGTGGATGACGTGCTGTTTGTGAACGTTAACGGCGATTATGCGAGCGATGAGGGGTACATTACCAACCTTTATGATGGTGAAAAGGGGATTGATGAGACAAGCAAACACAACATCGGCGTGAACATGACGTGGAAGCCGACCGATCGTTTTAGCGCGCAATTAAGCTTATCGGATTATTACAGCCGTGCAGGTGCGATGGATATTGTTGGTGTTCCTGCGGGAGAAAATATCAATTCTTACAGCCGTAGCGATACGAAATTCCAAGATTGGGACGTTGATAATAAGATCACGACCAAGTCCAATTCGCAAGCGTTGAATTTAAAGTATGCGTTTGATGCGATGGACTTAACATCGACGACGACCCATAAAAAAGTAGAAGCAAACGGAACGTTTGATTTGGATACCACCTATAACGGACTAAGTGCGTTTGTGGATCGCGAAAGCGACACCTATACGCAAGAATTAAAACTCTCTAGCCCAAACAAAGAAGGGTTTAGGTGGGTTGCGGGACTTTACTATGAAAAAGAGGATATTGACTATCCAGGGTATGGACGCCAATACAGTTACGGTACTTACGGCTCCGTCAATATCAATGATGCTTCGACGCAAAAAGCCGAGACGTATGCAGCGTTTGGACAAGTCATTGTCCCGTTTGCAAGTCATTTTGAATGGACTTTGGGTGGACGTGTTCAACGTATTGAAAAAGAGATCGATTCGAATTATACGCTGACCTCGATTGATTTGTATCCTGGGATGGACTTTGCTACACACCACTACGATGCCAAAGATTCATGGACGGCATTTTTACCCAAAACGGCACTGTTGTATAAAATCAACGACAACCTCTCCGCATATGCGTCAATTTCAACGGGATACTTACCTGGGGGATTTAATAATTATGCTACCAGCGGTGGTAAAGAGACCAATATGTTTGAACCTCAGAAGTCTATTAACTACGAAGTGGGTGTTAAAGGCGATACGTTAGATGGAACACTCTTTCTAGGAGCAAACATCTTTTATATGGATATCACAGATATACACGTCTATACCCAAGTGGGTACCATTATGACTGCTTCCAACGCCGATAAAGCGCATTCCCAAGGTATTGAGCTTGAGGCGTTGTATAGGCCGATTCCAAGCATCGAAATGAACGGTGCAGTGGGCTTAATTCAGACTGAATATGATGACTATAAAGTCTATAGCTCAGGTATTTTAGTTCCTACCGAGGGCAATAAAATTGAGCGAACCCCCTCTTATACGGCAAAAATAGGCATCGGTTATACGCATCCAAGCGGAGTGTATGGACGCGTTGATGTTAGGGCGCAAGGCGAGACCTATTACAATCCTGAAAATACGATTAAAGCAGATGCCTATATTGTTGGTGACGTGAAAGCAGGGTATCGCATGAAATCAGGACTTGATGTTTATGCGTATGTTCAAAACGTGACCAATGAAGATTATATTATCAATGCTACCGCTCAAACATTGATGCCCAATTACGACACACTCGTGATGTTTGGTGAGGGCAGACGTGTGGGAGTCGGGTTTAAATATACCTTTTAAAGGATAGGTGAATGCAAGAGCAAAAAAGGGGGCTATGGGCGATCATGGCTCCTGTAAATAAAGAGATACAAACAGCAATCCTCCTCTCTGTTTTGGGAGGAGCGTTGTTGGTGGTAGATATGGCGCTTTTAGCGTATGTGATGGCAATTCCTCTGCATGGAAGTGTTGAAATTTTGAGTTTACATGTAAGCTTTTGGGGCGCATTTAGTCTGCTAGGAGTGATTGCAATTTGTTCCTTTTTACTTTCAAAGTACGCCTTTATTGTTTCGCATCATGGGGCGTTTAAGCTCGAAGAGATTTTGCGCAAAAGGCTTATTGAGCATTTGGCACAAACGCCTCTTGGGTATATCATCACCACAGGTTCGGGGGCGCTTAAAAAGGTGCTTCTGGATGATGTCAAAAATCTGCATGCGTTTGTGGCGGATACCACGCCGATGATTGGCAAAAGTGTTGCCACACCGATGGCTTCACTGATAGCCCTTTTGTTTATAGACTGGCGTTTGGCATTGGCGAGTATTGTGGTGCTTGTGGTAGGTGGGGTGATTATGGCGTGGGTGATGCAAGATTCGGTCGAGCACCGTAAAAATTACGACGAATCGCAATCGCAGATCAACCGTTCTGTCATCGAATTTGTGCAAGCCATGAGCGTGGTGCGCACGTTTGATGATGGAAGCAGTTCGTTTAAACGTTACACCGACGCGCTTCTTCGTTACAAAACGTGTCTGAAAGCGTGGATCAATGCAACTGCTATCTCCGCCAAACTTGGCATGATGATCCTAAGTCCGCTGCCAACGCTGTTGGTGGTGAGTGGTGTGGGCATTTGGCTGATTGCGAAAGATGCGTTAGATTTTGCGCCGTTTATCGCAGCACTGCTGATTAGTACAGGTATGGCAGATGCGATGTTACCTCTGATGTGGATGAGCAATTTCATCAAAAAATCCCAAGCAGCAGCACTTCGTATTCAAGAGATTTTAGATCTACCACGACTGGAGTATCCTGAAATAACGTCTATACCCCAGGATGCGAGTGTGCGTTTTGAAGATGTCTCGTTTGCCTATGAGCGTAAAGATGCGTATGCCCTAGCGTCGGTTAGTTTTACGGTGCCGGAGGGCAGTGTGACCGCGTTAGTCGGTCCTTCGGGTGCTGGCAAAAGTACGGTGGCAAAGCTGATTCCTCGTTTTTGGGATGTGAACCAAGGACGCATTTTGATCGGTGGCGTTGATGTGCGCACCATCAGTGCCGAGTCTTTGATGGCACATGTCTCTTTTGTCTTTCAAGACACCTTTTTATTTCACGATACGTTAGGGGCTAATATCAAAATGGCAAACCCAAACGCAAGCGATGCTATGATGATAGAAGCAGCCAAAGCGGCGCAGATTCACGCGTTTATTATGAGCCTTCCACAAGGCTATGAAACGTTAGCAGGAGATCGAGGAACAAGACTCTCAGGTGGGCAAAAGCAGCGCCTTACAATCGCGCGTGCTATTTTACGCAATGCGCCTATCGTTGTTTTGGATGAAGCAACCGCTTTTGCCGATCCTGAAAACGAAGAGGAGATCATCAAAGCCCTTGCCAATTTGATGCGCAATAAAACCGTTATTGTCATCGCACACCGTCTTTCAACGATCAAAGATGTCGATCAGATCATCGTTTTCGATCAAGGAAAAATCGCTGAAATCGGATCGCATGAGCATCTTTTAGCTCATAATGGACTTTACGCGATGCTTTGGGGAAATTACGAAAAAGCACAACATTGGGATTTGCGCGCCCTAAAGGAGATCGTATGAGTCATACACATGCCCATCACTACGCCTCGTTGCCTAAGGTGTATCAGCTCTCGGTTGCGTTAGCAGGCAATTACGCAAGTGGTTTTAAACGCAGTTTGGTTTTTTTCACCCTTGCTTTTACCGCTCAAGGGGTTGCTTTTGCGATGTTCTATCCGCTCTTAAAAGCGCTTTTTGCTACGCCATTTATCGTCGCAGATGTGCTGTTTTACTTAAGTGGTATGGCGCTGTTTAGCCTGCTTTTTTGTGTGCTGAAGTGGCTAGGGCACGGGTTTGATTACTCAGGTTACATCGCTGAGGTGACACACGATCTGCGCACCACTCTTGGCAATGCGCTGCGCAAAATGCCTTTGGAAAAACTCAGTCGTTATAAAACAGGTGAGCTCAATGCCATTTTTTCAAGCAGTGTCGATGAGTCGGTCATGCACATGGGCGTGGTTGCTGCTCTTTTTTTGCAGATTACGGTGGTGCCGATTGTCGTCGTTTTGGTGACTCTGTTTATCGAGTGGAAGTTAGCGCTCATTATGGCTATTCTCATTCCGATGATGATTCCGCTTTACCGTTGGAAACGTCGCGTTAGTATTGAAGAAAAAAGCGATTTTAGTGAGGCAAATGCCCATCTTGAAGCGGGATTTATCGAGTATGTGCAAGGGCTTGCGGTTCTTCGCGCACTCAATCAAACAGGTGCGAATGCTAAAAATCTGCACGCTTCCATTGAACATGTCAGAGCCGTGCAAGGCAAAGGGGTTGAACAAGCGACCTTGCCTCTGCTCATCATGGGCGTGTTAATCGAAGTGATTTTGCTCATTCTTTTAGCCGTGGGAAGTTTCATGGTCGATGAGCATCTCTTAGCGCTCCCCACTTTAGCGGCGATGTTAGTGATAGTTTCACGCCTGAGTGAGCCTCTTTCGATCTTTTTAGGCATCGTTCCGATGTTTGATCTGATGGACACAGCGTTTTTGCATATCAAGTCCATTTTGGCATCAACCCCTTTACATGTAAAGATGCCAACGGCTGAACCTAAGAGTTTTGAAGTCACTTTTTCAGGGGTCAATTTTGCCTACGAAGGAGAGAATGAGCGCGCTCTTAAAGAGGTTAGTTTTACCCTCAAAGAGCGCACACTCAATGCGATTGTTGGGACTTCTGGTTCGGGTAAAACAACTTTGAGCAAAGTGTTGATGCGCCATTTTGATCCTCAACGTGGTGAGGTGCGTCTTGGTGGGGTGGATGTTCGTTCTATTTCGAGTGATACGCTGATGAAGCACTTCTCGGTGGTCTTTCAAGATGTCTATCTGTTTGATGACACAATTTTAAATAACATTCGTATGGGAAGATCTGATGCGAGCGATGAAGCAGTGGAAGAGGCTGCTAAAGCGGCGTTTTGCCATGAATTCATCGCACGGTTACCTGAGGGGTACCAAACGCGTATTGGCGATATAGGCGGAAGTCTGAGTGGTGGGGAGCGGCAACGCATCAGCATTGCGCGTGCTATTTTGAAAAATGCACCGATTGTTATTTTAGATGAGCCAACCGCTGCACTCGATACCCAGAGTGAAGTCGCGGTGCAAAGAGCGATCGATGCACTGGTTCACGATAAAACGGTCATTGTCATCGCGCACCGTCTCTCAACGATTCGTGCTGCCGATAAGATTTTAGTCTTTGATGCAGGGTGTTTGGTCGAAGAGGGAACGCATGAAAGCTTGGTTGTCAAAGAGGGAAAATACCATGCAATGTGGAGTGCGCAACAACGCATTAAAACGTGGAATCTTAACACCCATGTCCGCTAAAACTTCCTTACAACACAAAGCTCTTTTGCTGAATCTTTATGTCTCTCAGTACCTAGGGCTGGGCTTTTTCATGGAGTCGTTGGTTGCTATTTTGCGTAAAAATGGGGTTCCGCTAGAGCAGTTGGGGCTGATCTACTCACTCGGTCTTTTTATGATGCTTCGTTTTTTGTGGGCGCCTTTGATCGATAAAGTCTGTTTTAAACGCTTTGGGCATTACCGCACGTGGCTTTTTATCTGGCAGAGTTTGATGGTGCTCAGTCTTTTACATGTAAGCCGTTTTGATGTGCTCACAGAACTTCAGCCACTGTTGATCGGGTGCGCTTTTTTCGCCTTTTTTGCGGCATCGCAAGACATTGCGGTGGATGCACTGGCGTATAAAATTGTCTCGCCTAAAGAGCGTGGCATGGTCAATGCCTTAAAAATCGGTGGTGGGCTGGTTGGGATGTTTATCGGCGGTGGATTGGTTTTAATTGTGTATGAGCATCTAGGATGGTTTTACGCGATGCTAATTTTATGCGTTGGGACGACCACATCGCTCTTTCAACTGTTGTTTTTTAAAGAACCCAATGACATGCACACCATCAAAATACATGAGCCTTCGTGGAGAGATTTCTTTCGATTTTGGAGGGGCAAAGAGAAGCGTCGCTGGTTTGTGTTGCTGTTGGCATACCCCGTGTGCATCAGTGGTGCATATGGGCTGATGACGCCTATTTTGGTTGATGCCGGGTGGCGGTTGGATCATATAGGGCTTAATATCAGCATTTTTGGCTCAATCCTCGGCATTATCGGAGCGTTTGGGGCAGGGTGGTTGATTGAGCGGTTTGGGCGAAGGCTGATACTCATCTGGACACCGTTTGCACAAAGTCTGGGCATTTTATGTCTGTTATTGCCAGCTTTTGGTTATGCGCATTTTGGTTTTAGTATGCTGGCTATTGGCTCGATTATGTTTTTTTACAGCCCTTCTGCTACTGTGCTTTCAACATTGATGATGGATCATGTGGAGCATTCGCCTGCGCTTGAGTATGCGATGCAGCATTGTGTTTTTAGTTTTGCAGGAATCGTTTCAGCAGGAGTCACGATGAGTTTGGCAGGAATCTTTGGGTATGTCAATGTCATTATCGTCCTTTCGCTTATCGCGGTGGCAACGAGTATTTTTGCATGGTATCTCAGTGGTGAAGTGGTCGTGAAAGAAGAGAGCACGATACAGGTCGAGTTTATCGGATAAAATGGGAGTAAATGATGAAAGAGATGAAGACCTTAATGGTCGTAAATTTGTTATGTGTTGCCGCGATGATGGCATTTTTAGCCGTTGTTGGGCCGATTATTCGTGCCCTTCATATGCAAGAGTGGCATGCAGGATTAACCGTGGCACTTGCAGGGGTTGTGTGGGTTGTGATGGCGCGGTATTGGGGTAAAAAGAGTGACACGGTAGGTCGAAAACCGATTTTATTGATGGGTGTTTTAGGCGTTGGCGTTTCGTATCTGCTATTGGCTTCCTACATCGATTTTGCACTCTTAACCATGCCGCCTATTTTGGTTTCCCTTGGGATGATTGTCTTGGCGCGTGCGTTGATCGGTGTTTTTTACGCCGCCATTCCTGCGGTTTCTAACGCTTTGATTGCTGATAAAGTAGCGGCGAGTGAGCGGACAAATTATATGGCAAAATTGGGCGCATCAAGTGGGTTTGGAATGATTTTAGGGCCTGCCGTGGGTGGCTATTTGGCGGCGTATGGACTCTCCGCGCCGCTGTATGCATTTGCGATTTTACCACTGGTTGCAGCATTTTTGGTCTATAAAACGATTCCGAAAACGCCCAAACAGCATGTTGAAGAGGTACCGCATCCTAAATGGAGCGATGCGCGTTTGCGTTTACCAATGATCGCGGCATTTTTAACGATGTACAGCGTGGTCACTTCACAGGTTTGCTTAGGCTTTTTTGTCATCGATAAACTCGCCCTTGATCCTACACTTAGTGCCAAAGTGACGGGATATATTTTAGCCTTGGTGGGGGTTTGTTTTATATTGGCTCAAATTATCGTTTCCAAACGCCAAGGTGTTTTGCCACAAAGATGGCTACTCTTAGGTTCCATCATTGCGGCTATTGGGTATGTAATTGTTTTTATGATGAACTCTGGCGTCATGCTAGGGTTTGGTTTTTGCATCGCAGCCTTTGGTATGGGGCTTATTTTCCCTGCGTTTCAAGCAATGGCAGCCAACAGTGTCAGCGAAGCTGAACAAGGAGCTGCGGCAGGTACGGTCTCTTCCGCACAAGGCTTGGGCATCATCATCGGACCATTGGCGAGTACGGCATTGTATGGAATCAACCCCATTTTTCCTTTTGTGGTCGCCTCCATCGCATTTGCACTTTTAGGTGTGTTTGCATTCAGGCATAAAGCATGTATGACGTCTTTGTGCTAGCCATTGCTCTTAGTATGGATGCTTTTGCTGTTTCGATAGGACTTGCTTCCAAACAGAAGAGAACATGGCTCTCTCTTGCATTAAAAGCAGGATGCTATTTTGGTGGATTTCAGATAGTGATGTCCGCTATAGGTTATTTAGGCAGTGTGGGATTAATGCACTATATCGCCAGTATTGATCACTGGATTGCGTTTGCGCTTTTACTGCTTATCGGCATTAAGATGGTGTATGAATCGTTTGAGGAAGGCACGCAAAATGATTTTAAAAAGCTGACGCACCGCATCTTTTTAATGCTTGCCCTTGCGACCAGTGTGGATGCAATGGCAGCTGGTTTTTCACTGAAGCTGTTTGATGTTGAGATCTTTTGGTCATTAGGGATCATTGGTATAACAACCTTTTGTTTGAGCTTTTTAGGCATTTATTTGGGGCATAAAGGTGGTCAGCACTTTGAAAAAGGGGCTGAGCGTATGGGAGGGATAGTACTCATTGCGATTGGGTTTAAGATTTTATGGGAAGATTACATGAAGAGTCTATTTTAAAAGAAGGAGAAGCTTATGGCAACGATAACATCATCTTTTCAAAGTATGCACAAGCATCAACCGTTAAAGGCGAAAGAGGAACAGCATCATCACCATGATCATACCCATGCGCATCATCATGGAAATTCTTTAAGCGACCAGTTTCTGCTTAAGCTTTCGTTTGGCATTACCTTTTTGGTGATGATTGTGGAGATTGTCGCAGGTATGTATGCCAACTCTTTAGCATTGATTTCAGATGGTATCCATATGTTCACCCATGCGTTTGCACTTTTTCTCTCGTTGGGTGCTTTGATCATTCGTACAAAAAAGGCGAATGCTCAAAAGTCCTTTGGTTACTACAGAGCAGAAGTGTTAGCGGCTTTTGTAAATGGTTTGATCATTGCTGTGTCTGTTGTCTGGATTGTGTATGAGTCGATTGAGCGTTTGATAACCCCTGAGGCTATTTTAAGTGAGACAACCTTGATGGTTGCGATTGTCGGTTTAGTTGTTAATATCATCACTGGGGTAGTTCTTTACAAGGCAGATAGAGAAAATATCAATATCAAATCCGCTTTTTTGCATATGCTCACCGACGCGCTCTCTTCGGTGGCGATCATTATAGGTGCCGTCATTATTTACTACACCGATTTTTTTCTTTTAGATGCGCTTCTAGCGCTTTTTATCTCGATGGTTATTTTAAAATGGGCATGGGGGTTGATTCACGATTCTTTGCACATTCTCCTAGAGGGATCACCCTTGGATACGACTGAAATTTATACACGTTTACTGCAAGCATTTCCCTTTATCGCCTCGGTTTATGACATGCACTGTTGGGAAATTAGCCATAACTACT
Source organism: Sulfurospirillum halorespirans DSM 13726 (assembly GCF_001723605.1). Classification (NCBI taxonomy): domain Bacteria; kingdom Pseudomonadati; phylum Campylobacterota; class Epsilonproteobacteria; order Campylobacterales; family Sulfurospirillaceae; genus Sulfurospirillum; species Sulfurospirillum halorespirans. The sequence continues at coordinate 2,525,832 of NZ_CP017111.1, read as the reverse complement.
ACTGCTTTAGTGCGCATATAAAAGTGCATCCATTTGCCCATGAATCTCATAATGATCTGCTTCAAAAAATAAGCTCATTTTTGGAGAAAGAGTTTGCGATAGCGCATGTTACAGTGCAACTTGAACACGAAAAAGCATCGTTCAAAAGGGTCTTTTAAGATGAGAGTGGCGAAAAATTAGGCAGATAAATTTGATAAAAGTTATTGATTTCATGGTAAATTAAGCTCAAACAGTCTAACATTCTGATAATGGTTATTACATAAATAGAGGTCGAATGGAAAATATTAAACTTGCCGTAGATTACGGCGCACTTGGGATTTTGCTTTTTATGAGCATTTTGGTTTTAGGGTATGCGATCGAACGCCTTCTTTTTTTTAGAGCGTTACATGTAAAGAGTTACGAGAGCAAAAACAGGCTTGAACGCGATGTTTCAAAGAACTTGACGATCATCTCTTTGATCGGCTCCAACGCGCCTTATGTCGGGCTTTTAGGAACGGTTGGTGGCATCATGGTGGTCTTTTACGAGATCGGCATTAGCGGTGGAGCGCTCGATACGTCTAAAGTCATCGTAGGACTTGCTTTGGCGCTGAAAGTAACGGCAGCAGGGCTTATCGTAGCGATTCCTTCGACAATGATTTACGGGGGATTTTTGCGCAAAGTGGATTTGGCAGTGAGTGAGTGGGAAGATGAGAGCATTAAAAAAAGTTGAGGGGATCAATGTCGTCCCACTCATCGACATTATGCTGGTACTTCTCACGATTGTTATGACGGTTTCGTCGTTCATCGCCCTTGGCAAGATCGAGATTTCCCTTCCACAAGCGACCAACTTTAGCAAAGTTGAACCCAAATTTTACGAGATTGGCATCACAGCCGATCATCAATTTTTTATCAACAACGAATTTACGCCCAGAGATGAGCTCTCTGTCAAATTTGATAGCCTCACCAAAGACGATTCGGTTGCCATCAGTGCCGATAAAATGGCAGCATATGAAGATTTTATCTACGTGATTGATCTGTTAAAATCCAAAGAGATTGAAAAAATTGGCATGGTGGTCAATAAAAATGAATAGTTATTGTGACGAAATAAAACGCTAAAAGAGAGAAAAAAAATGACATACCAAACTTACACTGCAACGAAAACCTATGAAGGAAGAGCGCTGAGCCTTTCGATCTTTTTACATGTAAGCGTAATTGGGTTTTATCTTCTCTTCTTGCATCAAAAACCTTTGGATATTATCCCTTCTAAGACCGTGGTTTTGGAGATTTCCAACATCGAACGCGTTGCACCAAAGCCCGTTCTTCCGCCTCCGCCTGAGCCTGTGGAAGAGGTGAAAAAAGTCGAACCGATTAAGCCGATTGAAAAGATCAAGCCACTTCCCAAACCGATTGTCAAAAAAGAGATGGTCAATCCAGAGCCGATTCGTGAAGAGGTTGTTCAACCTCCCGTTGAAGCGGTCAAACCCGTTGTTGCGCCGCAAGAAGTGGCACCCGTGACGCCCACATCAACCAGCGCAGAGCCGTATGAGCGCACCGATTTTGAGATTATTCGCGATAGAGTTTTAGCTCGCCTTGTGTATCCAAGCGTTGCGCGTCGTATGGGGTGGAACGGTGTCGTGCAGGTCGCTTTGGTCATCAATCCTGAGGGAAGGCTGGTGAGTGCGACGATTCATCAAAGCTCTGGTAGGGCACTACTTGATGATGCAGCATTGGACGCCGCTTTAAAACTGAGAGGCGACCAACTCCCTAAACCTAAAAGTTTAAGTACGGTCATCTTACCGATTGCGTTTAAACTCAAATAACACCCTGTTATAAAAACGTGAGCAGAGTGATTTGTGAAAAATGAGATTTTGATACGATTTCTTTATCTTATGATAACGAATATCATTTGAATTAAAGGATTCGTATGTCTGTGGTAAATACTTTATGTAAAATCAGTGTGGTTACTTCGCTGAGTTTGTTTCCAACATTCTCATTAGCCGATCAAAACAGTACCGTTGAGCTCACAGAAGTGACGGTTACGGGTGAAAAAATTGACCGCCCTTTGCATGAAACGACAACGGCTATTACGGTTGTCAAAGGCGATAGTATTGATTCTTCGGAAACAAAATCAGCCTATGATGTGGCTTCGCAAGTTCCCAATATGATTAACAACCCTGCGGATATTCCTGTTATTAGGGGTGTTTCAGGCATTGGAGCTGCCACTGGAGGTATGGCGATTATGTCAGGGGCACGTCCTCGTGTGAGTACAAGTGTGGATGGTTTAAGCGAGAGTTGGAGTGGTCAGCGCTATATGGATATTGGGACATGGGATGTCGAGCAAGTAGAGGTTTTACGAGGCCCTCAATCGACAACTCAAGGGCGTAATAGCATCGGTGGTGCGGTGGTTATTAACACCAAAGACCCTACGTTTGAGAGTGAAGGTGCTGTGCGCTTGGGCTATGAAAACAATGAAGACAAAGCAACGCTTGCTGCGATGATCTCAGGCCCTTTGGTTGCAGATGAATTGGCGATGAGGCTCAGCGCACAAGGAACAAAAGGACATAGCTATATCGACTATCAAGGTGCAAGTGCGTTTGATCCTTCCGAAATGAAGCAAGGCAATGTCCGTGCTAAATTGCTTTGGATTCCTAAAGATATCGAGGGGTTAATTGCTAAGGTAACAGTTTCGCACCGCCAATATGAAGGAGAGTTCCTGAATCTTGTCAATGGAAAAGACTTCTATGCTTACAATTATAAAGCAACTAGCAGTGCTAATGCTCGCTACGGCGATGCTACGAGTGATGCGGTGAGCACCGATGTTGAGTATGCGATTAATGATGACCTAAAAATGTATGTTCTTGTGGGGCATAGTGAAAATGAGACGAAATTTAAGCAGTCGCCAACCACCCTTACGATGGATTTGGATGAAAAAAGCAATACGGTTGAAACAAGGCTTGTTTACGATCCTCGTGGCGGATTTCTAAGCAGCATGGTCGGGCTTTATTATTACAACCGTACCCAAGATTTGGCGGTTAAACCAGACAGTTATACGGGCAATGATGAGATTAATACAGCCGCTATTTTTACGGAAAATACCTTACATGTAAACGATGCAATCGATGTGATTTTAGGCGGTAGAGTTGAACGTGAAAAACAAGAACGCGATGTATTGGTGAAGCCGAGTAATCTTGCTAAAGGTCGCGTAATCACCGATGTGGCAGAAACGCTTTTCCTTCCCAAAGCAGGGGTGATTTATACGTTCAATCCTGAGCACAACATTGGCTTTACGGTGCGAAAAGGTTACAGCCCTGGCGGTGGTGCGGTTGATACAACGACAACACCCGCTACGTACTATGAGTACGATAAAGAAGAGGTTACAACGTATGAACTCAGTACGCGTTCACTCTTTTTAGACAAGTCATTGGCGTTTAATACCAATCTTTTTTACAATGAATACGATGGCTACCAAGCCCTCACTGCTGCAAACCGCTTTACCAATATTGATGAAGGTGAGAGTTACGGTTTTGAAGCGGAGCTTAGATATCAAGTTTCAGAGCTGTTAGAGGTTTTCAGTGGCATCGGTCTGTTGCACACAGAAGTAACAAAAAATAAAACGTATGTCGGCAATGAATTTAACTATGCACCTCATTTTACAAGCAATGTTGGTTTTAAGCAACGCTTGAGCTCAGGGATCTTTTTTGGCTCAGACGTGACGTATGTGGGTGAATATTACTCCGATATCGACAACAATGAGCTTTATAAAGCTGGTAAATACGTGCTTGTCAATATGAATGTGGGGTATGAGACCAAACACTATACGATTCGAACGTATGTTAAAAATGCGTTTGATGAAGAGGCGGCCTATTTCGTTTCCAATAAAAATGGTGGCTCTGCCAATGTCGTGCAACCTACTACCTTTGGAGTGACCTTTGATTACCGATTTTAGGAGAAAAAAGTAGATGCGTTTTTTTGCGATGCTGTTATGTTTGTGCATGGATGTGTTTAGTGCAACGCTGCCTCCTCAAAGCCCTAGACTTCAGGCTTTAATAAATCATCTTGAGCATGGTGGTACAACGCAAGCTTTTTGGGAGCAGATGGCAGTGCAACAAACGCCTTTGATGGAAGAGATTGGTTTGGAAAATGAGCTTTTACTAACCTTCTTATACCGAGGTGCGCGCCATAATGTCTATCTTTTTGGCGCACCCTCAGGTGAGCACGATGCGTTGTATCGTCTTGGAGCGAGTGATGTGTGGTACAGAAGCTACGTGGTCGATAAACGTACACGACTTTCATATCAGTTGAGTCCTGACATTAAACCAAACGATGACTCACCACTTGCTTTTCGCACAGCACTGCTTGAGAACATGCAACACGATTTTCTCAACCCAAAAATGCTAAGCGTTAAACTCGGTGAGAGAGACTTTATAAAATCACTTGTTGAGCTTCCGCTTGCGCCCAAACAGCCTTGGATTCAAGAACGCGATGTGCCCAAAGGAACACTTGAAAAGCACGCGTTTTTCAGTAAAACGTTAAACAATACCCGCGATATTTACCTCTACCGCTCGTTCGGGTACAAAGGTGGCGATGCGGTCGTGGTACTTTTTGATGCCGAATCTTACGCTTCACATGTGCCAACGCCCACGATTTTAGATAATCTCGTAGCCGCCAAAAAGTTGCCACCCCTCGCTGCTATCTTGATCTCCAATCCAAGCAGTGCAACACGCTCAAACGAGCTTCCGCCCAATCCGTTGTTTGCTAATTTTGTAGCGCAGGAGGTGATGCCTTGGGCAAAAGAGCAGGGCATTTATGCCGCTGCTTCACAGACAGTTATAACAGGCTCAAGTTACGGTGGGCTTGCGTCTGCGTATATCGCACTGTGTTATCCTGAAATTTTTGGCAATGTTTACGCCCAGTCTGGCTCTTTTTGGTGGTCACCTAAAGAGGAGAAAGAGCCTGAGTGGTTAAGTCGTACGTATGCGCAACGTACGCGCGAACCCATTCGCTTTTATTTGGAAGCAGGCCTTTTCGAAGTAAGTCGCGTTTGGAAAGTAGGCATTTTAGAGTCGACGCGTCACTTTAGGGATGTTTTAATGGATAAAGGCTACGAAGTGAGTTATGCAGAGTCTTACAGTGGACATGACTATGCGCATTGGCGAGGAAGTTTAGCCGATGGATTGATCACACTTTTAAATCCATCTTTAAAGGAGCCGTAAAAGAGGTGTTTGAGCGCTACTATAAGGAACTCGTAGGCTATTTTAGTCATACGCTTAATGATGCTGAGCAAGCCAAAGATGTGGTGCAAGAGACGTATCTTCGTATCAGTGCGATGGGGGAGCGTGCGGACGCTGTTTTAGAGCCACGCGCTTTTTTGTACCAAACGGCAAAGCGCATTATCATCGACGAGTGGCGTAAAAACAGGCATTTTGACGCGGTGGAACTTCGTGAAGCAGAGCAGATCAGTGCTGATCATGAAGAGCCGCTTGAGCATCTGCTCTCTTCTAGTCGCATGAAAACCTTACATCATACGATCAATTCGTTGCCTCCGCGTTCCCAAGAGGCGTTTAAACTCCACAAATTTGAAGGGCTTTCGCATAAAGAGATCGCTTTAAAAATGGGCATCAGCAAAAATGCGGTTGAAAAACTCATTATGCGTGCCCTCATCGCCTGCAAAAATTCGGTGGATGCGATGCACAAGGAGGAGGCATGAGTCAAGCATGGATTGATGAAATGGCAGCACTTTGGTTTACAAAAGTCCAAGATGGGCTCAGCTTTTCAGAGCAAAGAGCGTTTAAAAAATGGTTACATGTAAACCCAGAACACTCAAAAGCGTACGCACAGTTTGAAGCGTTGTGGCGCGATCTTGATGGGCTTGTACCAGTCCAAAATAGCACCTGTTTGAAAAAGCGGATCAAACCGTGGTTTGGGTACGCGTGTGCGTGCGCGGTTGCCTGTTTTTTCATCGCCTTTTTGCAGTGGCAGACGTGGAACAGTCGTCTTGAATTTGCACAAAATATAGCAACACCAGTAGGTGCGATGCGTGAATATACGCTGCAAGATGGCACCACGCTGTTTCTTGATACGGATACCAACGTGAGTGTGGAGTACTATAAGCAGAAACGTTTGGTAAAACTGCATCAGGGGCAATTGGTTTTACATGTAAGCAAAGATGCCGCTCGACCGCTGTTTGTCGAAGCTAAAAATGTGCAAATTCGCGTCACGGGAACGCTCTTTGAAGTCCGCAATGTGGACAATCACGTCCGTGTCAGCGTGGAAGAGGGGAGTGTGGAGGTGTCGCACAAACGCTTGGAAGATGGCAGTGTTTTAACATTGGCAAATTTGAGCGCGAAAGAGCAGATCACGCTGGATGGGAGGGGATTTGTTCTGAGTTCTTCCACACTGCACAATGACTCGGTCGCCCCATGGCGCAGTGGTCGTTTGATTTTTGATAAGACACCGCTTAGGGAGGTGCTGTTTGAGTTTGAGCGTTATGGGGCGAAAAAAACCGTGATCGCCTCTTTGGAACTGGCTTCCATGCCGCTTTCGGGGAGTTTTGAGGTCGAGCGATTTGCCAGTTTTTTAGAGATGCTTCCCAAAGTATTACCGCTGAAGCTTGCCACGATGGGCGATAAAATCGTCATTGAAAAACGATAAATTTTTATTTTTTGATAATGGATGTCAGGTTTTCAATTTTCCTTACGTCTTCTCTTATATGAAAACTATTATCAAATAAGGAGAAGATTTATGATGAAATTTCGCACCCTATCCATTGCCGTGGCGGCGGCTTTGGCGCTTTGTTCGCCTCTTATGGCGGAAAGTACTCAGTCTTTACATGTAAACATTGCAGCGCAGAGTTTAAGCTCTGCCCTTGGCGAATTTGCTAAGCAAGCGAAGCTTCAACTCATTGTTGATTCTAAATTGCTTGAGGGCAAAAAAGCACCGACACTTCAAGGTGACATGAGTCTCAAAGAGGCACTTTCAAAACTGCTCAAAGGTACAGGTTTGGAGGCGACGATTCAAGGGGATGTAATGGTGATTAAGCCTCAAAATGACGCGGAAGTTGCCCTCGATGCGATCACAATCAGTGCGGCGCAAGCAACGACGGAGGGCACAGGCTCGTATACGACAGGTTCAACAAATACCGCCACCAAACTCAATCTCTCACTGCGCGATACGCCTCAATCGGTTGTTGTGGTCACGCATCAGCAAATTGAAGACCAAAACTTAGAGTCGTTTGCAGATGTGGTCAACTCCATCGCAGGCTTTAATGCCCCTGTGTGGGATACGGATCGGACGTATATTACGATGCGGGGTTTTGAGGTGGATTATTACCAAATCGATGGAATGCCTACCTATTATGGTGGCAATGTTCAGCAAGATTTGGTGATGTATGACCGCGTGGAAGTGGTACGTGGTGCGAACGGTTTGATGAGTGGGGCGGGTGAGCCAGCAGCGAGCATTAATTTTATGCGAAAACATGCAACTTCCAAAGAGGCAACAGGTAGCGTGACTGCCAAAGCGGGCAGTTGGGACAATTACCGAGGCACGGTCGATGTCCAATCGGGTGTGAATGAATCAGGAAGTGTGCGAGCGCGCGTGGTTGTAAGCAAAGAGGATAAAGACTCGTTTGTTGATTTTTACCATAAAGATACAGAAGCCTTTTATGGCATCGTGGATGCTGATATTGGGGACAATACGCTCTTTTATGCAGGGGTGAGTTATCAAAACAACAGTGCCGATGGAAGCTCTTGGGGTGGCGTTCCTGCGTGGTTTAGTGATGGCACACGAACTGATTTTGGTGCGTCCGCTTCGTTTACGCCCAAATGGACCTATTGGGAAACCGAGACTAAAACGATTTTTACAGGCGTTGAGCACACGTTTGCCAATGACGTCAAGCTCAAAGCCAATTACACCCATTTAGAATTTGAATCCGACTCAAAACTGGCACTTTCAGGCTATTATGAGTTTCCTGATCGCACAACGGGCTTAGGGCTCAATTCGGTTTATGCAGGCAAATATCAGACAGAAAACAAGCAAGATACGATCGATATTTATACCTCAATTCCTTTGGAAGTCGGTGGGTTGAAACATGAAATTCTTGTAGGGCTTGCCTACAATCAAGAAGACAGCATCACCCATACGAGTGATCCACTGAGTTCCGTTTCGACACAAAGCGTTTACAATTGGAATGGCAATATTCCAGAGCCCGATTGGTCAGATTTTTACAAAACGGAAGATACGGTAACGAAGCAGTTAGGAGCGTATCTTGCCACGCGTATTGCTTTGCGTGAAGATCTGAAGCTGATTCTTGGAAGTCGCGTGAGCAATTGGGAGTATGAGAATAAGCTGAGTGACTACAGTTATGAGCATGACCATGTCATAACGCCTTATGCAGGGGTTGTTTACGATTTAGATGAGGCACATTCTATTTACGTAAGCTACACCGACATCTTTAAGCCGCAAGATTACCGCGATAAAAGTGGTAATTATCTTGATCCCAAAGAAGGGGCAAGCTATGAAGCGGGCATTAAAGGTGAATATTTTGGTGGAAAACTAAACGCGGCACTGGCTGTTTTTAGAATGGAGCAAGACAATGTTGCCGAAGCCGATGGGGCAAATTTTGTGCCAGGCACGACAACCCAAGCCTATTATGGTGCGGCAGGTGTTGTGAGCAAAGGGTATGAAATTGACTTCTCTGGTTCTATCACGCCTGAATGGAGCGTTTCTGCTGGGTGGGTACAGTTTAGCGCAAAAGATGCTGAGAATGTTGATGTCACAACCACCCATCCACGCAAAGAGGCAAAACTGGGTACGACCTATAAAATGGGTCAATTGACCTTGGGTACGGTGCTCAGTTGGCAAAGTAAGTTTTATGAGTCTACCAACGATTCACTCGGCAATGCGGTCGATCTGACCCAAGACGCTGTTTTCTTAGTCGACGTGATGGCAAAATACCAAATCACCAAAGCTTTATCAGCCCAACTCAATGTTGAAAACCTCTTCGATAAAGAGTACTACTCCAACATCGACTACAGCACGCAAGTGATTTACGGTGATCCACGCACCGTGACACTCACGATGAAATATACCTTTTAAATCTCTCTGACTGCTGCCATAGAATTCACTCTGGCAGCAGTCAAGATGACGAAAAAATAGGCAGATAAACGCCTAAAAATGTTCGCAAAAGAGACTATACTTTTCTAAATCATTTTAGGAGTTGAAGGCATGAGCTTAGTGATTGCGGCAAAACTTATCCACATCGCCTCGGCGATACTGTTTATCGGATGTATCTATTTTCGTAACTTCATCTTACCGCGTGCGCGCTTGGCACTGGATGGTGCCCAATTTGAAGCAATGGAGAGTGCACTTTCCCCTCGTACCCGTTTGATGGGCAAAATCAACAATACCCTGTTACTTTTCAGCGGACTTTTCCTCGCATACACCTATTTTGATCCAACCAATGTGCTTTTACATGTAAAGATGACCTTAGGGCTGATCGTGATCGCGATGTTCTTTGGAGCTCCTTTGATCATGCACCGTTTTGTGGGTGAAAAGAAGCGTAAAATCAAGACGATTTACCATCACGTCATGTTTGCTTTGATGGTATGTATCGTCATGCTCTCTCAAACGATGTTTGCGCTCTAATCTTAACAACCGCCACAGTAATACTCCCTAACTAAATACAGCTTACTTTTGCATTCAACACGATACATGTACGCCAAAGAAATTCTCAAATATTCATCTTAATTGAAAACAACTATCAATGTTATTCGCTTTTAAGTGAAGTTAATCTATGATAAGTGGATTAAAACCGAGGGAAATTGATGTATTTAAATGAGCTGAAAAAAGGGCAGAAGTGCACGTTGGTGAAGATTCACACGAGCGGAAAACTAAGGCAAAAGCTTTTGGATATGGGATTTATTTTTGGAGCGGACATTGAAGTGGTGCGCGAAGCACCGTTGTATGACCCGATGGAACTGCGCATTCATAACTATCTCATCAGTCTAAGGCGCACGGAAGCTGGGATGTTGGAGGTAGAAGCCATATGATCAAAGTTGTCTTAGCCGGTCAGCCCAACTGTGGCAAATCGACCATTTTTAACTTAGTGAGCGGCATTCACCAACACATTGCCAACTATCCAGGCGTCACGGTCGATAAAAAGATCGGGCGGTTTAGCCATCACGGTGAAAAGATCGAGATGGTGGATTTACCAGGTACGTATTCGTTTAGCTCCTATTCGCTTGAAGAGCGTGTGGCGAAGCGGTTTATCTATGAGGAGACGCCCGATGTGATTTTGAACATTGTGGATGCTTCCAACCTCAAATGCAATCTTTACCTTACGTTTCAACTCTTGGAGATCGGCATCCCCGTCGTTGTGGTGCTCAATATGATGGACGTTGCCACACGAAGGGGCATTGAGATTGATCTCGAAAAAATGCAAGCACTGCTTGGCTGTCCTGTCGTGTGCTCGAGTGGCTCCAAAGGCGAGGGTGGCGAAGGGATCATGCAAGCACTGCTTGAGACGTATCATGCTAAAGCGCAGTACGTTCCGTTTCGAATGGATTATGATAGTTTAGAGCCGTTTATCCAAGAGATTCAAAACACGATCGTGCCCCAAGAGAGTGCACTCAATCAGCGTTGGCTTGCTCTTAAAGTGCTTGAAAATGATGAGACGATTCTCGAAAAACTTGCCGTTTCGCACGAACAAAGAGCCGAAGTGGATTCTTGTGAAGAGCGGTTTCACACAATGTATGGCAAAGACAGTGCCGCTTCTTTTGCGCTCCATCGTTATGAGGCAGCCGAGATTATCTTTCATCAATGCGCAACGGTGAGCAAACTTCAAGGTGAAACGCTTAGTGATAAAGTCGATCACTTCATTCTCAACCGTTGGTTGGCGTTTCCTATCTTAATTTTGATTATGTTTTTGGTCTATGAGCTCTCCATTGTGGGCGGCTACAAGCTGACCGATTATACGTGGCCGATCTTGGCGGCGTTTAAAAATTTTGTGATTGAAAGTGTGCCCTCACCTGATCTGATTTATGTGCCACTTTTTACCGACCTTGCGATCTGGATGGTGAACAGTGCCAATGCGCTGATGAACTATATTCCCGTCTTTTTCATCTTGTTTGTGATGATCGCCATTATGGAAGATGTGGGGTATATGCCGCGTCTGGCGTTCATTCTTGATCGCGTCTTTAAAAAATTTGGTCTGCACGGGCAGTCCACGCTTCCCTTAGTTCTTGGGGGTGCGATGGTTGGAGGGTGCGCCGTTCCTGGTGTCATGTCGACCAAAGGCATTGCCGATGAGCGCGCGCGCATGGCGACCATTTTGGCAGTGCCGTACATGAACTGTTTAGCCAAAGTACCGTTTTACACGCTCATTTTGGGAAGTTTTTTCAAAGAAGAGATGGGACTCATGATGTTTTACATCTCAACGGTAACCCTTTTTGTAGCCCTTATCGTCTCCAAACTGCTCACCAGTACGGTGCTTCGTACCAAAGAGACAGCACCTTTTGTGATGGAGTTGCCACCGTATCATTTGCCGACTTTTAAAGGGGTCGTGATTAAAGCGGCGCAACGGGTGTGGGTGTACATCAAAAAAGTTGTGAGTATCGTGCTTGCCGTGGCGATTATTTTATTTGCTTTGTTGCAATTTCCAGGCTTGAGCGAAACGTCCAAAGAGGCGTTTGAACTCAAACTCAGCGATGCGCTCAGCCGCTTTGATGCGACGGCTCAAACAACGGCGTATTATGAAAGCGTGGACAGTCGTGAGAAGGTCTCAGCCCTTTTAAATGCGTACGATAGCTACAAAGCAAAACGTATGCTGGTCAGTAGCAGTGAGTCGACGCAAAAGGTCGATGAGGCGTTTAAGCAGAAGCTTGAAAAAGGGTTTGTACTGCTAAAACCGGGAAAAGATGTGGAAGCCAAAAGCATCAATACAGCGCTTGTGCAACTCTCCAATGCGCGCAAAGAGATCTTGCGCAGTATGAAAAATGAGAAAATCGAGAACAGCTTTTTAGGCATGGTAGGGCGTTCCATGGAGCCTTTGACCCAATTTGCAGGATTTGATTGGAAGATCAACGTGGCATTTTTAAGCTCATTTGCTGCGCGTGAAAGTGCGGTTGCCACACTCGGATCACTGTATGAGAACAACAAAGCCGACTCCATGCGCGCCGAAGAGGCGATGTATGCCAATAGCGGTTATACACCTCTGCATGCCGTGGCGATCTTGATTTTTATGATTTTAACGCCACCGTGCATTGCGACGATGATCGTGGTGAAGATGCAGTTTAACAGCTATAAATGGATGCTGTTTGCGATTTTCTTCCCCATCGGTCTTGGCGTATTCTTTTCGACTTTTATCTTTAGTTTTGGCACGCTTGCAGGGTGGAGTGGGGTGGAGGCGATGAGCTATTTTTACGCCTTTATTGTTTTGAGTGCCCTTATTTTAGGGCTATTACCGCAACGAGGTCACGCGTGGACGGGTGGATTTAGAAATAGACCGTGAAAAAAATGTACAAGGAGAGAGCATGTTAGAAGATGTTTTATTGGTGGCAATTAGTTTAGGAGCACTCTATTACCTCTACCGAAAATTGGTAAAAAATAGAGGATGCGGGTGCGGTAAAAGCAGTTGTGGTGAAAAAAAATAGCCTCATTAAGAGGCTTCGCTCAATGACTAAGCCTCTTGCGTAAAGCGGATCGCAAAGTGCGCTCCGCCTGAATTTTTATAGTTCAGTTTGCCTTGGAGTTGTTGGCATGCGATGCCTTCGATCAACTGCATTCCAAGCCCTTGTGCCCTTTCAAGCGCAAAATTCTTTGGCAATCCTTTGCCCGTGTCGCTGATGCTCAGTGTACATTCGTGCTCTTTACATGTAAAGCCAATGTCGATTTTTCCACCGTTTGCATCAAAGGCGTGTTTGATCGCGTTGGTGACGCATTCATTGATCAAAAGACCGCAGGCGAGAGCTTGTTCGATGCCAAGAAAGACAGGTTCAATGCTTACATGTAAACCAATTTTTTTCTCATCCGTCGCATAGGTTTGGCGCATGTTTTCGACCAAACCACTCACATAGACATCAAACGCGATCTCTTTAATACTTGTGGACTGGTAGAGTTGGCGGTGTAAGAGTTCAATCGCATAGATGCGCTCTTGAAGTTCAAGTAACAGCGTTTGCGACTCTTCACTTTGAGCTTGGTTTTCCTTGAGTTGCATGAGGGCGATGATGATCGAGAGGTTGTTTTTCACGCGGTGGTGAACCTCTTTTAAGAGCACCTCTTTTTCTTTGAGAAGCGCTTCAAGCTCTAAGGTACGTTTTGCTACTTTGGCATCAAGCGTCTGGATGTTCTCCTCCAGCGAATCAAGCATCGCATCAAAGGTTTCAGCCAAAAGCCCAATGTCATCATCGCCTGTGATGCGACTTCGCTCTTTGAGGTTGCCATTTTTGATCGTTTTAGCAACACTGAGCAGTCGGTCGATCTTACATGTAAAGCCTCGAAAAAGCAGCCATCCCAACCCGAATGCCGAAAAAAGGGCGATAAGAATGGCAGGCAGAAACTTCACGATGATGGGGTCAAGATCGCTGTAGATCTCCTCTTCGTAGAGACTCGCCGCGAGCACAAACGGGTATTCGCGACTGCCTTTGAAGTAGCGCACCCACGTAAGGGCAGGGTAGAGTTTGCCCGAGGGGTCATCCAGCTTGGGCAAGAGATGGTGTATCGGCTTGCCCTCGTGTGCGGCTTTGAGATAATCCGAACTCTTAAGTGTTCCCGTAAGCGGCTGATCGGTCGGAGAAGATTCGCTAACGCAACAGGTGGTGTTGTAGTTTTTGGCGTCTTTCTCGTGGCTTTTGCGAAAAGTGGCGTTGTGATCGCAGGGTTTTTCACTGCCATCGACCCACATCATGTAGGCAAAGCCTGCACTTTGGTTTTTGAGGTTTTGAAAGCTCTGTTTGAGCATGAAACCGATGGTGGTCTCAAACTCACTGCGGCTTTTCAAAAACTCCTGCGTATGGCAAAAAAGCGCTATATCATACTCACTGTGAGGAATTTTTTTGACAAAAAGGTACTCTTTATCGCCCGCAGGACAGATGTTGATTTTTTTCGTTTTATCGTGCACATTCCACTGCTCATACAGCGGCGTTTGCGTGGAAAAGAAGATGGAGTTTTGCTCCAAAGCGTTGTGTGTGCTGTAAAGGGCTTGGTCATTTTGTCTGAGCACTGCGTTACATGTAAAGCCTGAAAAGTGCTCATTTAAAAGCGCAATAAGCGTGGAAGACTCTTTAGTTGGTGCCTCTTTGTATGCATCCAAAAGTGCGTGCAGTCTGTTTTGCATCTGCAAATTCATCTTTTCCCAGTACGAAGCGTTGTAAAGCGTATTGACGTGAATGGTCAGAAGGACTTGATGCTCCATGTTGGTGAGTAAGCGATCGATCGTATCTGTCTCGCTTTTGAGGCGTTCATTTTGCCAAGTGGGGATGACAATCGCCATCATCACGGCAAGAATGCAAAGCACAATCGCACTAAAGCTAAGGGCAAATTTCGCCGAAAGCGAAAGGGTTCGAAACGCGTTAAACATTGAGACGGTATCCTGCCTCAAAGACATTTTCTAAAAGGCTTGCATCGATCTTTTGGCGCAGACGATACACAAGGTTGCGCAGGCGCGAGAGATCGTGTGACTCTTCTCTGTAAATGTACGCACTGATCTGCTCGAAACTGACCGTATTGCCAGCCGATTCGCTTAAAATCTGGAAAAATTTGATCTCATTGCCTGTTAATTTCACGCTTTGATCTTTACATGTAAGCACGCCACTGGTGCGATCAAAGATGTAGTTGCACGGCAGTTTGATCAGAGGATTGGAGGTGCGTGTAAGCTCTAGCGTGGGGTGAAAATAGGTGTGTTTGTACCACGCGGCTTGAAGCGTTGCTTTGAGATCATTGGCACGAAAGGGCTTGCTCAAATAGCCATAAGGCTCCGAATCCATCGCCATTTTGATCGTCGCATTGTCGCAATAGGAGGTTAGATAAATAATAGGAATATGGTGGTTTTGCCAGATGTAACGCCCCGCTTCCGTACCACTTTTTTCACCTTTTAGATGAATGTCAAGCAGCACCATATCGGGCAGATTGGCATCGACGTGACGCATCGCATCATTGGCGGTTGCTTCCACACCGCTGATGCCATAGCCAAATTTTTGAAGGCTCATTTTGAGTTGCAATGCCAAAATAGTCTCATCTTCCACGACCAAAATCTTAATATCTTCGTTTTTTTTGCCCATTTTGGTTTATTTTCCTCATATTGAGATTTTGATATGATTTCTTGTAACTATGATAACAAATATCATTTAAAAAGATACTAAAAGGAAGTTACGTATGTTAAATTCGCTCCGTATAAAACAGACATTAAGGTTATCACTTGTCACAACCACGCTTTTATGCAGTGTTGCTATGGCGGAAGAGCAGCAGTTAGAGAGTGTTGAAGTGTGGGAAACACAGGTCAGCAGCTCCTCCCTCAATCTTGGAAGTTCTTCGATTGAAACCAAACAGGCCGATCATTTAAGCGATCTTTTGCGCGATCTTCCTGGTGTGGATGTGGGAGGTACGAGCTCGATCAACAACCGTATTGCGATTCGTGGTTTGGAGGATGAAAACCTCGATATTAGCATCGATGGCGCGAAAGTTTCCAATGTCAATATGTTCCATCACATCGGTAACTTGCTGGTCAATCCTGACATCTTGAAAAAAGCAGATGTCCAAGTGGGTACTAATTCGGTTGTCAATGGAGGCTTGGGTGGTGCAGTTGCGTTTGAAACCAAAGACGGCAAAGACCTTTTGCAAGATGGCAAAGAGTATGGCGCACGAATTCAGGGCAATTACAACTCCAATGACAGCCTTGGTGGCTCCGTGGCAGCGTATGGCAAAGTCACCGATAAGGTCGATCTTTTATTGTATCATCACTACGTGGACAAGAATGAGTGGGAAGATGGCAGAGGCGAAGAGAGTTTTGGAACCGATGGCGAGGTTGGCAATACGTTGATTAAAGTTGGGTATGACATCAGCGATGTACAACGCATCACACTCTCGTACGATAAACTCAAAGACGAAGGCGATTACGTGCCACGTCCTGACTTTGGCAAAGCGTATAACCAATATGCAACGGGAAATTATCTCTACCCAACCGAGTACACCAGAGAGACGATCACGCTTAAACATCAGATTGATTTAGGCGACAATCTCTTTTTGCAAACCTCGATTTACAGCAATGAAAATGAGCTGCAACGCTATGAAAAACGCGATGGAACCACCCAACGTGTCAGAGCTGTTCCTGCGGGCATGAACCCGTATGAAGGACTCTTGGATGGCGTGGTTAAAAACTATGGTATCAACACCAAAGCACAGTCTACTATCGCGCTTGGAAGTTTCAATAACACCTTTACGTATGGCGGCTTGTACGACACACAGAGCAGTGAAGTTGAGTGGAGTGGCGAGCAATACGGTGAAAATGAGAAAGCCAAAACGGGCGCGCTTTACGTTGAAGATGCCATCGCGTTTAGCAATGGCTTTATCTTAACACCAGGGATTCGTTACAACAACTATCAATACGATGGCGTGTATGGCGAAATCTCTGATAGTAAATTTACCTACGGTTTGGCGGCGGAGTATCCTCTCTCCGACACGTTCAGTCTCATTGCAAGTGCCACAACGCTTTACAAAGGTGTTGAGATGGTGGATGTACTAGCCAGTAACCGTATGTATGTCAATGACAACTCTGGTCTTAAAGCAGAAACGGGCATTAACAAAGAGGTTGGGTTTAAATATCAGAACAAAAACACACTGGGCGCCAAAAACCTTGGCTTTAGCTTCAAAGTGTTTGATACACGTATTGATGACTACATTATCACGACATGGACGACCAGTACAAGTGCGGAGATGACCAACGGTGGAACCCTTGATATTCAAGGTTTTGAGGCAAGTTTTGTGTATGACATAGGCGCTCTTAGCTCTTTAATCACCTATGCGCACTCCAACTCAAAATTTAGAAATACAGGACTTTCAACGCAAAGAGAACCGGGAGACAGCTTAAGCGTTAACCTTGATTATGCGTTTATGAAAAACCTCTCACTCTCATGGGATTCGTTATTTGTGATGGAAGAAGAGCGTCAGTATATTGCCGCGCAACAGACCAAAGAGGCGTACGATGTGCATGATATTGCAGTGAAATGGAAACCAAGTAGCGTTAAAGGGCTTACCTTAATCGCAGGAGTTGATAATATTTTTGATGAGTCTTACGTCTCTCATGCCTCTGAAAACAGACTTCTTAGTGGTGTTTCACTCTCAGACTACGAACCTGGACGTAACATCAAACTCTCGTTCTCGTATGAATTTTAATCATGCTCTTATTCTCTAAAATGAGCCGTCTATCTCAAGAGCCCAAAACCGTTATCGGTTGGGCTCACGGCGTTTTGGCGATTGTGGGTGCTTTTGGCTTGGCGTACCTGTGTGGCACGAGCTTAAGTGCCCTTTTGTGGGGCGATATGGCAGAGCGCATTTTTCCTTCGATGTTTCTCTTTCCGCTGTTGGTCTGCGGTTTTGGGTTTTGGTTGCTTTTCTCTAAAAACCTTTTACATGTAACGCTCAAAATCGTGTTGATGGCACTGCTCAATGCCTGTATTATCGCGTTTGTGTAGGAGTTTTCATGCTTGCAAAATCATTACGGTTTAAATTCCTACACCGCTCGCACACGATCATCGGACTTGTGGTACTTTTCCTTTTTTACATGAGCACCTACTTTGGAACGCTCACTTTTTTTATGCCCTATCTTAAAGTGTGGGAGTCGCCATCGCGCCATTTTGTTCCTTTGGCAGAGCATGCGTTTAACATCGATCTTCTTTTGGGTGAGCTGTTAGAAAAGCAGCACCTTTTGAGCTCAAAACCCGTTGATATAACGCTTCCAAGCTTTCGCGATCCGCTTTTGAAACTCTCGTCTGAGTCTCAAAATAGCCTCTACCTTAACCCCCTCACCAACGAAGTGATCAAACTCTCCAAAGAGGAGAATCTGATCTCCACTTTTTTTAACGAACTGCATACAGGCGTGGTGATTCCACTCATCGGCATGCCGCTGATGGGCATCATGAGCATTGGTATAGTGTTCTTAACCTTGGGCGGTTTTTGGCTCTACTTTTATAAGCACACGCAGACGAAGAGATCAAAAGAGGGCTGGAAAAGCAGGTGGCTTTCGTGGCATAAAATCATGGGGCTTGGGATCATTCCCTACGCGCTTGTGTTTGCTTGCACGGGAGCCTTTTTGGGCTTAATGCTCTCTTATTCTCACCCTTTTGCTTGGAGTGCAAGCAGCAAAGAGGAGAGCAATATGCGCAAACTTGTGAGCCCCATCATCTTTGCGCAACCCGTTTATAAAAGCTCTGAAACCAAGGCAATTATGCTTCCTTTTTCAACACTGCGTGCCATCGCGAACGAGCATTACCCCAGTCTTGAAATTACCAATGCAACGCTCTATCACTATGGAACCGACGCGGCAAAAGTACGCTTTCGTGGGTTCGATAAAAACAGTGTGGCTCAATCAGGGCGAATCAATCGGCTTAGTATCACCCTTGATGCACGAAGTGGCGTCGTGGTGGAGAAGCGTGGTTTGGAAAACACGCATGGCATCAACCAAGCGCTTTCCCTTTTTTACTACCTTCACTTTGTGCCCGATGAGACGCTAGGCGTGCGCATTGTTTTAGCCTGTTTTGGTGTCGCATTAGCGTTTTGTTTGGTAACAGGCTATCTTTTGTGGGCGGAGAAAAATCTGCATCAAAAAGGGTGGCTGGGGGATCTTACCAACCGTGTTAGCATCGCTGTGCTCATTGGCATTTTGCCTAGCAGTGCGCTGGTGCTTTTTTTGCAGTGGCTTTTAGCGTTTGATCTTTTCGATAAAGAGGTGTGGATACGAGGCGCTTTTTATGCGTTTTGGTCGTTTTGGCTCTTTTACACGGTGTTTGAGCGCGCCATTGTTACGATCATTGGACGTATGCTGAAAAGCACCTTGTGGCTTTTGGTGCTTGCTGTGCTGTTTCATGGGCTTAAAAGTGGGTTTTTCATCTGGGATAGTTTTGAAAAAGGGGCATGGACGCTTTTTGGCATGGATGTCATGTTTTTGCTCAGTGCCTTGCTCTGTTTTGTGTTGGCAAAAGCAGTTGAGAAAAAAGAGCTTTTTTACCGTTATGAGCGCAAAGGAGTCTTTGATGGGTATTAAATTGTGTTTTATCGCTCTTTTAGCGACACACCTTTGGGCGCATAAAATTGAAGGAATCACCCTTCTGCTCACGCCTCTTGAAAACGACACGATTGCAATCGAAGGCAAGATGAAAGGTTCAGGTAAAAAACTCGAAGGCAACAAAGTCGCACTCATCTCTATGATCGACAAGCGCGTGCTTTTAGAGCTCTTTTTAGAGGTGGGGAAACCTTTACATGTAAAGATTCCGCAGGAGTCTTATTGGGTTTATCTCTACGTGGGTGATCAGGACGTCGTGGAAGAGGGACCCTCTCCACAAAATGGCTTTCAAAAGGTAGCGACGTCACAAAAAGAGAGAGCGTTTCGCACGATGTGGTTCGTCTCCTTGGGGTTTTTCGCACTCTTTCTTGGGATAAGCGCTTACCGAGTTTATGGCTATCGCAGACGCAAAATGCCCAGATAAATATTTGATAATAAGTATCATGTTATAAAATATTAAGCTCCTTTCGCTATGATTCGATAATAGTTATCATCATAAAGGAGCATGGATGAAAATACATTTTTCACGTATTGTCGCGGCGGTTGTTTTGGGGAGTTCACTGGGTTTTGCTGCAGAAGCAACCAATTTAGAAGAGGTTTTCACGCAAGGTGAACTTACAGGAACCGTGGGCTGGTTTGGCGTTAATAACGATCGTAAAGGCGGCAGCGTCGATGATGGTTTTTCCAATGGCTATTTGAATGTGGGTTTTGTCACCGCACCTTATAATGGTGTAAGCCTAGGTGTTTCGGGTTGGGGCAGTATGAAAACCAGCGAAAAAAACGATGACGATTTTAAAAATGCCATCGCTGATCGCAGCGCACTTTCTGAAGCGTACATCAAAGTGGAACACGAAGGCTTAGGTGCGCTTGTTCTGGGTCGCCAAGCGGTGGATTTTAACTGGTTAACGGATTACGTTGATGGCGTCAGCGCTGAAATCACTGCGGTGGAAAACTTAGTGCTCAGCATGGTATGGGCGCGCAGACAAGCGGTCATTGACATCGATGAAATTTCGGAATCTTTTACAAAAATGAACGGCAATGATGGCATCTACATGCTCGAAGCCAAATACACACCGATCGAGGCTTTGGAGCTTAATCCTTATCTATATTACGGGAGTGACCTTTTAAGTGCGTATGGTTTGAAAGCAACACTGAACTTAGAGCCAAGCGAAGAGGTTAAAACCACAACGATCGCACATTATGTCAGCGTAAGTAGCGATGTGGTCGATGTCAAAGATGGCTCTTTTATGCAATTGGAACAAGGTGTGGAAGTTGCAGGACTCAACCTCGGTCTTGGCTACATGAAAACCGATAAAGACGGAACAGGTGGCATTGAGTCATTTGGCGATCAATCTCCGTTTGAAGAGGGAAATTATGTCTTTGCAACCGATGCTAAAACACCGTATGTTCGCGCCGAATACGAACTTGAAGGGGTCAAACTCTCTGCACTGTACGGTCAAACCAAGTATGAAGACGCAGGTTTAAAATTCAAAGAAAAAGAGCTTGATCTAAGCGTTGGTTATGAGATTGTTAAAAATCTTGAAGCCTCTTTGATCTACGTGAACATTGACAACGATGACAACGCTCAAAGTTACGATGCTTTTAAAGCGCACATCGCTTATACTTTTTAAGGAAAGCGGTTGTCAGCGAACCTTTTAGAAGAGCAAGAGAATTTTTGCTCTTCTTCGTTTGAACACTTTTACACCCACTTTTTAAAACTGACTGCCAAAGCAGGGATTCGCCATTCCGCAAAACGCGAACTTCTTCTTCGAGCACTCTATGAGTGCGATGCTTACATGAGTGCTGAACAGATCCATCAGCAGCTTTACACGAAGCAGTGTATGCGGATTTCTCTTGCCACCATTTATAAAATTCTGGCGTTTTTTGAGAGCCTTGATATGGTCAGTACGGTGCTCAGTTACCCTTCAAAGATGAAAAAATACAAACTAAAACGCGCCGTGCATCATGACCACTTGGTCTGCCTCACCTGTGGCGCCATCATCCGTTTTTGCGATACCGCCATCGAAGCGGAACAAAACGAAATACTCGCCTCCCATAAATTTACAGGAACCCATCATACGCTGACATTGTATGGTGTCTGCGAAAGGTGCCACAATGCTCAAAATAGCCATTAAAAGCCATGTTCAAAAGCTTACATGTAATCGCTCAAAACTACTAAATTGGTATCATGGCAAACTCTTCTCGCATGGCTTGGACCATTGATAATAATTCTTAAAAAATATTAAGCTAATATTTATTCTTCCCACCTTACAATGTAATTATCAAAGGAAAGTTATGAACGTTACAGCAGAAAAACTAGTTGAACTTGGAGGCTATTTTTCCATTGTTCATCACATCAAAGGGCGCATTCGTTTGCGCGTGAGTCCTAAGATTAAAGAGCATAAGCATCACGTCGGTATTGAAGACATCGAAGCATTGCCTGCTCGCATTAATGGCATTAAATCGATTAAGATTAACAAAATGATTGGCTCTTTAACCGTTGAGTATGACCACGCTATTTTTCCCGATCATTTGTGGGAAAATTTAGTCAAAGGCGAAAAACTTGATGAAATTATAACGATCATAGACCAACTCGCAAAGGAGATTGTCTGATATGAAAGTAGCCCCACCCGTGCACGAAAACAAAGCGCTAGAAGAGGCGTTGCAACGCGCGTTTGATGATGAAGTCAAAGCGTATGAGACGTACAGTGCGGTCATTGAAAAATTTGGCGCTGTTACACCTTTTGTCAACAGCATCCAAGCCGAACAGACCCACCAAGAAGCGCTCATCGCCGTTGCTGCAGCGCACAATGTCACGCTTGTTCGCAGGGTACCCGAAAACATTAGCATTCCTAACACCCTTCGCGAATGTTGCGAACTGGGCGTTGCTGCAGAGATTCAAAACATTCAGCTTTACAACGAACTTCTTTTACATGTAAAAGATTTTGCAGAGGTTCAAGACCTTTTTTACAGGCTTCAAGCCGCTTCCTTTAACAACCATTTACCCGCGTTTAGAAACGGTGTGACCTCACATGCTACGCCCCATCACACAGCAGAAGCCAATCCGATGGCAGCGCTGGAAGGCATGATGGGACAATGGGGTGAGTTCAGCCACATGGCGCAAAAAATCGCCAAAGGTGAGATCAATCAAGAGGAGATCACTAAGCTCTTAAGCACCAATTTTTCGTTTGTAGCAGGCGCCTTGATAGGCGCTGTGGGTGCAAGTGTGCTGGGCGGTGTCATCGCCCCTGATGATGAAAAAAACGAAGCGTAAGCTTTTAAAGACTAATTTAAGGAGAAAACCATGTTACCATTTATCGTAGGCGCCCTTGCAGGTGCCGCTGCTGTGATTGCATTTACTAAGAAAAAAGAGCTTAAAGAAGGTCTTGAACAAGGCGTTTGCAAAGCCAAAGAGGTCGCGGAAGAGATGAAGAAAAGCGTTGATGGAACCATCGAGTGCATTAAGTCCAAAAAAGCTTTACATGTAAAAACAAAAGAGGAGGTACAATGACCCCTAAAATCACGATCAATACAGGAACCCCTCGCAGTGTCGCTGGCAATATGATCAGTGGTGCGTTGGCGGCTGGCATGGTAGCAACGGCTCTTTCGTACACGAAGTACAAACAATCAGAGCTTAGCAAAGATGAGGCGATCAAACAGAGCCTTAAACTAACCGTTCAAGGTGGCATCGCCACGGGCAGTGCGATTGCAGCAGCCAATGCACTTGGACGTAACAGCTGGCTTGGACTTTTAGGTTCCCTTACTGTGGGCGTTGCAGGCATTTATGGTGTTGAAAAACTGTATGAAAAAACATGCACATGCACACAAACGATTGACGTATCAACAACCGAAGAGGAAACAAAATAATGGAACTATTATCTTCACTGGACAAAAACCCCTACATTGGGGGCGAGCCTGCCACTGAGGCGAAAAACGAAAACGGAATGCTCAGTAATCCTGAACATCTTTTTGGAGCATTTAACACCAAACAGTTTGTCATGGGTGCCCTCATCGGCGCGGTAGGTGCTTATTTGCTAACCAATGAAAAAGCGCAGAAAAATCTTTTCAAAACGATTGCCAAAGGCACTGAAATGTTCCAAGCAGGCATCGAAGAGATGAAAGAACGTTTTGAAGATGCTAAAGCTGAGTTAGCGGCTAAAGAAGCATAATTTTATGCACAAAACACGCCTGATTCATCAAACATCCCAGCGACTGCGCTATGTGACTCCTGCGCTTAAGCAGATCAATGCGCACGCTCTTGCAAACGACCTTAAAAAGATTGAAGGTGTGCGTGAAGTGCGCGTCAATGCTAAAATAGGCTCTGTTGTATTTGAAGGTGAGCATTTGGATGAAAAGGCGCTTTTAAAACACCTCCAACAGCTTGACATTGGGCACTACCAAATCTGCGATGCTTCGATCAACGCATGCTTCAATGATCACGACGAAGCGCCTAGCATGAAAGGCATTGTACGCTCAGGTATGGCACTGGCATTTCAGCCATTCATTCCCCAACCGCGACTCAAACTTGCCGTGAGTACCCTTGCGAGCATTCCTTTGCTCAAGGAGGGACTTTTTGAGCTCTTTAGCGAAGGATTAACCTCTAAAGTCCTTGAAGCGATGGCGGTGGGCGTCTCTTTGGCACGAAGCGATTACAGTGCGGCAAATAGCACCAATCTCATGCTTGAAATTGGCGAATATATCGAAGAGACCACGGTACACAAAAGCGATGATCTCATCAAAGAACTGGCTAAACCCAATGTGGAAGCGGCGTGGATCGAAGTGGAAGAGAAGGGCAAACGAACCGAAAAACGCATCAGCACCGCTGAGGTGAAAGTCGGTGACATCGTTATTGTAGGTGCTGGCGATACGATTCCGATTGATGGGCATATCATCGATGGAATGGCGTCGATCAATCAAGTTTCGATGACGGGTGAAGCGGAGCCTGTGAAAAAAGAGCGTGGTGGACGGGTTATCTCAGGTACCATTGTCGAATCAGGGCGCATTCGCATCTGGGCGGAGCAAGTCGGAGATGACACGGCAACACAACGCATCAGACACTACATCAAAAGCTCCCTCGATGAAAAGTCTGCCATTGGTCTCAAAGCCACGCACTTAGCCGATAAACTCGTTCCCATTACCTTAGGGATGGCAGGACTTTCGTATCTGATACGTCGTGATATGGCAAGTGTTGCCGCGGTTTTACAAGCAGACTATTCGTGTGCACTGAAACTCGCTACGCCTGTGGCGTTTAAAAATTCGCTTTCCATCGCAGGGCATCATGGCATCCTTATCAAAGGGGCGAAAGCTTTAGAAGCGCTTTCGCATGTCGATACATTTATTTTCGATAAAACAGGCACTTTGACGCACGGTGAGCTTGAAGTGGTCGAGATTTACTCGTTTGATAAAGAGTGGAGTAAAGATGCGATTTTAAATCTCACGGCAAGTGCGGAAGAGCACTACTTCCACCCTGTCGCTGAAGCCGTCGTCAAAGCGGCGAAAGAGCGTGGATTTGTGCACATGCACCATGATGAGGTAGAGTTTATCGTTGCGCATGGCGTTCGCACACAGATCAATGGCAAAGAGGCGATCATCGGAAGTCGTCACTTCTTGGAAGAAGATGAGCAGGTCTCTTTTAGTGAGCACGAAGCCAAGATCGAGAAGTGTTTGGAAAATGGCAAAATCTTGCTCTACATCGCGTATGATAACAAACTTTTAGGCACCATCGGTATGATAGACCGTGTGCGTGCCAATGCCAAAGAAGCCCTTTTGAAACTAAGAAAATTAGGGGCAAAAGAGATCGTCATGCTCACAGGTGACGTGGAAGATAAAG
The DNA here is from genome assembly GCF_001723605.1 of Sulfurospirillum halorespirans DSM 13726. Taxonomy (NCBI): domain Bacteria; kingdom Pseudomonadati; phylum Campylobacterota; class Epsilonproteobacteria; order Campylobacterales; family Sulfurospirillaceae; genus Sulfurospirillum; species Sulfurospirillum halorespirans. Next base: position 2,500,756 of record NZ_CP017111.1, on the reverse strand, counting down.
CCCAAGCCTTAGCCAAAGAGCTGGGCATCGACACCGTGTATGCAAGACTGCTACCGACCGATAAATCCAACATCGTGCAAGCGCTCAAAGAAAGCGGCAAGCATGTCGCGTTTATAGGCGATGGCATCAATGACGCCCCCGCACTTATGAACGCCAATGTCGGCATCAGCATGTACAAAGGTGCTGACATCGCCAAAGCAACGGCGGATATTAGCTTGCTCAAAGATGACATCGATGCGGTTGTGGAAGCCAAAATCTTGGCAAATAAAACGATGGCGCGCATTCAGAGTAACTTTAATGCCACCGTGGGTATTAACAGTTTTATATTGATGGGTGCGGCTGTAGGCTTACTCAGTCCTGTAAAAACAGCCTTTTTGCATAATGGAACGACGATTGGATTATTACTCAATTCCATGCAAAAAATTCGTATAGAAAAAAGCTAAGCTAAGTCTTAGGGGAGAGGTTTTATAATTATGATAACTTATATCATAAAAGGATTTACATGCCTCTTCTCTTTCCCCTTGGAATTGCCGCGGTTTTAACCTTGGCATTAACGTATGAGACAGGAAAAAATGCAAAAAGAAAATTTGACAAAAAAAGAGCTAAAACTACCAAGCTTTAAGACATGGGACTTAGACACAAAAAAAGAGGTTGCAAAGATCGGCATGACCACTTCAATGGCGATAGTGATCGGCACCTCTTTTGGGATGAAGTCTAAGGTTATGAAAAACCTTCACATTGGTGCAGGTGTGGCGCTGGTTGGTTTTTCACTCTGGCATCACATGCTTTATCAGCCGTCTAAAAAAAGCAGTGTCAAAGCGGCTCACAAGGCTGAAAGCACGAGTGAAACAGTCGTCGCCTCTGAAACGAAGCCAAAGCGAACACGCAAACCAAAGCCAAAAGAGGCATAAGCTCCTCTTTTAGCGGTTTTGGTAACGCTCTATTGTCTCACGAATCAGCGCGATGGCGCTGTCAATCCCTATTTTAGAGGTGTTGATGCACAGATCGTACTGGCTTGCATCACTCCACGGTTTTTCCACTAAGAGCTGATGGTAACGCGCTCGCTCACCATCGCTTTGCTCGATCATTCTCTCCGCTTCTTTTCCTGAAACCTTGTAAAGCTCTTCGATACGTTTTTTGCGGAAAGTAGCGTCTGCATGTAAAAAAATACTCAGGTGATTGGGGTTGTCACGCAAAATATGTGAGCCACATCGCCCGATGATAATAGCAGAGCGATCTTTTGCAATTTGTTTGATAATCTTTGTCTCAACTTTAAAAATCGCCTCTTCCGTTGGTACAAAGAGTTGCGGAGGAAGGTAAACGTCAGGACTGCAAATGCTTGATTGAAAGAAGCATTGCCAAAATGAAGGGGTTTTTTCATCCAAAGATTCAAGGTCTTCCTCTACAAGGGAAAACTCTTTCGCCGCTTGCGTGATGATCTCTCGATCAACATAACTCATGCCCAGTTCTTTTGCCAATTTTTGTCCAATAAACGCACCACCACTTCCAATTTGGCGACTGATCGTGATGATCGTATGTGAAGGCTCTTTCATTTGCTATAACTCCTTAAAACAAATACTCGAAATAAGTATACTCCTTCGCAGGTCATAAAAAGAATAAGAAGTGAGAAATGTGCACCATTTAGGATCTATTTACCAATGGTTCATCTCTTGTTTAGACAAGAAGCCTATACTTTCACTACCAAGACAAAAACCTCCTTTTTGTGAATAATGTATCAATTTTTCATACAAAACGCTCGAATTGCCCGGTTCGAGCGTTTCCTTTTTTACTTCCCCAAAAATACCCTCGTGAAAATCGCACTTTATCAATTATAAGAATTAGGACGCTATGAAAAGCGCCCCTATATTACTTAAGATGGATTATTTGGCTGTAGAGGCTCTTGAATGTTTTTGTGCGACATGACGATGTCTGAAAGATTGCCAATATCGGTGATACCAATGTCGTTTAATAATTTATCAACCAAAGGTTTTTGAACCTGATATTTCATCGCAGCTTTGACCATATTATCGGAAAAATCACTTTCTCCTATACTTGTGGAACCACCTGATGTATTTGATGCACCATTTGACATGTTCCCAACATCAATAATTTTAATAGAATCAATATGTTCCATCGGTTTAACACTTTGCTCGATAATAGCGGGTAATGCTTGCATAAGCGCTATTTGGATGCGCATTTTCACTTGTTCTGCTGATAAAACATTGTTGGCTTCATTGATGGCTTTTTCACCTTCGGCTTGAACGGCAAAACGCTTTTCATCGGCTTCTGCTTGGATTCTAACAGCATCTGCTTTACCTTGTGCTTCAAGTTTAATCGCTTCAGCTCGATCTTGTGCAGCGATTTTCTCTGCTTGAGCACCCACTTTAATCGTAACCGCATCTTTTTCCGCTTCTTCATTTGCCTTAATGATCTCAACGTCTTTGTTTCTGTTGGCAATTGCAACTTGACGAGCCGTATTGATTTTTTCCTCTGCTTCTACGGCTTTTGCACGTGCTTCATCTGCTACCGCTTTTGCTTCAGACTCTTCTTTGGATTTGTTGCTGATGCTAATTTCTTTGTCTTGTTCCGCAAGCTTAATGGTTTTAACTTTTTCGATATGTTGTTCTTCAATTTTTCGCTCAGTAATGATGCGCGCTTGCTCAATCTCTTGGTTTGCAGAGAGTTTAACGGTCTCAGATTTTTTGTTTTGATTGGATTGTTCTATCTTGATGTCAGCTTCTTGTTGTGCCTTTTTCATTTCAATCTCTCGTGATTGTTCTAATCTGGCATATTCCTCATCTTGCTGAAGATTGAGTGCTTCTTTGGTTGTTTGAAGATTTTTTTGTTGAATCTGAACAGCCGTGTCGCGCTCAATATCGTTGCGAAGTTTATTGCGCTCTTCAATAGTCTGCGTAAGGCGGAGTAAACCCTCAGCATCAAAGGCATTGTTAGGATTAAAATGCTCTTTGCCCGTTTGATCAAGTCCTGTGAGTGAAACGGATTCTAATTCAAGACCATTTTTAAGTAAGTCCTCTGCAACTGCTTGTTGAACTTTTTGAACAAAATCGGAACGCTTTTCATGCAGTTGTATCATCTCCATTTCAGCCGCAACCGCACGCAAGGCATCAACGAACTTACCTTCAATTAACTCTTTCAGCATATCGGGGTTGAGTGTTCTTTGTCCCAATGCTTGTGCTGCTTGAGCAATGGAGCTAATCTCTGGTTTAACACGTACGTAAAATTCTGCTTGCACATCCACACGCATACGATCACCCGTAATCAATGCTTGGGACTGTTCTCTTCGCACCTCAAGGCGCAACGTTTGCATATTGACCAATGCAATTTCATGAAAGATAGGAAGAACGATAGCACCACCATTAAGCACCACTTTTTCACCGCCAAGCCCTGTGCGTACAAATGCCATCTCTTTTGATGAGCGTTTATAAAGTCTTGCGACAATCAAGGCAATCGTTATAAGTGCTATGATGGCTGCCCCCGCTATCATTATAATCGTATCATTAATCATCGTTTATTCCTTTTCCAATTGGGATAGTGTATTTTTAATAGCATAAAAGCCTTTGGGTGATTGTTTCGCTAAAATCACCGTCTCACCCGCTTTAAACTCAATGCCACCCTCTTCTGGCTCAACCATAAAATAGTGCGCTTGTTCGTATTTATCCACATACTTAGCCTCTGCTGGAGAACCTTTTGTTGCACGCCCTAGCGTAATCGTTGCCGCTGAGCCTATAAGGTCTTCTTGCGAAAGAGCCGAACTTTCATCGGAGGGAATCACTTTGCGAATTGCATTGGTGGTTATCCTCGTTGCAGGCAGTGCCATCGCAAAAGAGAGCACTATGGCAAGGGCAGAGGGAAGAAAGATTCCCATGACGCCATATAGAATGGATTGTATTAAATATCCAATCGCACCAAAAGATGTTAAAAAGCAGATGATAATAGCCAACAATGGCACACGCCCGATATTCATCCACCCCATAAAATGTGTTAAAGCACCACTAGGTTCATTGATGTCAAAGTCGATATCGGGCAAAAGAGAATCAAACAGTGTTGATAATCCCACACCTAGCAATAGACCAACGCCCTCAAGCAAGGCAATCACAAGCATTATAATCAATGCGATTGTGAAAGGTTGCAGTTCTGGGAGCCAAAACATATCAAACATTCAACGTAGCCTTTAGTGCAGCTAAGCGCTCACTAACTTGATTGTTTTTAGCCAATTCATCAAGTTCATTGAGTTTGGAGGTGTCTTTGCTTGTTTTGTCCGCTTCTCTTAATTCATCGCCCATGACACGGTAAAACGCCTCTTCTGCTTTGTCAAGTTTATCTTTTGTTGCAAGGGAATCAATGGCATTTGGTTTGCTCGAAAGAGCTTTAAGCTCACTGTCCATATCTTTTTTCTTGGCAGAGAGTTTATCAAGGTACTCCTGATAGGTGGTTATCTCTTTTTGAAGTGCGTCCATCTGCACTTGGTTTGCTTTGATTTTTTCTTCGATTGAAATTTGTTCTGCAAGTCCTGCTTCCGCAAGGTCTTCTCTGTCTTCTTTAAGCGCAATTTTGACTTGAGCTAGAAGCTTATTGTGCTCAGCGTTGTAAGAATCTATTCGCTCCTTAATAAGCTTTTGCTTCACGACATCTTTGCCCAGTTCAAGCTTGATGTCACTTGCTACTTTTTCAATCTCACGAATACTCTGCTTCGCAATAATCTCTGGTGAAATACCCTCAGCGGCATCAATAATGGCATTAAGACTGCCCGCAACGATGCGACTGACTCTCGAATAAAACTTCTCTGACATAGCGTCTCCTTTAAGTTTTGAATAGATTCGATAAAATTATAAGGAAAATACAGTATAATGTCAAGACTTAAATGTCTCTAATGAGACAAATATGTCCTAAATGAGACTATTATAGGAGAATACATGGTTACAACTGACGATTTTACAAAACTTGCGATTCTCAGCATCAAAGGCGAAATTAAAAAAAGAGGGCTAGATATGGTCAAACTCACTGAGCTTTTTAAAGCCCACGGTTATATTGATACCACCGAAGCTTCTTTGCGCCGAAAAATCGACAGAGGCGGATTTAGCTTTGTATTTTTTATGCAACTGATGGAAGTTTTAGATGTTGATACGATGAATGTTATTTTTGATGAGAGACTTTCAAACTGTGATCTTAGGCTCTCAAAAAGTTCTTTCTAGCAATAAATTTGGCGAATAAAATCAACCAAAAATGATGTGTTAAAAAAATTTATGATTCATTTACAAACGGTTCACATCCCATTTAGACTAAAGCCCTATACTTTTACATGTAAGACGCATACCTCCTTTTTGTGTAGAACCTAACAACTTGTAATACCAACGCTCGAATTGCCCGGTTCGAGCGTTTCTTTTTTTCCAACCTCCACAAATCTTTCCTTTTTTATCATAAATTTCTCTTAATCTGTAATAATATTGGTTATAATCGAACAGACTTCTTTCATAACCCATTGAAAAAGTCTAACTAATCATAAAGAAGCACCGTGAAACTGATTCATTTTTCGGACACGCATTTAGGCTTTAACGATTTAGACACTCTCAATAATACAGGCAATTGCTTGTGCACTTCAAAACTTCATATTTATGTGATACATTTTACTTATCTTAAAATCTTATTTAGTACCTTTTCAACGAGATAGAAATAAAAGATATGTTTGAGAGCGTTGTAAAGTATGTCAAATTGAAATTTTTTCAAAGGTAATTCACAATTTACATTAACATATATCAAAATGAAAAAAGGGGCTTACAATGGCAAATATTCAATCACAGTATTTTAAAGATATTGATTTAGATGATGCGTTCTTTGACTCTTTAAAAGAAGATTATTCTGAATTTAGTAGTTGGTTCACTAAAAAAGCAATAGAAGACAAACATGCGTTCACATTGTATGAAAATACTAAGCTAATGGCATTTTTGTATCTTAAAATTGAAGATGAGATTGATGAAGCTATCGTTCCAAAATTTACAGAAAAGAAAAGATTAAAAGTTGGCACTTTTAAGATTGATGCACATGGTACAAAACTTGGAGAAAGATTTGTAAAAAAGATATTTGATGTTGCTGTAGCAAAGAAAATAGATGAAATTTATGTAACGATATTTGATAAACATCAGCCACTAATAAGTTTACTTAAAACTTTTGGTTTTTCAGAATACGGTACAAAGACAACATCAAATGGTAAAGAGTTGGTTTTGCTCAAAAATCTTTTTAATCTCAAAAATGATATTTTAAAAGATTACCCTATTGTGCAAACTGAGAATAAACATATATACGGATTGTCGATTCTTCCACAATTTCATACAAAACTCTTTTCAGATTCTATCTTAAACAATGAAAGTGTAGATATACTCAAAGATGTATCTCACACAAACAGCATCCATAAAATATATATTTGCGCCATGCAAGCTGTTCAAAACTTTCATAAGGGTGATATTTTATTGATATATCGTACAAATGATGGACAAGGTGCCGCACGCTATAGGTCTGTTGTAACCTCTATTTGTGTAGTGGAAGAAGTTTTAACTATAAATGACTTTAGTACAGAAGAGAAATTTTTAAAGTATTGTGAGCCGTATAGTATATTTTCAGTCGATGAGTTAAGAAGCTTCTATAGAACAAAGAAGTATCCTTTTATTATCAAGATGACATACAATGTCGCATTTAAAAGACGCGTTACAAACGGTCAAATGATTGACAGTTTTGGTATAACACCTGAGTATTGGGGTGTTTTTAGTGTAACACATGAACAATTTAAAAAAATCATAAAAGCTGGAGAAGTAGATGAAAGTATTATTATCGATTAAGCCCCAATTTGTAGAAGAAATTTTTAACGGTAATAAAAAATTTGAGTATAGAAAAAGTATTTTTAAACGAAAAGGCATTAAATCAGTCGTCATATACTCTACCATGCCCGTGGGGAAGATAGTGGGAGAGTTTGACATTGAAGCCATACTTGAAGAACACCCAAAAACGCTATGGGAAAAGACAAAAAATTTCTCAGGCATTAGTGCTGATTTTTACGATAGTTATTTTACAGACAGAGAAAAAGGCTATGCTATAAAGATAAAATCTTTAAACAAATACGACACACCTAGATGCCCTCATGAAATGTACGATAATTTTACTGCCCCACAGTCATTTAAATATGTAGTTTGAGGGAAAATAGTAAAAACATAAGACAGAATTTAGTAGATGAATGAAAAGTCTATTTCCATAAAGTTGAAATGTTTTATTCGCATATAGTTATATAAATCTTGAAAATTTGCAGAAGCTTTTAATGTAGAAAACTAGACTAAACTAACAAAAAGGAAATCCAATGACACTAAGTTCTGTTATTATCCATGAAATAAAAAAGGAAGCTAATACTACAAATACGGCGACGTTATATTTGTCAAATACTACATTAGATGCTACTAATGGATATGTACTCAAAATAGTTACTTCTTTGGAAGAATCATTTTCAAAAAAAACGCTCAAAAGAGCTAAATTTTCAGATGATGGTTTTCAAGAGGATTTTCAAGACTATAGTGCTATTGATATTGTAAACTTTTCAGATGTTTTAACAAAAAAGTTAAAAAATAAAATTGATGGGATCTCTCCAGCTAAAGGTGGTTATCTTGTTTTTGCTAAATATACAACAACACAAGAATTTTTAGCGATTTTTTTAGTAAGAAATACAGAAGGTTCTAAACTGATTCCAAGTGGTGGAAGTTGGAATTTGGACTCTACTCAATATTTAGATGTTGAGCACTTTGCAATGGGTGCAAAAATTAATTTATCTATTTTAAACAGTAATTCAGAAGATAGATATATATCTTTAGTTCGAGGTAATACAGATATTTCAAGTTATTTTGAAGCTTGGATAGGGCTAGATGATCCAAAGCAAGAAAATAAAGATGCACAAGCTTTATATAATATAGCAAACCAAATAGAATTACTAGCTGGAATGACAAGAGATAGTTTAAAAAGAACTATTTTCGATTATGCAAAAAGTAGCAACGGAAGAGTTGTTAATTTAAGAGATTTAAGTACATATATCTTTCAAGATGAAGATTATATTGCAAGATACTGTGAACAGAATAATGTTGATATAGATGGAGAATTTAAATTAACTGGTGCTAATTTGGGTCGTTTTTATAAAGTTTCTGTCAAGGCAAATAATATTGAACTTACTGCACCTAGAAGTAGTTTTAACCCCAATGAAATTGAAATAATAGATGGACAAGTTGTTATTCATTCTTCAGAACTAGCACAACAAATTCTAAACGCACTTAATGCTGATATTGATATAGAGCAATGAAAACAGAAACTATAAAAAAAATAGTTGATTTATTGGCTAGTTGCACAGATGTAGAAACAGATGAATTAACCTTTTTGTCTAATGATTTAAATAGTCAAACAACATTATTGACTGAGTTGGGCATTCAATATGATGAATTGGCTGAGGGCATTAGTATAAACTTGGCGAATCAAGCCATTTCTATTTATAAAACTAAAGCTGATTGTATAAAACATTTTCAAGGAGATATAGATAAAGAAGTCATCGTAATAAAAGATGAAATAATTTATGATAAATCTGCAAAGTGTAATATATTTTTTGAAAATTTAATCTATTCACAGAAAATTAAAAAGCTAATAGAAGATAAGGAAGTCATATCTTTTAATGATAAAGTAAATAAAAAATATTTTTTACTTTCAGAAAAGAATGGAAAAATTGAAGTTGGTTATAAAAATAAGCCATTGGAATTTTATGAAAATAGTTACAACCTAAAAAAGCTACATGATTCTATGGAGAGTAATTTATCAAAGGAGTATATTGCTTTTTTTAGAGACAATATTATTAAAACTGTTGAAGAAAAAAAAGAAGTTGACGATAGATTTTTTTATTTACTTAGTAAGCTAGAACTCATTATTGAGAAAACTGATAGAGAATACAAGCTGTTTTTAAACAAGTTTTCATTCGATGAGTTCAATTCAAAGTTAGAAGAAGAAAGAGACAAATATTTTAAAACTTTGCAAGATTCTCTTTCAGACTTTTTATCAAAAGTAAATTCACTACCTATCCAATTTGGAGTTTACATTTATATGCTCTTTAGATTTGAAAAAGAAATATATCCATTACTTATTGCTAGTACAATTATTATAATTTGGAGTTTATTTAGTCTTTTTTCGATTTTAACAATAAAAAAGAGCATTGCTAATTTAGCTTATAGATTTGAGAATGTATTTAAAAAAATTGCAGAAAAATCTGGTATTGATTTAAATACGTTAGAAAAAGAAAAAAATGGCATTGATGATAGATTAAAAAATATACAATTATTAACAACTCTTTATCAGATGGTTGTAGTTATTTTTACTATAGGTTTTCTTGGGCTAGCTTATTTTTTTATTATCCATATACCCACGGAGTGGATTGAGTCAATCAAAATTTTCATTCAAAATCTGCCAACTATTTGCGGAAGTTAACAAAAAAAGGTGACAGACTACTTTTTTTCTTACATGTAAAAAAACGATGAGCTTCGGCGTACGGTCATTGCGCCACAAAGCATTTCACATTGAAATTTTTTCAAAGCACTTGAACAATGAAGAGTAAAATAGTTGTCAAAAAAGGGAACTTGACCAATGAGCGAAAATAACATCATCATCTACAACACCGCAGACGGTAAAGCTTCTGTTTCGCTTCTTACCAAAGACGGCACGGCGTGGCTGAGCCAGAGCCAGTTGGCGGAACTTTTTGCGACCTCAAAACAAAATATAAGTTTGCATATTCAAAATATCTTTGAAGAGGAAGAGTTAGCGCAAAATTCAGTTGTCAAGGAATACTTGACAACTGCCAGCGATGGGAAAAATTACTCTGTTTCCCACTACGCTTTGGCGATGATTTTAGCCATCGGTTTTAGAGTCCGAAGCAAACGAGGGACACAGTTCCGCCAGTGGGCAAACAAAAACCTGAGCGAGTACATGGTTAAGGGTTTTGTGATGGATGATGAGAGGCTTAAGAATCCTGATGGTAAGCCTGATTATTTTGATGAATTACAAAACCGCCTAAGAGAGATACGACTTAGTGAGAGATTTTTTTATCAAAAAATCAAAGATATTTATATGACAAGCATTGACTATGACCCAAAAGATGAAAAGACATTAGAGTTTTTTAAAATAGTGCAAAATAAGCTTTTATGGGCGGTATCTTCTCAAACCGCCGCAGAACTCATACACAATAGAGTAGATGTCAATAAACCTCTTTTAGGAATGAACTCTTTTGATAAAGAAGACAAAAATGTAACCAAAAAAGATGTCAGCATAGCCAAAAATTATTTGAATGAAGAAGAGATAAAACTCTTGGGTCTTTTAGTCGAGCAATATTTGGCATTTGCTGAAACGATGGCAATGCAACAAATACCAATGTACATGAAAGACTGGATTGGAAGGCTTGATATGGTCATCTCTCTAAATGGCAGAGAACTTCTAAGTCATGCAGGAAAAATCAGCCACGAAATCGCCAAAGCAAAAAGTGAAATCGAGTATAACAAATACAAAGAGATGGAACACGTTGAGCAAAAACTTCAAAGTTTAAAAGAACTCGAAGAAGATATAAAAAGGTTGCGATAGATGGATAAACTCATAAGAAACGGGGCAGCTGAATTTTTGATATTTACCTCACAAAGTCGAGAAAACAGCATCGAAGTCAAAGTTTTTGAAGAGTCTGTTAGTTCCATTTTGGAACATACTGCCAATGATGGTAAAACCTATAACACAAAATACTATAACTTAGATGCCTTTTTGGAGTTTGATGATAGAGCAATTTTGCACGATGCGGGAAAAATCACTAAAAAGATAGCAGATGAAAAAGCTTTGAGCGAATTTGAAAAATACCGTGTGGTTCAAGATAGACTTTTTAGGAGTGATTTTGACAAACTGTTGTTAGAAGTGAAAAATAAATAACATGACCCTCTCAAAATCTCTCTACACCAGAGCTATTCAATGCCCAAAATCCCTCTGGCTAAAAAAGTACAAACCTGAGGTTTTAACCCCACAGGGTGCCAGTGCCAAAGCGCGGTTTGAGATGGGTAATATCGTGGGGGCTTTGGCGTGTGAATTGTTTCCTGATGGGCGGGAGATACCTTTTAATGCACACGATTTTAAAAGCATGGCGAGACTGACCCAAGCGTATATTGATGAGGGTGTGGAAAACATCTACGAGGCAACGTTTATCTTTGACGGCATCCACAACGGAGGAGACGCCATGAACACCTTTGCCTCTTTACATGTAAAGAGTTTGGACGAGGAAATGAAAGTGCATGAGCAGTTGTTGAAGTACTGTGAACTCGATACTTTGGCGATGGTGAAGGTGCTTTGGAAATTGAAAGAAGCAAACAAAATTAAATCGTAAGGACAAACATGGAAACAGAATTTTTAAATGCAACGTACGTGACATTGGGGTTAAATCTGCTTTTTACACTGGTGACGTTGATTGTCAGTGTGACGTTGTTGATAGGCATTGATCGATTGCTTTTAAAAGAGATAAACCTTCAGCAAGAGATCAAAAATGGCAATGTCGCCGCTTCGATTTTTGCCTCTTCCATCATGCTTTTTATCGCTATCATAGTTGGTATGGGCATCCATTGAACGTGAAAACTTCAACGTTATTCATTATCTTTGTGCTCATCATTTTTCTTGTGAGGTTTGAGCGCAAAAAAGAGCCGTTACCGCCGCTTATTGTTAACCCTGTGGAGGTTGATACACCCAAACCCGTGCAAAATATAGCACGCCATTATGACCTCGAAGTTCCAAAGGCGGGTGAGGCGGAAGATCTTGTGCGAAAACAACATACCAAGATCAAGCAGGTGTCGCAGTTAGGTGAAAATGCCCGATACGGCTACTTTGTCACGAACTACAACCAACAAATCTTCGCGTATGCCAAATCTGCCACCTCAAATGAAATGTACTTTGTCAATGGCTACCTCAATGGTTTTGTTCCCTATAAAGTGGACAATATGTGGGTCATTTTGCAGTATCTGCAAACGAGATTGAAGTACCAACTAGACGAAGTGGGGTATAACGATAGAAAAGAGGTATGGCAGACGGCAAAAGAGTCTTATGTCAAGCTTCGTGGCGACTGTGAAGACCATGCTTTGCTTTTAGCCGACTGGCTTATCGGGCTTGGTTACGATGCTAGGGTTGTCGTTGGTACTGCAAAGTCCAGTGGCAAAACGCCTGTGGGGCATGCGTGGGTTGTTCTGTTTAACGAGGGAAATGAGTATCTTCTCGAAGCAACGAAAAAGTCCAAATGGAACGCTATCCCACTGGCAAGTACACAACCTAACTATTTTCCAAAGTACATGTTCAATCGAACAGAGTTTTGGGTCAATGAAGGTACCATTTTGACAACGAACTACGCAGATGAAAAGTGGAAAAAAAGTGGAAAGTTCATTCCGCATAACCCTTATTATAAAGACTTAGAAAACATGGCATCTTCTAGCCAATAAATTTAAAAGGTCATCCATGATTGATTACAGCAAAAAACTCACCACCGCCAGAGAAGTCAATCCCATCGACAATCTGGACTATTCCATTGAGAGTGACCGTGGGCGCATTCTCTCCGCTCCTGCGTTTCGGAGGCTTCAAAAGCGTACGCAGGTGTTTGCGTTGGAACTCAATGCTTCGATTCGTACGCGTTTGACGCACTCTTTGGAGGTATCGCAGACTGCGCGGTTTATTGCTAAGAGTATTTTGAGCAAGCTTCAAAAAGAGGGGCTGAAAACCTATGGGCTTGAAGGGCTTGAAAATGCGTTTGTCTCTACGGTGGAGATGACCAGTCTGCTTCACGACATCGGCAATCCTCCGTTTGGGCATTTTGCGGAACAGACGATCAACAAATGGATTGCTGAAAATGCGCTGCCTCTGTTTGAGACATTTCCTGCAACTTCGGAAGAGACAAAAGCGCTTAAAATAATGCTTGCCAAAGATCTGTGCAATTACGATGGCAACGCTCAAGCCATTCGTGTCATCACCAAATTACAACGCCTCAATCTCTCCTACACTCAAATCGCTTCGGTGGTAAAATACACGCGTGGTGCGTATGAAGATAAGCCTAAAAAAGGCGAGCCGTTTGATTATTTGATGAAAAAGCCAGGGTTTTATTTCAGTGAAAAAAGCGCTGTTGAAAAGATACAAAGTGCTTTACATGTAAAACACGGACACCGTTTTCCTCTCACTTACATCATGGAAGCGGCGGATGACATCTCCTACCTTACGGCGGATTTGGAAGACTCGGTGGAGAAGGGTATTTTGAGCCTTGACAAGGTTTATGAATTGATCAAAGCGGAGTGCGAAAAAGAGGGTGAGACGTACCTTTTGGAAGTGATTCAAGATCGGTACGATCAAGCCAAAAAGAATGAAGAACCGTACCAATTCAATCTTTTTTTTACGCTCGTACGTGCCAAACTTGTGACCTCGTTGGTGTTTCATGTGGTCGATATTTACACCCAAAACCACGAAGCGATATATGAAGGCAGTTTTAATTCTGCGCTACTGGAATACGACACGAAAAGCAAATACTACAAAGCGATCAAAATCTTACAAACGATCTCCACAAAGCATATCTACCAAAACAAAGATGTGCAAACTTTGGAGCTTCAAGGCTACGCGATCATCAATGGGCTTTTGAGTGTTTTCAAACCGCTGATGAATCTTACATGTAAAGAGTTTGAGGCGTTGTTGAGTGATGAAAAAATAGAGTGTTTCATCGCGATGAGGTTGATTAAGCGCATCTCGTCCAAGCAAATTGTGGCGTATCAAAACGATGTGAAAGCGTTGGAGGGAAAAGACGAAGAGAGCGCTATGCTTTTAGAATTTTATTATCGAACGCGCCTTATCATCGACTATATCAGCGGTATGACGGATGATTTTGCATTGCACGAGTATCGCACATTGATGGCGCTTTAGCGGGCGTGTGCATTTTACATGTAAACATAGGGCGTGAGTGGTTGAAGTTTTTGCAAATGCAGTGCAAAATTACTCACGCCCTTTGACCCCTCTGATTAAACTCTATGCAAATTTCGCATGTATCACTTCGCCATGACATGACGCAAGGTGCCTGTTTTGGCATCTAAGCTGAAATAATTTCTCATTTGAACGAAAAAAAGCACCCTCAATTCTCAACTATAAGTTAGAAAAAAATATAAAACTAAGTTACAAATTTATGTTATTTTTATAAATATTTCAATTATACTCATTTTAGTAGTCATTAATTGGAGGACTGAAATGAGTGACGCTCTTTTAGCTGCATTTACCAGTGCGCCGTACCTTGTAAGCTTTTTAGCAGGGATTATTACGTTTCTAAGTCCGTGTGTTTTACCCTTGATTCCTGCCTATTTATCGTACATCTCTGGGCTTTCTCTTGCGGAGCTAAAAGACGACGAAAAAATGAGTTCAAGCACAAAAACCAAAGTTCTCACCGCCTCTTTACTCTTTATCGCAGGATTTAGCCTTATTTTTATTCTTTTAGGCGCAGCGGCTTCAACATTCATCGGCGAATGGATGCGCAATCAATACGTCGCGGTAGTTGCTGGTGTCATTATCATCATTTTTGGTTTACATGTAATGCACGCGATCGATATTAAATTCCTCAATTACGAACAGCGAGCAGATTTTGGAGGGATGAAAAAGAGTGAGAGCGGCATGTTTAGGTATGTCTTAAATTTCTTTGCCCCTTTTTTACTCGGCATGTCATTTGCGCTAGGGTGGACACCGTGTGTGGGACCGCTTTTAGGCGGTATTTTAGGCATGGCTTCATTTGGGGATGACACGATGCAAGGAACGATTTTAATGACACTTTACGCCGCAGGACTAGGCGTTCCTTTTTTCCTAAGCGCACTCTTGACGAGTCGCGCCATTGGTGTGATGAACCGAATGAAACAGCATTTTAAGCTTATCGAAATTGTGGCAGGTTCGCTTTTGGTGCTCATTGGCGTAGCGATTGCGACGGGTGGCATCAGTTTGCTAACAGAATTTTTCCTAAATCTCGGTTTTAAAGGAGTTTGATATGAAAAAAATCTTTGCCTTGATGTTTCTTCTTCTTGGCTCACTGCTTTTAGCCAGTGATGGTCCAAAGCTCTATCATGATTATAAATCGGGTTTTGAAGCGGCACAAAAAGAGAACAAAATGATGATGATTATGATCCATCTCAAAGGCTGTCCCGAGTGTGCTTACATGGAAAATGTGGTCTTTAAAGATGAAAAAGTACGCGCGTATATGGATGCCAATTTTGTCAATGTCGCCCTTGAGTTTAGAGAGACGGAAGTGCCTGCAAAATACCCACGTATCGGCGTTCCAACGTTTTATATCACCGACAAAGAGGGAAATATTGTAGAGAGGCAAATCGGTGGAACAAGAAGCGATCGATTTTTGCAGTTTTTAGAAAAAGCAAAAAGTAAAGGATAAGCGATGCGAAACATAGTCATTTTAATCTTTTGTGTGCTCTCATCGCTGTTTGCGAACGAAGCGGTTGATAAACTGATGAAAGACAAAGCGTGTGTAGGATGCGACTTAAGTGGCGCAGATCTGAGTGGCATTAAAGCGCAAGGATTTGTGCTAGATAATGCCAATCTTTCGCTTGCAACCCTCAATAAAGGTGATTTTAGCGGAGCCAGTTTTGCCAAAGCCAATGTCTCCGATGCCGAAGCCATTGGCATCAATCTTGAAGGGGCGATTATTTATACCTCAAATTGGAGCGGTACAAACCTCAAAAATGCACGTTTTGTGGGGGCGGATGCCAAAGGGATGTCTTTGGAAAATGCCAATTTAGAAAATGCGGATATGAGTAGTGGACGACTGTGGGCGGTGAATTTTCAAGGGGCAAATCTTAAAAATGTCACGATGAAAGAAGCCCAACTGGGTCAAGCCAACATGACAGGTGTGGATTTGCGCCACACCAATTTAGAGGGCGCCATCTTTTGGGAGACCAAACTTCACGGTGCAAAACTCTTGAAGAAAGATTGTGAAGCTGCCAAAAAAGATGGTGCCATCATGGATGGGAGCACACAATGCCTGTAGTCATCTTTTTACTCCTTGCCTGTATGTCACTGTTTGCAAAAGAGATCACTATCACCAGTGAAGATGGTTTTGTGATGCACGGCTGGTTGGATTATCCCGCGCAAAAACAAGCGAACTATCCCATCGTTTTCTTTGCGCATCAATTTGGCGCAGACCATACCATCTGGAAAGAGATGGCTGGAGAGTTTAACCAAAAAGGGTATGCAACTTTGATGGTGGATCTTCGAGGTCATGGTAAGTCGATTATGAAAAATGGCACCACAGTCAAAATTAGCGCGGATACCCGAATGGATCACATCGCCAGTGCGATTGAAGAGAGCAAAAAGAATGTGGGATTTGAAAAAATAACGGGTGATTTGTCGCAGTGGCTAAGCAAGCTCTCTAGCGAAAAAGAGATCGATATGCACAAGCTGATCCTTGTTGGTTCCTCTCTTGGGGCTGGGGCGATCATCCCTTTGATGGTAGAGGCTGAGCCTATCGCGCTGATCGCGTTATCTCCAGGTGGTGGAGATGAGGAAGCTATCAAAACATCGCTGATGTACTCAGAAGCGCCTTCCTTGTTTATCGCAGGTAAAGATGACCCTTTGGGTGCGCAAGAGCGAGCGATTGCGTATACTAAAGAGGCATTGCGCGGTTCGTTGCTGTTGATTTCAAGCGATGGGCATGGTGTCGTGTTGTTGCCAAGAGTGAAACCGTATATCGATGGCTTTTTAAAGAGTAGTCACTAAATAATCACCATAATATTAGAAAATTTGAAATACATATACTTCGGGAGGAAAACTTGCGAGATACCTATGAAATAGACTCTTTTAAAGAAGAGAGCAGTAGACGAAATTTTTTAAAAAAAAGTTTTCTCTACTCGGCTGCAGCGTTGGCAACGGTTGGTAGCGCTACACAGCTTCATGCTGAGTATCCCATCAATCCAAACAACTTACCTCCGAACAATCCTGACTGGGGATTGAAATGGGGACGGGATAATAACAGCGATCCTTATGGAATGCCTTCTCGATTTGAGAAACATGTGGTTAGGCGTGAAGTTCCTTGGCTGACGGCTGATAGAAAAGCATCGGTTAGCTTTACTCCGTGGCAGGATTTAAAAGGGATCATCGTTCCCAATGGGCTTCATTTTACGAGGTGTCATGGGGGTGTGATTGATATTAACCCTAAAGAGTATCGTTTATTGATTCACGGGTTGGTGGATAGAGAAGTTGTTTTAACACTCGAAGATATTAAACGATACCCAAGCATCAGTGTCATTCACTCCTTTGAATGCGCCGCCAACAACGGTATGGAGTTTCGTGGGCCTGGCATGGACTCCTTGCAAGTCACACATGGAATGTTGGCGTGTAGCGAATGGACGGGTGTTCCTTTAAAAACCATATTGGAAGATATTGGACTCAAACCCGAAGCCAAATGGATGTTTCCTGAAGGCTCAGACCCTGCGGGTGTGGGGCGCTCCATCCCGATAGAAAAAGTACTCGATGATGCGATGCTGGTCTATGCCCAAAATGGCGAGGCGCTTCGACCTGAACAGGGCTATCCCATCAGGCTTTTCTTGCCGGGTTGGGAAGGTGTTATGCAGGTGAAGTGGTTGAAGCGATTGGAGTTTGACACGAAATCGTGGATGGTCAGAGAAGAGAGCACCAAATACACGATGCTGCTAAAAGATGGTCACGCCTTGATGTACAACTGGGTATTTGAAGCAAATTCCGTCATTACCTCGCCGTGTCCTGAGCGCAATTGGGTTGGTCAGAAAAAAGGACCTATCATGGTAGAAGGGATCGCATGGTCTGGCAAAGGAACGATAAAGTATGTTGATATCTCCACTGATGGGGGAAAAACATGGAAGGAGGCTAAGTTCACAAGTATTCAACTGCCCAAAGCCGTCACGAGGTTCGCGCTTAAAATAGAATGGGATGGAAAGCCTATGATGCTCCAAAGCAGAGCAACGGACGATACAGGATTTACCCAACCCGTAGCCACCCAAATCAATGCGGCACGAGGTAAAGAGGCGGTGTATCATCGAAATGCCATCCAAACTTGGGAAGTTAAAAGCAACGGGGAGGTTCACAATGTTCACATCTATGAAGCATAATATCGCGATAGCGGGTGTGATAACACTGTTGTACGCGTCCTCTGCGATGAGTGAATCACTGAGCTATACACCCGCCAATCCCGATAAATACCCCTATCCGAGCGAGACAATAGACATGCACGGCAATAAAATCAACAATGATGGTGCTATCAAAAAGCCTCAAAATTTTAGTGTTAACCATGTGTATGCTTCACCTTTTAGTGCCAAAGGGTTTCATCTTGGCGAAAAAGCGACCAAAGAGCAAGTTGAGGCATGGGATACCGATGTCAGACCGGATGGAAAAGGGTTGCCAAAAGGAAGCATGAGTGTTGCGAAGGGCTCTGAAGTGTTTATCGCAAAATGTGGCGCATGCCATGGCGATTTTGGTGAGGGCGTGGATAAATTTCCTGTGCTTACAGGAGGTCTAAACACACTCAAACTACATCCTCAAAATGGCGGAGAACCTGGCCCCTTAAAGACATTTGGCAGTTATCTTCCTTACATCGCACCGATGTTTTGGTACATTCAAACGGCGATGCCACTCTCTTCGCCTAAATCCCTTACGAACAGTGAAGTGTATGGCATTTTGGGCTACTTGCTCCAAGTCAATGACATCAAAGTCAATGGAGAAGCCATCGAAGATGATACGGTCATTGATGCGGCTTTTATCAAAGCGGTGCACATGCCAAACGAAAAAGGGTTTGAATACAACAATCTAAGAAAATCCGATACACAGAATAAACGGTGTATGAAAGATTGTCTTGATCTTAACAAAGTGACGATTCAACGGATTGTAACCGATGGCACAGAGGTCGAGCCAGAATTTGGAGAAGAGCGCTACTTTTATGGAGAGGTTGGAAGCAAAGCAGAAAGCGATGTTCCAGGGAAAGCAACCTATGTGACCTACTGTGCAGGGTGTCATGAATCAGGTCTTGCAGGTTCTCCAAAGTTGGGAGATAAAACCGCATGGGCAAAGGCGATGAGTAAAGGCTTGGATACGGTCTTAAAGAACGCTATCATGGGAGTGGGTGCAATGCCTCCAAAGGGTGGAGCGACTGATCTAAGTGATGATGCCGTGAATGAAGCTGCAGCATATATGATCAACCAAAGTAAATAAAGGAGTAACGATGATGCCTATCAAATTAGTAATTGCTCTTTCGTGTACGGCGCTACTTGTAACGGGTATGGTAGCCGCAGATAAAGAGATGAGCAAGGATGCGAAGATTAAGCTTGGAGAAGCCGTTTACAAAGATATATCAAGGGGGAACTGTTTAGCGTGTCATACGCTTACGGGTTCGGGGATTGAGCAAGAAGGCAATATGGGACCCAATCTTGCCAATTTTGTAGGACTTCCTGATGAATACTTTTTCAACAAAATTTGGGACCCCAATGTCGATACCCCCAACTCAACGATGCCTCCATTGGGAAGAAATCTTAGGGTAACCAAAGACGAAATAGACGCAGTTATTGCGTACATTAGATATACCGTTAAATAAACTTAGGAGACAACTATGCAACGAAGAAATTTTATAAAAATAGGTGGTTTTATTGCCCTTGGAGTACTTTCTCCTTCACTGTACGCGGGGTTTTTAGAAGATCATGCGAAAGCATTTACGTTTAAAAGTGCCCCTGAAGCCATGGGCGATTTATATGGACAAGCCAAATCAGCAGCAGACAGCAAGGTTGAACTCAAAGTTCCTGATATAGCAGAAAATGGTGGAGCTGTTCCTGTGACGATTTCAACGACACTACCCGATGTTGTAGAGATGTCCCTTTTTGTTGAGAAAAACCCTTACCCACTCATTGCGGTTTGGCAAATCAATGAAAATACCATCCCTGATTTTTCAACACGTATACGAATGGGTGAGACGAGTAATGTTGTTTTAGTGGTCAAAACAAAAGATGGCACACTTCATACGGCAACCAAAGAGGTTAAAGTGACTGTTGGTGGATGTGGTGGTTGATAAAACCTTTCACAGCAATGCACGAAAAATATTATAAATACTTAAATGGAGAAATACAATGGGAATCAAAGTAATAGCAAAAGTCAAAGATGACGTAGCAGAAGTCAAACTTCTCATAAAACATCCGATGCAAATGGTCAATGCAAAAACCAATAAAACAGCTAAATATATCCAAGAGTTATTGGTTAAGCATGGCGGGAAAACCGTTTATACCATGTATCCAAGCGTGGGTATTTCAGAAAACCCTTTTATAAAGTTTATGTTTAAAGGTGCCAAAGTAGGCGATAAAATTGATGTCTCATGGAAAGACAACACGGGCGAAACAGAACAAGGTGAGTTTGATCTCAAATAAACTTTGTAGCTTTTAGAGCTTTGCTTTAAAAGCGTGTCAGGAGCTAAAGAAAGAAGTACTAAGGTGCGTGAGCTTTCTGCCGAAGAAAACTCAGCGTTAGCATAGCTTTCAGAGCTTTGTTTTAAAAGTGTGTCAGGAGCTAAAGAAAAAAGCACCAAAGGTGCGCGGGCACTCCGCCGAGGAGAACACAGCGTTAGCGTAGCTTTTAGAGCTTTGCTTTAAAAGCGTGTCAGGAGCTAAAATAAAAAAGGTGGAACAATGTTAAAAGCAATCGAAAAAATTATCGTAGCATCAACAGTGCTATGTGCCTTTTTAAGTGCAGGGGCATTTGATGTGCAAGCCGAGAAAGATAGGCTTGCTATGCAAAACTATTTTTTAACCAAATTTAGCGATCCACTGGGAAAATCTGCTAGTTATTTTCCGTATGTTGATCCTGAAGAGATTAAAAAAGATTATATCTATCCTGTGAAATTAGAAGATTTTGCTCATGGGACAGCTTCTTGGTATAGACCAACCAAAGAACAACTAGCTGAAATCAATGAATTTCCTCCTTATGAGATAGCCTTGGATGAGGGAAAAGAGTTGTTTTATAAAAAATTTGCCAATGGTAAATCGTATGCGGATTGTTTCCCAAATCCTGCAGTTAGAGATATCTATCCACTGTTTGATACGACCAAAAAAGAGGTTGTAACGCTAGAAGTTGCCATCAATGAATGTCGTGTTAAAAATGGTGAAAACGCATTGAAATATGAACAAGATGATATTGCAAAAATTATGGGGTATATGGCATTCGAGTCACGAGGCAAACCTCTCGCCATTAAAATTCCAACCAAAGAAGCGATGGAAGCGTATGATGATGGTAAAAAAGAGTTTTATAAACAACGGGGTTATTTTGCGCTGAATTGCGCTGAATGTCATATTGCAGGTTCAGGACAGAGAATTAGAGCAGAAGCTTTAAGTCCAACACTGGGTTCGGTAACGCATTTTCCTGTTTACAGACTGAAGTGGGGAGCGATTGGTACGCTTCAGCGAAGATTGCAAGGGTGTATCGAAGACACGGGTTCACTAGCTCCAAAAATGCAATCCAAAGAGCTTCGAAACTTAGAGTATTTTCTAACATACATGTCAAATGGGCTTAAGATAGATGGCCCAGACACACGAAAGTAGAGGAGATAATGATGAAAAAGATATTTTTACTTATCAACGCCGTAGTCATGGTACTACTTTCAACAGCCAATGCGTCGAGCGAAGTTTCGCAGCAAAGTGCTGATATGGCAATTGCTGCTGCAGAAGCGCGCTATGGCGAAGCCATTCATGCCAATGTGGCATGGAGAAAAACCCATGAGTTCATAGCCAAGGCTAAAGTGATGTCAAAAGAGGCTAAATATCAAGAGGCGATTGACTTAGCAAATCGTGCTAAATTGGAGTCTGACATTGCGCTTCAAGAATCGGCTGAGTATGATAAAACGTGGCAAGCTGTCGTCGTAAAATAAAAGGGAGCGTTCATGAGTTCATTAAACAGAAGAGAATTTTTCTACCTTTTGTCCATCTTAGGGCTTGGTGGAACGCAAGTCTTTGCAAAGTCGCATAAGAAATTATACGGGATTGATAAGCTTGAGGATTATTACAATCTCGAAAATTTTGGCAATGCTAGATTTTTGCATATCACCGATACGCATGCCCAATTGATGCCGGTTTATTTTAGAGAACCCAGTGTCAATTTGGGCTATGGCTCTAATTTTGGAAAGCCTCCTCATATCGTAGGCTCCAACTTTGCGAAGCGCTATGGCATCACCAGTGGAAGCAAAATGGAGTATGCGCTGACCTGTCTGAATTACGACGACAATGCCAAACGGTTCAATCGTGTGGGTGGTTTTGCTCAAATTAAAACCTTAGTGGAGCACCTTAGCGGGAATTTTGGCAAAGATAAAACGCTCTTTTTGGATGGTGGCGATACGTGGCAAGGGAGTTGGACATCGCTTCAAACCCGTGGAAAAGATATGGTCGAAGCCCTCAATATCTTAGGGGTTGATGTCTGCACGGGGCACTGGGAGTTTACATACACCCAACAGGAAATTATGGACAACATTAAGCTTCTCAAATCAGAATTCATTGCGCAAAATGTCTTTGTCAAAGAAGAAGCTTTGATGGAAGGCTCCGTTGCAAATGTCTTTGATGAAGACAGCGGAAGAATGTTTAAGCCCTATACGATGAAGAAAATGGGTAACAACAGAGTTGCTGTGATTGGACAAGCCTTTCCGTACACCACTATTGCCAATCCTCAACGTTTTATCCCTAACTGGTCATTTGGCATTAAGCCTGAAGAGATGCAAGAGCTCATCAACACCATCCAAGAAAAACAGAAACCCGATGCGATCATCTGCTTGTCTCACAATGGGTACGATGTCGATAAGAAAATGGCAGAAGTAGTCAGTGGCATCGACTTCATTTTAGGCGGACACACGCACGATGGCGTACCTGAAGCATACCCTGTGAAAAATGCAGCGGGTACAACGTACGTGATGAACTCTGGCTCCAACGGCAAATTTATATCCGTATTAGATTTGGAGATTAAGAACAAAAAAGTCACTGATTTTAGGTATACCCTTTTACCTGTTTTCTCTGACATCGTGCCTGAAGATAAAGTGATGAAAGCCTACATCGAAACCGTTCGAGCACCCTATAAAGCGCTGTTAGAGAAAAAGATAGCCACAACCGATGAGACACTGTACCGAAGAGGTAACTTTAATGGTACATTTGATCAAATCATCTGTGATGCCCTTCGTGAAGTCAAAGGTGCCGACATCTCCATGTCACCGGGCTTTAGATGGGGAACCAGCGTTCCTATGGGGCAGGCGATCACCTTTGAAGACATTGCGACGCAAACGGCGATGACCTATCCTGAAACTTATCTGCGCGAGGTCAAAGGGAGTGATATTCATCTTATTCTTGAAGATGTTGCCGACAACTTGTTCAATGAAGATCCTTTCATGCAACAAGGTGGCGATATGGTGCGAACAGGTGGGCTTTCGTATACAATCGATCCTATGAAAAAGATAGGTCAACGCATCACCAATCTGAAATTAAGCTCAGGCCAAGAGATCGAAGCTGCAAAAGTGTATAAGCTAGCAGGGTGGTCAACCGTTGGGTCACAATCAGAAGGCGAGCCTATCTGGGATACGGTGAGCAAATACCTCGAAGATCATAAGCATATCAAAAGTATCAAACTGGAATCTCCCGATATCATCGGAGTCAAAGATAATCCAGGTATTGAGCTCTCTTTATACAAACGTTAACATTACAAGGACAAAGCGTCTGCTTTGTCCAAATTTAGGTGCCATACATGAAACCAATTCTTCTTCTTTTGATGCTGAGTCTATCGCTGTTTGCACAGATGAATTTTAGCGATCCTCAACCTAGCTTTGAGGCGCCACGCAAATGGGTGATTAGAATTTCCACCAATGATCTTGAAACAATCAACCATACACTGGATACGGTCAATAACGTCCTCAAAGAGTACCCACCAGAGTCCTTAAAAGTAGCGCTCATTTTTTACGCAAAAGGTGTAAGAGTCATCAAAAAAGATTTTGACGCCAAAACGCTTGCACGCATTAAGTCGTTAACGGCGTATGAAATTGAGCTCATTGCATGTAAAAATACGATGGAAAGCATGAGCTGGCAAACAGGTGATCTTATAGAAGGGGTAAGTTATGTTCAAGCAGGGGTTGCTGAGGTGATAGAACGCGTGAACGGTGGATGGATCGATGTTACACCTTATTGAACTCTTTAGCGCTCCAAACGAGTTTAAAGGTCCTATTCGACCCCGTGTCAAGCACTTGGAGTTGCTCGAAGGACACGGCATCAAAAATGACAAATTTGCTGGCAAAAATGTAGAGCGTTCTGTGATGATAGTGGGAAGTATCGCTTATGACATTGCACAACAACACGGTATCGAGCTAGAGCAAGGCTCTTTGGGCGAAAACATACTCCTAAGCTTCGACCCACATGAATTATCTCTTGGCAAAATGATACAAATTGGGGATGCCAAACTTCAAATAACCGAAAAATGCTCCATCTGCACGCACCTATCAGCATTTGACACAACCCTTCCAACCCTTATATGCGAACATCGTGGAATGTATTGCAAGATTATTCAAAGCGGTATTGTCACAAAAAAATCTAATGTGGTACTGCTTTAGAGTCGCCATTTCTTTTTCTATATCTTTACATGTAAAGATATGGTATGCGTTGAAATGACTTATTGCTTAGAGGGAAGAGTAAAGAAGATGGCTTGAAGAATGGTGGAGCATAGCGGGATCGAACCGCTGACCTCGACGCTGCCAGCGTCGCGCTCTCCCAGCTGAGCTAATGCCCCACATAAAGTGGAAATGAGATTCTAACCAAGCGTAGCTTAAGAAAAGCTCTTACGCGGCGATCTTTTTTGTTTTTTCTGCTTTGATGCTCTCATACGCTTCATGAATCTGTTGAAATTTTGTTGTGGATGCTTTCACACTCGTTTCATCTTCTTGGGCGATGGCATCAGGGTGGAACAGCTTTGCAAGGGTGAGGTATTTTTTGCGAATGGAGGCTAGACTCTCTGTCTTTTTGGCGTTGAGCAAGCCATAAGGATCTATTGGTACCTCTTTGAAAGGGCGAATCAACCTTTTTTTGACAAGTCGAATGGGTTTTTGGGAAGCGTGTAGGAGCTTTTCTAAGAACGAGGCATTGTGAGTTTTGGAGCTAAGGGCACAGGCGTAGTATAACGAGGTTAAAAACGCTTGACGTTGTTCACTGTTTTGAGGCGTCACGAAGTTAATCAGAGTATCATTGACCCAAAAGGATCGACCGAGTATATGCGTCAAAATATGGCTTACATGTAAATAGTGTGAAGAGTTCTCTGCAGCGTGAATGGTAATACTATCCGATTTGAGATGCAGTTTCATGATTCCTCCTTTGCTTAAAGAACCTAAGCAAAATTAATTCCTTATTTAGTACCCTTTCTTCGTCGGTATTAACACTTTTTTAATATTCTTTAAGTTATATTTTCAGGTAAAGCGAATATGACCGTAATGTGACCGTATGACAATTATGGTAGGATACATATCAATAATTAACAAGGAGATGATGTGAGTAAACGAGTCATTTTAGTGGATGATTCCAAGACGATTCTTGCAACAGCGCAGATGGCGCTTGAGGAGATGGTTAACAAAGGAATTATTCAGCTTGCTACGTATCTCAATCCTGCTGAATTACGCGATGCCCTTTTGAGGGGAAGTGAAGATTATGATCTTTTAATCAGTGACATCAACATGGCACAAATGAGTGGACTTGATCTTGCGTCTGAATTAAAAGCCCATGATAAATTTAAAAATCGACCTATTTTAATTTTAACAACAGAAAGTTCTCCTGAGATGAAAGCTCGCGGTAAAGCTATCGGCGTTACAGGCTGGATGGTCAAACCTTTTAGCGATGACAAATTGGTCAAAGCGATTAGCATGGTATTGGGACTATAGCAATGGAGCAAAAAAAACACAACGATAGAACGAGCAATCGTTTCTTGACGTTTTATTTAGAAGAGGAGGTCTATGGGGTGCACATCTCCGATGTGAAAGAGATCATCGCGATGATGAAAACCACTCCAGTGCCTAAAACCCCCAAGTTTATTCAAGGGGTGATGAATTTAAGGGGTAATATTATCCCCGTGGTCGATATGCGTCTTAAATTCGATATGCCTTCCATTCCTGCGCATATGTATACCGCGATTGTTATCATCAAACTTGGGGAAAAGCAGATTGGTTTTATTGTTGACAAGGTGGAAGAGGTCATCAATGTGGAAGAGGAGCATTTAAGCATTCCACCCGAATTTGGTGGTCACATCGATACCAAATTTATTAAAAATATGGCGCAATACAAACAAAAAGTGGTCATGATCTTAGACCTACTCGCTTTGTTTGGTGAAGAGGAACTCACTATGGTACAAAATTTAAGTAAAACAGCCAGCGAAGCGTAAAGGAGAAGTGTCATGAAAAATGCAACATTAGGGTATAGAATTTCACTAGGATTTGGGGTTTTAATCGCCATCGTATTGATTATTGGGTTAACAGGTATTATCTCAATGCGCAGTGCTTCTTCGGATGCGACACGTCTTTCAGCGGTGTATGTGCCAGAAGTCACACTTGCAAGTCAGGTGATGCAAAATTTTAGCAATGCACGCTATAACATTTTGAGTTTTATCTCCATTGATGATGAAGTGGCTTTAAGCAAAGCAAAAACCAATTTTGCAGATCTTCAAGCCAATCTTCTTAAAGTCGAAGAGCTTGGTAAAAAAAACAATCTCAAAAAATTATTGGAACATCAAAAAGCAGCAGCGAAAGCATTGGCAGAGTATGTCACCACAGTAGAGCAAAATGAGAAGATTTTAGTTAAGAAAAAACTATTTGATGAAGCGACTGTCAACAACGCAGCACTGTTTCTTAAAAGCGTTGAGTTGTATCGACAGACACAAGAAGAGCAGCTTTTTAAAGAGATGAATGATCGTATTTCGCCTGCTGAATTAAAACAACGCTACAGTAAACTTGCAAAAATTGATGATGTTCTAAGTATTGGAACCTACTCAAGGGTCTATGGACAACGTGCTCAGGTCAAGAGAGATCCAGCGTTACTTGAAAGTGCGATCAAAAAATTTGATGTTTTGTTTCAAGATGTAAGCGCATTGAAGGCGCAAACAACGGACAGTGTCGCTTTAGGGTATCTTAATGCCATTGAATCTTCAGCTAAAGTGTATGAAGAGTCTTTAAAAGGGTTTGTTGCGGTCATGCAAGAGACGAATGAAGTGCAAAAGAAACGTTTGCAAGTTGTTGGGGAGCTTTCCATCGCGATTGATGCTATTACAGAAGAGGGCTTTAACTCCATTGTCACCATTGCGGAAGAGACCAGTAGTTCACTTTCTACTGCTTCTTTTGCGATGATTGTGGGTGTGATCGTAGGTTTAATCATTAGTATTATTCTTGCATTCTTCTTGATCCGAAGTATTGTAAAAGTGGTCGTTGACTCTGTCAAATCCCTTTCCGAGGGAACGGCTCAGGTGGTAAGCGCGAGTGAGCAAATTAGCTCTGCTTCAGTCTCTTTGGCTGAAGGGGCAAGTTCACAAGCGAGCAGTGTGGAAGAGGTCAGTGCAACCATCGAGGAAGCAACGGCAAGCAATAATCAAAACGCAGACAATAGCCGTGAAGCCAATCTTTTGGCGCAACACTCCAATGACGCTGCACGCATCGGCAATCAACAAGTGGGCGACCTGATGGTGGCGATGGAGAAGATCACCGATTCGTCTCAAAAAATTGCCAAAATCATTAAAACAATCGATGAAATCGCATTCCAAACCAACCTTTTAGCGCTCAATGCAGCCGTAGAAGCGGCGCGTGCAGGTGAGCATGGTCTTGGGTTTGCCGTGGTCGCGGAAGAGGTTAAAAACCTAGCAGAACGCAGTGCGGGAGCGGCGAAAGAGATTACGGGAATTATCGAAGCGAGCATCGATCAAGTGAAGATGGGAACCGAAGTGGCGAACCGTACGAAAGAGTCGTTTACCGAGATATTGACAAGCATTAAAAAGACCTCTGATTTGATTGGTGAGATTGCCATTTCAGCTAAAGAGCAAGCCGAAGGGATGAATCAAATCGCTACAGCAATGGGTTCGGTTGATCAAATCACCCAACAAAATGCTTCAGCGTCTGAAGAGACCGCAGCAGCGGCTGAGGAGCTTAATGCGCAAGCGCTTTCGATGCTGGAGAGTGTGGCGGAGATTGCAGCTCTTGCAGGGTACGATATGGGAAAAGAGGCTTCAAAAGCAGCGTCTCTTAAACGTGCCTCGACTTCAAGCCTTAGTATGCCTCCAAAGCGTTTAGCAATGGCTCCTAAACGAACAAAGTCGACCTTTAGTTCTGCTTCAAAACGCAGTAACGAAGAGGTGTTCCCTTTGGATGAAGATGATTTAAAAGAGTTTTAGTGTTCCCTTTACATGTAAAGCGTCGTGTAAAAGATCTGTGACAAAGGTGTGCAATGTATATAGATGGAGATGTGCTAGAACTGGATATTGAGATGGATTTAGAAGAGGTCAAAACGCTTCAAGAGTTCATCAAAGATCGTTTGGGGTATATTGAGGAGATTGTCTTATTGCGCTCTCGCGATGGCATCCCTTCGACTTCGGCACTTTTCGCGTTGCTTTTTTGGATCAAACGGACCAAACCTTCTCTTAAGATCGATTTTATTGACTCAATGCGTCTTGATCTTGAGTCGTATGGTATGATGAATTGGATAACGCATGAGTAGAGAAAAACTAAGACAAATCTTCATCGAAGAGGCAAACGAGATCATCGAAAAGATGGATGTCGATATTATCAATTATGAAGAATCGCCGAATGATAAAGCACTGCTCAATGAAATTTTCAGAGGTGTCCATACCCTCAAAGGCAGTGCCAATGCGTTTAATTTTGCGCGACTTGGAGAGTTTGTTCACCATTTTGAAGATGTCCTTGACTACTTTAGAAACAGCGATGTAACGCCGAGCAGTGTGGATGTGGACCTTTTTTTAGAGAGTGTCAATGTCATCAAAGAGACACTGCTGTGTGAGGTGGATGAGAGCGAAAAATTGCCTGTGGAGTACACGCC
Source organism: Sulfurospirillum halorespirans DSM 13726 (assembly GCF_001723605.1). Classification (NCBI taxonomy): domain Bacteria; kingdom Pseudomonadati; phylum Campylobacterota; class Epsilonproteobacteria; order Campylobacterales; family Sulfurospirillaceae; genus Sulfurospirillum; species Sulfurospirillum halorespirans. The sequence goes on along the minus strand of NZ_CP017111.1, from coordinate 2,471,600 downwards.
ATGCCTCGCAAAGATTCAGCAAATTCTTTTACATGTAAACGACATTAAAGCCCCTGAAGAGAGCTCCAATAATGACCTCTCTTTGGAGTTTGGCAATGATGCTTTTTTTCAAGTTCCCAGCGCAGTCAGTGAAGATTTTTTAGTAGAACTGCGCCCGAATGAAACCCTTTTTAAGATCATTTTGCGCTTTGATGAAGATATTTACCTGCGCGGATTTGACCATTTTTTATACTTCAAAAACCTTTTACATGTAGGGAGAATTTTAGCCTCATTTTGGCGAGTGCCTGAGTATAGTGCTGAAGAACTTTTCGATGTTGAGCGTAACGCTATTCAAGAAGTGACTCTGTATCTCGCGAGTGAAAAAGAGGCTGAAAGCATTGCAGATATTTTTGCTTTTTTAGAAGAGAATGAGTACGTAGTGGAAGAAATCCACGCCAAAGCAGTTGCGCCCCAGAGTGTTGAGGCATCTAAAAGTGTGGTTTTGCCTGAAGAGAAAGAGGAGATCAAACGAAGTACCGTTGTTTCTAAAAACTTCCTCAAGATCGATGCTCTGAAACTGGATGAACTCTTTGATTCTATTGGCGAGCTTGTGATTGCCCAAAATTATCTGGGTGAAAATACGAAAATTAAAGCAATTGCCGATGCTGAGGTGACCAAAACAATTGAAAACCTCTCCAAGATCACGCGCCTCATTCAAAACCGTGTGATGAGTTTGCGGATGATTCCGATTCGTGACACGTTTGATAAGATGAAACGTGTGGTGCGGGACTCTTCTAAAAAGGTCAATAAACCGATTCATCTGATGCTTGAGGGTGAAGAGACCGAGATCGATAAAACGATGGTGGAAGCGCTTTCGGATCCTTTGGTGCATATCATTCGTAATGCCATCGATCATGGCATCGAAAGCAGTGTGGAAGAGCGCCTCAAAGCAGGTAAAAGCGAAGAGGGCATGGTGAACCTTCGCGCTTACCATCGAGGGGGCACTATCATCATTGAAGTGAAAGATGATGGACGAGGCATCAACAAAGCCAAAGTTTATCACAAAGCGCTAGAGCGTGGGCTTGTGTCAAAAGATGAAGAGCTCAGCGATGCCCAAATTTACGCCCTCATCATGCAACCAGGGTTTTCGACTGCCGATGTTATCAGCGACATTTCGGGGCGCGGTGTTGGGCTTGATGTGGTTAAAACAGCCATTGAAGTGGTGCGCGGGAAAGTTGATATTAGCTCAGAAGAGGGAAAAGGAACGACGTTTTCCATCGTTTTACCTCTCACACTTGCGATTATTGATGGAATGATTGTCCGCTCCAACGAGAAGATTTTTATTATCCCAACGCTGTGCATCACCGAGTCTTTTAGACCCAAAGAGACGAGCGTGCACAGTGCAGGCGGCAAAGAGGAATTTGTGCAGTTGCGTTCCGAACTTTTGCCGATTGTGCGCCTTTCTCGTGTGCTTGAATTGGATGATGGCATGCCAAATCCTTGGGAGTGTACGCTGGTTTGCATTGAAAATGCGCGGGGTAAATTTGCACTTTTGGTGGATGAATTGGTGGGCAGACAGCAAGTGGTCATTAAAACATTGGGTGGATTTTTAGCCAAAACAGAGGGAGTCAGTGGAGGTGCTGTGATGGGCAATGGCGAAATAGCGCTCATCTTAAACGTTGAAGAGTTGTACTGATGGTTGAACGGCTCGTTTTAAGGCGTAAAGAGTTTGCGCTTTTACAGGCATACATCTACCAACACATCGGCATTAGTTTAGGCGATCATAAGATTTATCTGGTGCAAGCGAGACTCGCCAAACGGGTCAAGCAATTAGGACTTTCGAGCTTTGGGGCGTATTATGACTATTTAGTCGCCGATAAAAAAAGAGGCGAGCTAGAGTATCTCTCTTCGCTTATTTCGACCAATGTGACCTCGTTTTTTAGAGAAGCAAAACAGTGGGAGTTTTTAAAAAGAGAACTTCCTTCCATTATAGAGCGCTCAGGTGGCAAACTTCGCATCTGGTCTGCAGCGTGCTCAAGTGGCGAAGAGCCATACAGTATTGCGATGTTTCTTATGGAACATCTTCCCAATTATACGCAGTATGATATAAAGATTCTAGCAACCGATGTTTCATCAAAAGTGTTAAAAATAGCGATGAATGGTCTTTACAGTCAAAAAGCCATTCTCTCTTTAAACGAGCTCTATTTGCGCAAATACTTTAGCACGGAAATGGTCGAAGGTGAAGCGTTTTACCGCATTCGTGACGCAGTGAAACAGAGAATTTTGTTTCGAGAATTTAACCTCGTTACGGGGGATTATTCACTTTTTGATGCGAAAGCCCTTAACATTATTTTTTGCCGTAACGTGATGATCTATTTTGACAAATCAACCCAAAGTGCACTTGTGGATCGATTTTACACGATTTTGCCAAAAAATGGGTATCTTTTTATAGGAAGTTCCGAAGCGCTTACGGATATGAAAAAAGATTTTAGATCGAAGAGTGCTTCAATTTATCAAAAGGCTTAATATGAGTATGAAACGAAATTTTGAGGATGTCAGTGATACGGTTTTACTTGAAGAGGTCAAACGACGCTTTGATCAAAAAAACAGTACGCTTGAAGAGATGGAATTTTTAACGAAAAAGCTTTATGTGCTCAATGAAAAACTCAAAGAGCATGATTCCATCAAAGGAGAGTTTCTCTCTTTAATCAAAAATGTCTTTAATAATCCTCTCAGTTCTCTGCTCAATCTCTCTTCGATGATGCGCAAAAATGAGGATTCGCCTAAGACACAGACGATGAAACTTCTTTTGGATATGGAGCTTCGCAAGCTTGATTTTCAGCTCAACAACATTTTCACCGCAGCTGAGATTGAAGCAGGAGAAATCGCCAATTACTGGAGTGAAATTGATTTGCGCTTGATTATCGAAGAAGCAAAAGAGGCGTTTGCGTATCTGATTGAGGAAAAAGAGCTTCACTTTAGCTCAGACATTGAACTGGATCGTTTGATCGTCAGCGATGCCAAAAAACTGCACACCATTTTTGCCAACCTCATTTCCAATGCGTGTGAATACTCTTTTCCAACACACAATGTCAGGATAAGCGCACGGATAGAAGACGATCATCTGCTTATCAGCATCGCCAATACGGGGGATGTTATTATCAAAGATCCTAATAAAGAACTCTTTAGTCGGTTTAAAAAAGTAGGTGTGCATGCGAGCAAAGCAAGGACATCCATCGATGGACTAGGTCTTGGGCTTAGCATCGTCAATGCGCTGGTGGAATCCCTCGACGGAGAGGTGACCTACAGCTCAAACGAGAATTTAACACAGTTTAATCTTTGCCTTAAACTTCAAGATACCTCCAAGGCGGAGGCGTTGATGAGTGAGAGTGCGAATGAATTTATGTTTGACGATACGCAAGAGATGAAAGAGTTTTGATGCTGCCTCGTAAATTTATCCATGTTGGAGAAATTTTTGTGGGCATTAAACCTACCGAGATTGTCACCGTGCTGGGTTCATGCGTGAGTGTGTGCCTGTACGACAAAGTCGAACTCATTGGTGGGATGAATCACTACTTGTTAGCACTGTGGAATGGCAATGGACTGGAGAGTCCAAAATACGGCAATGTCGCGATTCCAAAACTGATTGAAAATATGGAAAATATAGGCTGTCTGCGGCGCAACATGGAGGCGAAAATCTTTGGAGGGGCGAACATTCACCGTACCAATTCGGAAGGTCAACTCATCGGGCAGAAAAATGTTCTGATTGCCAAAGAGATCTTAAGACACTACAGCATCCCCATCAGAGCCGAAGATACGGGTGGCAATAATGGCAGACGGATTATGATGATCAGCGATGCGAATCGCATTATCTTAAAATATGTGCAAAACGAGATCATGGAATGATCCGTGTTTTAATTGTGGATGACAGCGCCACAGCCCGCCACATTTTACGAGAAATCCTAGAGAGCGATGCTAGGCTTAAAGTGGTGGGATTGGCTGCGGATGCGTACATTGCGCGCGATATGATTGTGGAGCTTAAACCTGACGTCATTTGCTTGGATGTTGAGATGCCACGCATGGATGGTGTGACCTTTTTGCAAAAGCTGATGTTGCACTATCCCACCCCCGTCGTCATGGTCTCTTCGCTGACGCGCAACAGTGCCAATACCACTTTGGACGCACTGGAAGCAGGTGCGATCGATTATGTGACAAAACCCCATTCGCATATTTACGATGGTAAAGAGGAGATTAAAGAGGAGTTGATTCAAAAAGTAGTCAATGCCTCGCATGCACGCGTGCAAAAAAAGATTCCCATGATGAAAGTGAACCCGCATCATACGAGCCTTTCGGAGACAACGCATAAAGTGATTGTTATCGGGGCGAGTACGGGTGGAACGGAGGCGCTTAAAGTCGTTCTTGGAGGACTTCCTTCCACTTCGCCTGCGGTTTTAGTGGTACAGCACATGCCCCACAGTTTTTTAGAATCGTTTGCGATGCGGCTGAATCAACTCTGCGTACTGGATGTTAAAATGGCACGTCATGGGGAGTTTTTGCAAACGGGAACCGTGTACATCGCTCAAGGTGGAAAACACATGGTGTTAAGACGCTCAGGGGCGAGTTATTTTATTGAAATTGGACTGGGAGCTAAGGTCAGTGGGCATTGTCCGAGTGTGGATGTGTTGTTTAACTCCGTTTCCAAAGTGGCAGGAAGCAACGCGATTGGCGTGATTTTGACGGGAATGGGAAGTGATGGTGCACGAGGGTTGTTTCACATGCACGAAGCAGGGGCTAAAACCATTGCACAAAATGAAGAGAGTTGCGTGGTGTATGGCATGCCCAAAGAGTCGGTTAAGTTGGGTGGTGTGGATGAGGTTTTACCGCTTCCTGAGATCGCGCATGCTATTGTCAAAATGTTAGTGTAAGGAGAGAAAAATGGCTGCACACCTTTTGGATCAACCTCGCCTCATTTCAGCACTGCTGATCGGAGAAATAGCCTACGATGCCGTGTTTGTTAATGCAGCCAAGAAGCTGTGCGATGCTTTACATGTAAACATTTCTGCGTGCGAAATTGAGACGATGATGGAAGAAAAAAAGATCGATCTGATCTTTGGATCGCTCTCATCGCGTAACGAACATCTCTACCTTCCCGCATTGAAACGTGCCAGAGAACGTGATGCTCATGTGAAAATAATTCTTTTTTTACAAACCGATCAATTGAGTATGTTGGATGAAATTTTAGCGCTTAAATGCGAGCGATATTTGAGTATGAAACATGAAAGTGAGGCTGTGTTGGACCATTTTAAAGAGTGCATCAAAACGTTTTTAGATGATAGCTATCTTGCAGAGCGTCACTATTTTCAAACATTGATTGATTTTTCGATTGTCTCTCAAACGGATCTTGATGGAAATATCACCTATATGAATGATAATTTTTTGAAAGTCACAGGCTATGAACGTGAAGAGTTAATGGGGCAAAATCACCGCATTATTAAACATCCACAAACGGCACCTGAGGTCTTTAGCGACATGTGGAAGACGATCACCCAAGGTGAAGTCTGGCGTGCGCAGATTATCAATCGCAACAAAGATGGCAGTGACTTTTGGGCGGAGACCATTATTATTCCTTTTAAAGAGCAAACGAACGGGAAAATTCTTCAGTATCTTGCCATTCGCCATGACATTACCAACTTTTTACAACAAGAACGCGCAGCGAATGAGATTAGTCGTAAGGCGCAGGAACAAGAGCAGCTTGCCGAAGCCAAAGATGCTTTTTTGGTGCTCTTTACACATGAACTCAAAACGCCCCTCAATGCCATTTTGAACTTTTCGCAATACCTCTATAAACACATGCCCAATATTGATGAAGTGCCAAAAGCCAAGCGTGTTTACCTTTTGGAGCAGATTTATAAAAGTGCCTCTTCGATGCTCGAAAATGTCACCAATATCTTAGATCTTGGAAAACTGCGTCATCAGAAATTACACTACAATTTGACGCTTTTTAATGTCAAAGAGGCTATTTTAGATGTGCTTGAAAAGCATGCTGCCTTGGCAATTGAGCATAAACGCATGCTGTTTTTTCAAAGCGATGAAAGCGGTCCTTTTATTACGAGCGATGAGTACCGTTTTAAACAAATTCTCTCAAACATTCTCTCCAATGCGATTAAATATGGCAATTCGATTGTTGAGGTCTTTTTAGCATCCGATAGTGAAAAAATAGAGATCGTGGTGCAAGACGATGGCAAAGGGATTAAAGATAAAGAAGAGGTGTTTGAACTCTACACTCAAAGTGCGTCAGGAACGGGTGTTATTGAAAAAAAGGGAACGGGCATTGGGCTTCATTTTGTGAAGCTTTTATGCGAAGGATTGAAATTAGAGTATAAAATCGAAGATTCCCCTTTGTTAGGTGGCGCAAAATTTAGTTTAACCAAAAGATTAAAGGAGCAAAAAAATGTATAAAGTGTTGATTGTTGACGATAATGATAATAACAGGCTCACGCTCAATCTTTTGCTTGAAGAGGTGGATGGCATCGAAATCTTTGAAGCTGAAGATGGGCAAGTTGCCGTAGAAATGTGTGTTAAAAACCATTTTGATCTGATTTTTATGGACATTATGATGCCCGTTTTAGATGGTTTTGAGGCGACGCAATTCATTAAACAGGTCAATAAAAAGAGTATGATCATCGCCCTTAGTGCCCTTGATGATGATACCTCAAAAAACAGAATGCTCTCTTTGGGTGCAGAAGATTACCTCACCAAACCGCTGAATGCCGAGCATTTTTTACAACGTATCAGACAGTATTTACGCATTATTGCCTTGCGCAATAAACAGATTCATAAATTCTCAAGTGCTCTGAATCCTTTTAATGCCCATGTGTTTCACCGAAACATTACTTTTCGTATTGATGACGAAGAGGCATTGGCTCAGTTTTGGGACTATTGGCTCAATTGTGAGAAAAATATTATCAATCTAAGTGACTGCGTGCGTCTTATTTATGGCTTTGGTTTATGGCTGTTAAAACATGAATACGAATGCAGTATTGTCATGGAGGAGAGCGAAGAAAAACTCTACATGATGCTTTTACATGTAAAGCCACTAAACGGCAATATCATTAAAAATATTTTGCTCAAACATTTTGCCAATGCCAAGTATATTCTCTCCAATGACATGCTCACGTTCCAGCTGGATAAAGAGATCAAGCGCGATACAACCTCAAGTAGTGTAGAGATGAGTGATGAGACCAAAAAAATCCTCTCTAAAACGCACGATAACGTGCAAAGTGCTGTGGATTATATCAACTCTACGGCGATCTCCTTTCTTTCAAAAATTGATGGTTTAGAGATCATTAATGACGATACCGACAAAGCTATTTTAGTATTTGAAAAAGAGCCCAATAAGCGCAATTTATCGGTTATTTATGAAAATTTCCAAGAGTATGCCGAAATTTTAGCGGAATTGATGGAGTTTGAGCATTTAGGTTTTGCGGTAAGGACGTTGATTGATTTTCTAGGAACGCTCACTGAAGAGCAATTTGATACCGACAAATCCAAACGCCTCTCCGCCATGCTGCTCAATCTTCTGCACGATCTCTCTTCATGGCGAGAAAATGTGTTTATAACCCAAGTGGCACGCGATATTCACTATCTTGACTCATCCCTTTTGAGTTCGTGCATTCAAATAGAAGCCATTTTTGATGAGAAGAGCCTCGATCCAACTCATGATGATGATATAGAGTTCTTTTGAGTTTTATCAAGAGCGCTTGACACGTGTTTAAAGCAAAGCTTTAAACACTACGTTAACACTGGGTACACTTGGGCAGAGTGCCCACGCACCTTTGGTGCTTTGAGTGTTTGCAAAATCAGGTTTGCTCATGCCCCTAAAGAGCATGAGCTGAGCTGTTATTTATTTGGATTGGTGATGGATTTTGTAGGTATTTCGACCTTCTGCTTTGGCAACATAAAGGGCAAGGTCGGCATTTTTGATAAGCTGGTTAAAGTCAACACCATGATTTGGGAAGAGGCTAATGCCAATACTGGTCGTTACATGTAAATCGAAGTTTCGAATGCGAATGGGTTGGGTGATGGCTTGAATCAGCTTGCTAGCGATGTGATTGAGATTGTTCTCTTCGCCAATATCATCGACTAAAATAATAAACTCATCCCCTCCAAAACGCGCAACTGTATCGCTCTTCCTCGTGGCTAACAGCAGCGTTTTTGCTACATGAATCAAAATCATATCGCCCACATCATGTCCGAGTGTGTCATTAATCTCTTTGAAATTATCCAGATCCAAAAAGAGAACACCAAATTTCTTACCGCTGTTTTGGTTGTTTTCGATCAAAAGTTGCATGCGTTGTGTGAGCAAGGTTCGGTTGGCTAAGGACGTTAGGTGGTCATAATGCGCTTGCTTGTAGATGATCTCTTTTTGTTTCAACAGTTTATTTTTAGCCGTTTCAAGTTTGCGAATCGTCGCATTCGCAACCCTGTTAGCATTGGCAAGCTCTTCACTCTCTTTATTGCATTTGGCTTTTTCTTCCATCAAACTGGTTTGGTCGTAAATAAGCACAGTGACCTGCTTTTGCTCGCTATTGTAAGGCATAATCGTGATATCTTGCTGCATAAACTCAAAAATGGATTTCGTTGTGGTGGAGTTTTTCATAGGAAAAAGATAGTGATTTGCATCGGCTGTAAAAAAAGAGGGACCGCCCAGTGTGAGCGCCGCTTTGATATGGCGTTTTAGAGATTTGAGGTGCTCAGGTGAGAGCTCGAACAGATCAAGAAGATTTTTCCCGATGGTCTGTTCAGCGTCAATGTCGCTGTGTACGGCAAACCATTTGTTGACAGAGTAGATCTTAAGATCAGCATCAATCGTTAAAATACCCACATTAATTGAATCAATTATTTTTTCGCAGTTTATCATTGTTAAATCTTATCAATCGTATTTTTGAGATGATCGAGCATTTCGTTATTCAGAAGTATAAACATATGCCCTAAGATATTCTCTTTTTCGATATCAAGGGCAGTTTTGATAACAATGACATTGTCATACCCTTCGATTTTGTCGTATTTGTCCATCTTAGAGATTTCACGTTTTTCGATGGAAGGGACTTTAAAGATCGTCTCGCCATGAATGATCTCACAAAATTTTCCAATACACGCTGAGGTTATGATATTGGTTAGCTCTAAAATAGAGGATTTGATATCGTTTTCTTCGCTCAACTCTTGCTTTAGCAAAAGATTGCAAAACATGCGTGCTGAGTAACGATTAAAGACAAAAAGGACTTCGCCATTAAAAGAGCCTAAAAAGCGTTGCTTTGTCAGGTAAAACTCAGAATCTTCTTCTAAGACTTCGATGATTTTATCATCTAAATTGTGGATGGCAATATTTGAAATATCAGGAATGTGTAGTTTTGCATGGTTGTCGAGCATATCGCCAATTAAAGAGGCAGAGAGTCCAAAAGAGACGTTAATTAGCTCTTTTAAAACATCTTCTTGTTGAGGGTTAAAATAGGATGTTACCATTTAAAATACCAACTTTAGTAAGGTTGTACGAAATTCTTCTTCATCAATAGGTTTTGAGATCAGTGCCGAAGCACCAAGGCTTAAAACTTTCTCTTTCGTGCTTTTTTGACGATCAGCAGAGATCATCACCACCAGTGCATCTTTATTCAGTGTGCGAATACGCTCCAATGCCTCAAAACCATCTAAAACAGGCATCGTAATATCTAAAAAAACGACATCGGGTTGATACTCCGTGTAGAGTGCAATTGCCTCTTCACCATTGCAACCTTCGATGATTTCTGCATTTTCAAGGATCTTTTTTGGAATCATTTCGATAAGCCATTTTCGTGATATTTTTGAATCATCCACGACTAAAAAAATCATTTTGTTCGATAAGCCCATCTCATAATCCTCATAGTGTAATTCTATAACCGAATATAGTACAAAAAATATCTTTAAAAAACTATATAAGATATTTTTTACTCTCCTCTTTACTTGCATAAGGCATCGCATGAAGAACTTTTTCGCCAAGATTCAGTGCGTAGGTTTGCTCTGGAATGGCTTTGGTAAAACTAAGCACCATCCGACACGCAATTGCTTCATCTGATTCGGAAGCATTTTTGGAAAGAAGGGAACTTGGCGCATTCATTTCACCGCTTACATGTAAAAGATTAAACTTGGAATTGTGTAGGGAATCAAGAAAATCGTTCTCGTGTTCATTGCGCCCAATGACCAATTTCGCACCATCAGGAAGCCTAAAATGCCTTCCATTTTTTAGCACGTCAATGTCCTCTTTGGCAAAGGTGTCATGCGCTATGAAGTCTCGCATACGGGCGGTAAATTGCACATCGGTCAACAAACATCCGCCTGCAGGTGTAGGGAAATCTTCCCAGCCAAGCTCTTTGGCAAGGGCAAGTTGTGCATGACGTCCTCTTCCATTAAAGCCTAAAAGCCTGCTTCGATCAACCCACCCTTCACGTTCAGGCTTGGTCTCTTCCATCACTTGTGCGCAGAGTGGACGAAGAATGATGTCTTCATCAATGTCATTGGCGATCTTTTTTACAAGACGTAACGCGTCTTTGTTTTGGCTCATAGGGCGCTGTCCAACCACTTCACCGGTTGCAATAAACGAAGCGCCATAGCGTGGAAGCAGGGATTTTGCGACCGTGAACATAAACCCATGACAGTCGATGCACGGATTGAACTGTTTGCCATAGCCGTGTTTGGGGCTAAAGAGAATTTCTTGAAGAAAATGATCGCGCACATCGATCACTTCGAGTGTTGCCCCTGCGATGGCGGAACGACGTTTGAGTGTTTCATAATGGTCTTCTTTGATACCAAATCCAATGTTAATGTGCAGAGCAATGACTTCAATGCCCTGATCGCTTAAGAGTTTCATCGCGAGCATGCTGTCAAGCCCGCCACTATAGAGTACTAATGCTTTCATACGGAACCAATTCACCTTGTTTTAATTTCATCATTTTTTCTTGTATTTTGCGGATCAAAAACTGCTTTTTATCGTAACTAAGCTCACGCGCGGTTTTGATCTCTTGGAACTTTTCGTTGTAGTAATGGTACAAAAAAGCGACCATCGAAGCAATGAGTGACTTCTCATCGTAAATTTTAATATCTTCCCAAAGCAGAATGCGCCTGAGTTTGGGGTGTTCGAGTTGATTTTCCAAAAGAAGCGAAAATTCTTCGTGATGGGTTTTGAACATGGAACTATCGATGGTATCAAGCACCGTGTCAATCAGATTGGGCTGGCTGAGAATTGTTTTGATGATGGTAAGCTCCAACATATCTTCAAACACACGCTCTTTTTTATCAAGTCTTTGCGGTTTATGGCTTTGGATTTTGACCAAATTGTGATGCAAACCTAGTTTTTCAGAGAGCATGCCTGTGTAGCTCTCTTGAATCGCTTGCGGAAGCGTTTTGAGGTAACTCATCGCTTCAGTTAACGCTTGCTGTTTGGCTAAAGGGTCTTTGAGATTGTACTTTTTGACCATGCGCTCTAGTGCAAACTCGATGAAGGGTTGAGGCGTTCGAAAGAGATGATTGAGCGCGTCCATCAAACCATTTTGCACCATATCGGCAGGGTCCATGCCATTGCCAAAGAGCACAACGCCTCCTTTGACGCCATGCGCACTGAGCAAAAACGAAGCCTTGAGTGCTGCGTTAATGCCCGCATCATCGCCATCGTACGCCACAATTACTTCAGGATCACCCCTCGTGATAAGGGGAATATGCTCGTTCGTAAGGGCGGTTCCAAGCGTTGCAACGGCGTGCGTAAAGCCTGCTTGATGCAGCATGATAACATCAAGATACCCTTCGGTGATGATGATGGATTTTTTCTTATAAATGCTCTCTTTGGCGAGCTGATAACCATAAAGCAGTTGGGATTTGTTAAAGTGCTTGGTTTGCGGCGAATTGACATATTTGGCTGGGTGATTGGAAAGCGTGCGTCCGCCAAACCCAACAAGTCGGTTGCTCGGTGAATAGATGGGAAACGTGACACGCTCGATAAAACGCGCATAAGGCTGATTGTTCTCACCCACGCCTGCGACGCCATACTCTATGCCTTCGCTCATCGCGTAACCTCTGGAGCTTAGAAAATCCAGTGTGGCAAAGGAAGCAGGTGCATAACCGATCTCAAACTTCTCAGCAGAAGCTTCAGAGATGCCTCGTTTTGCAAGATATTCCTTAGCAAAAGGGGTAAAATCGAGCTGTTTGACGTAGAAAAGATTGAGCGTCTCCATCAACTTTCGATCCTCTTTTTTCACCCCTTCATTGGTGGTGTAGGAGAGTGAAAAGTTGACCATGTTGGCGAGTTTTTCGATGGTTTCAGGGTAGGAGAGCTTTTCGTATTCCATCACAAATTTGATGCTATCGCCTCCTGCGCCACAGGCAAAACAGTGGTAAATTTGTTTCGAAGGGCTCACCACAAGGCTTGGGCTGGTGTCGTTGTGAAATGGGCAGACGCACTTGTAGTTCGCGCCATTTTTCTTCAGCTCCAAGTACGAGCCTACGACGTCAACAATATCAAGGCGTTGTTTGAGATTCTCTATGGATGTTTTGTCTATCATGACTAAATTATAGCAAGTTTGGTATAATAGACATCTTTACAAACTTACATGCGAAGGTTTACGTTTTGGATAATTTTTTTATAGCGTACCGTGATCCCCTCTTTGGCGTCATTATCTTGTTTGCGATTGTTTTTGTCATCTCGTTTTCCAACTATTGGTGGGGTGTTTTCAAGAGTAAAGAAGAGAAGCAAAGCATCGATAAATTTGTTAAAAAATTTGAAATTGTCACCGATGAAAACGAGTATAAAAAGCTCCTCGAAGACGCTTCCATTCCTCTCGAATCTCTAGCCCTGCTTGCGCATGCGTATGACAAAGGGGGCGATTATGAAAAAGCGATCAATATCTATCTGGTCACGCTCAAACGCGTTAAAGGCAAAGATGAGAAGCAGTACCTTCTCTCCACGTTGGGCAAGACCTATTTTAAAGCGGGTTTTCTTCGCCGAAGCTCTGAAGTTTTTTTAGAGTCATTGCACCTGCATCCACGCAACGAGGAGTCTTTGAAGTATTTAACCGTTGCTTATGAGCAACTTCAAGAATACACCAAAGCCGAAGAGGTATTGGACTCTTTGGAAGAGTTGGGTGCCAAAGTTGGTGTACAGCGAGCTTACTTAAAAGCGCTGAGCACGATTAAAGACAGTCGCCTCAAAGAGGGCGAAAAAGTTGAAAAACTTCTTGAACTCTCCTCCACAGTGCCTTTTTTAAAGCGAAAATTATTTGAATTCATGCTGGAAACTGGCATCAAAATTGAGCCTTCACTTTTTGAAACCTTGCCATTTCGAGGGATGATGGATCTGTTGTGGTATGTGGATTTTATGGTCTATGACATTCTTACATGTAAAGATCCTCTCGTGCAGCAAATCGCGATGGCACGAGGTCTTACGCCTTATATTGAACCCAAGAACGAAGCGCCGTTTGCGCTCGATGTTTTAGGCAAACTCCACAGTGTGGGGTATACGAAAGCAAGTATTAGTTTTGAGTACCTTTGCTTTGAATGCAAACACGTTTTCCCGATTCATTTTTACAGATGTCCGCACTGCCAAAGCATCGACACTGTAACGATTCAAACCAACCTTATTAAAGCGGATCATGAAGAAAATATCTCTTTTCTGTGATGGCTCCTCCCTCGGAAATCCGGGAGCGGGTGGCTATTGCGCGATTTTACGGTTTGGCACGACCGAGCGCATCGTGAGTGGTGGAATGGCAAACGCTACGAACAATCAGATGGAACTTTTGGCGGTCATCGAAGGCTTAGCGGCGCTTAAAGAGCCGTGTGATGTCACACTTATTAGCGATTCGAGTTATGTGATCAAAGGGATTAACGAGTGGCTGGATGGATGGAAACGCAAAAACTTTGCGAAGGTAAAAAATCCACAAATGTGGCAACGTTACCTCGACGTTTCCAAAATCCATAAGGTGCATGGCATTTGGGTCAGAGGACACGACGGGCACGCCGAGAATGAAATGTGCGATAAAATCGCTAAAGAAGAAGCAACCAAAATTAAATTGATGGAGTCATAATTATGCAAAAAAGATTAGAAGCGATACAGAAGCGCTTGGGTTATCAGTTTAGGGATCAAAACCTGATAATCGAGGCACTGACACACAAAAGTTCCAAACAACCCTACAACAACGAGCGCCTTGAATTTTTAGGCGACGCGGTGCTTGATCTCATCGTGGGTGAGTATCTGTATCACGAATTTACTGAAGTAGCGGAGGGTGAACTCTCAAAACTTCGAGCTTCCTTAGTGAATGAAAAAAGCTTTGAAAAGCTCGCACGTCTGCTGCATTTGGGCGAATACATCTATATCTCCTTAGCCGAAGAGAACAACAACGGACGCGAAAAACCTTCCTTGCTCTCTAACGCATTTGAAGCGATCATCGGCGCACTTTACCTCGAAGCAGGACTTGAAAAGGCGAGGGATTTGGCAGTGGCACTTTTGGAAGAGGCGTACCCTAAAATCGATATGGACGCTATTTTTAGAGACCATAAAACCACACTTCAAGAGCTCACACAAGCCCATTTTGGCATGACGCCAGAGTACCGCTTGGTGCGCTCCTTTGGGCCTGATCATAAAAAAGAGTTTGAAATCGCCGTCTCCGTGAGAGGACGTGACCTCTCTGTTGCGAGTGGCAAAAGCAAAAAAGAGGCGCAACAAAAAGCAGCCATGTTGGCGTTGGAGATTCTGAAAAAGGAAGTTCGATGAATACCTTTGGCAAGCGTTTTTGTTTTACAACCTTTGGTGAGTCGCATGGAAAGGCGATCGGTTGTGTCGTCGATGGCGTACCAGCAGGCTTGGAAATCGATGAGGAATTTATCCAAAGTGAACTCGATCGTCGAAAACCAGGGCAAAATAAATTTGCCACCGCGCGCAAAGAGGGCGATAAAATCGAGATTTTAAGCGGTGTTTTTGAAGGCCTTAGTACGGGCACACCCATAGCGATGGTGATTTTCAACGAAAACCAAAAAAGCGGTGATTATGAGAGTGTCAAAGACCTTTTTCGCCCAGGACATGCCGATTTTACCTATTTTCATAAATACGGTATCCGAGATTACCGCGGTGGCGGACGCAGTAGTGCTAGAGAAACCGCGGCACGTGTGGCGGCAGGTGCGATTGCTAAATTGCTTTTAAATACGTTACATGTAAAGGTTCAAAGCGGCATTTGCGCCATTGGTGGCATTGAAGCGAAAAGCTACGATTTTGCGCGTGTCAGCCAAAGCGAGATTTACGCGCTCGATGCCAGTGTCGAAGAGGCGCAAAAGATGATCATTTTAGAGGCTAAAAATGCGCACGATTCGGTCGGTGGCGTGGCGCTTGTGCAGGTTGTGGGCGCACCTATCGGACTGGGTGAGCCGATTTATTATAAATTAGACGCGCTGTTGGCTGAAGCGATGATGGGGATAAACGGCGTTAAAGGCGTGGAAATCGGTGAAGGGTTTAGCGCTTCAGCACTCAAAGGCTCGCAAAACAACGATGCGATCACAAAAGAGGGCTTTGCAACCAACCACAGCGGTGGTATTTTGGGCGGTATGAGCAATGGCGATGTGATTACATGTAAAGTCTATTTTAAGCCTACACCTTCTATTTTCATCGCCCAAGAGACGATCGATACAAAGGGAAATGCGCTTACATGTAATCTCAAAGGAAGGCACGATCCGTGCATCGCCGTGCGCGGTAGCGTCGTGGCAGAATCGATGGCGGCATTGGTCATTGCCGATCTGCTGCTGTTAAATCTAGGATCGAACATCGACCAGCTCAAACGCGTTTACATGTAAAGGTGTGGCTATGAGAGGTAGCCACATTTTTTAGCTCAACAGTAGAACGACTCGGTAGGTGATAAACGCAAGCACCCATGCGGTGATGAAGGTAAATGCGACTAAGTACACCGTGTATTTGATGCTCTCAGCCTCTTTGGCAAACACAGCGGTTGCGGCAAGGCATGGCAGATAAACCATAACAAAGACGATAAATGCCATCGCAGAAGCAAGACTCATATTGGAAGCAATGACTTCACGAAGTGAGGTGTCCTCTTCTGTCACTTCATCGCCTAAGGAGTAGAGAACGCCCAGCGTTGAGACGATGACCTCTTTGGCCGCCAATCCACTAATCGTAGCAACCCCCATTTTCCAGTCAAATCCAAGCGGTGCAAACGCAGGCTCAATCGCTTTTCCCATGATACCAAGGTAGGTATTTTCCACCAATTTTTCATGTTTTTCATTTTCAAGAGCGGCAATGGTATCTTCGATGGAAGCGGAATCTTGAGTTGTTAGCTCAGCGGTAGCCTCTTCAGTCACTTCTTGTTTTGGTGCTACGGGTTCCATGGAAACCGCTTCATCCAGTTGTGCTTGGAGCGCTTCAATTTTGGTCGTGTACTCCTCTTCGATCAGGCTGTTTTGAGGGTAAGAGCTGATAAACCAGATGAGCATGGACGCCAAAAGAATAAACGTTCCCGCTTTTTTGATGTACATTGCAGACTTAGAATAGACCACAAACCAGAGCAGTTTCAGGCTTGGAAGACGGTATTTTGGCATCTCCATAACAAACGGTTCATCTTCCCCTTTAAACGCCGTTACACGCAAAATCTTCGCCGCGATGAGTCCTAAAAGAGCGCCGATGATGTAGATGGCAAACAGAGCATTTCCTGCCATGCTTTCATCAAAAAAAGCACCTGCAAACAGAACATACACAGGAAGACGTGCGCCACAACTCATAAAACCAATGATGAACATTGTCAGCAATCGATCTTTTTTGTTTTTAAGCGTACGTGCTGCCATATACGCAGGCACAGAACAACCAAAGCCCGTGACAAGGGGAACAAAACTTTTACCGTGAAGCCCAAATTTATGGAAGAAGCCATCAAGTAAAAACGCGGCTCTTGACATGTAGCCTGTCGTTTCTAACAGCGCAATGCCTAAGAAAAGGATCATAATGTTCGGTAAAAACATGATAACGCTTCCCACACCTGCGATGATACCATCAACAATGAGTGATTTCAGCGCTTCATTGGTGATCGATGCTCCAATGGTTTCACCCAACCAGCCAAAGCTCTCTTCGATCCAGCCCATAGGGATTTCACCGAGTGTAAAGGTGAGTTGAAACAGTCCCCACATGAGGAAGATAAAGATAGGAAGCCCGAGAAGTTTATGAATCAAAATCGTGTCGATTTTTTGTGTGAGATTGCGATTTTTAACGTGAGTAACATTCAGAACTTCAGCAGTCAAACCAGTTGAAAATGCGCTGTGTTGGCGGTTGATAACCTCTTCGATCTCCTCGCATTGGCAGTACATGTAAACGTGTCCTAGCGCATTGTTAAGAATCGGTTGAAGCTCAACGTACAGCGGATGTTCGTGCATATACGCATACATCTCTTTTTTCTGCCATAAAAGCCCGACAGCGATTTGGCGGTTTGTGAGTGCATCTTTGCCATGAAAATGTTTGTCATCTAAAAATTTTACGATGGTTTGGAGTTGCTCTTCGACTTCATCGCTGTAGACCATTTTAGGCTCAACGAGGGGATTTTTGCTTACATGTAAAATCTTTTCAACCAAAAGATCGATGTTGGTTTTAGTCTTAGAAGAGACACGGATACATGGAATAGAGAGAATTTTGCTCATGGCATCGGCGTTGATGTGAATGCCTTCTTTGATCGCTTCATCGTCCATGTTGAGTGCAATCACCATCTTTTTTTGAAGCTCCATAAGCTCGGTGGTAAGCATTAAATTGCGCTCTAAGTTCGTAGAGTCAAGCACATTTAAGATCAGGTCGTATTCGGCTGTGAGCAAAAAGTCTTTGGTCACTTTTTCATCCGCGGCAAAATCTTCCAAAGAGTAAAGACCTGGAAGGTCGATAAATTCAATCGCAAAATCCTCAGTACTGAGACGCGCAGTTGCTTTTTCAACCGTCACACCAGCAAAGTTTCCGATTTTCAGATTGGAGCCACTGATGGCATTGGCAAGGTGACTTTTGCCGACATTGGGTTGTCCTACAAGGGCAATAACAATTTTTTTCATTAGGCAACCTCGACTTCGATGAGTTTCGCTTCATCGAAACGAAGGGCAACGGCGCTAAAGCCAAGGGTAATTTTAATCGTGTTTTTTTGAAGGCTTGTCTCGACGACTTCGACCTCTTTGCCTACACCAAGACCTAGGGAAAAGAGGCGTTTTTTCAATGAATGTTGTGCGTGTATATGAGTGATATGCGCTTTTTGATTTTTAGTGATTTGGGATAAATCCATAAGCACTCCTTTCTAAATCCAATTTTATAAGAGCGCATTATATAGACAGTAACCTTACGTCTAAATAAAAACGATTATTAAAATACAATTAGAATAGAACTGCTTTTTCGATGCAGTTATAACGTGAGGTGTCGTTTTAAAACTCGTTAGGACGTATCGTTTTGAGTGTCTCCTCCAAAAGAGATTTTGGAACAAGCCCTAAAAAACGTTTCATCTCTTTGCCATCACTGGAGAAAAAAGCAAACAGAGGCACACCGTAAACACCACCCACGGCTTTGCTAAAATACTCCGTTGATTGCGGATCTGAGATGACTTTAAAGCGAACATCGTGCTGATTTAAAAAGGCAATGTCGTTATCACTGCGTGAACTTCCGCCTAAAATACCAATGATCTCAACCTCTCCTTGAAAGCTTTGCGCCAATTCATTTAAGTACGGAATCGCCTCTTTACACGCACCGCACGTTTTGGAGAAGAAAAAGAGCAGATACGGTTTCTCATACGAGAGCTTTAGACGTGCCTCTTTGGGGGTAAACGTACTTTGAATGGGTTTATTCTCACCAATAACGATGTGATTTTTTTGTGTAAGGTTTTCAGTGCAACCGCTCAAAAATAAGATCAGAAGCCATCCAAAGTAGCGCATTAGAGGTACTTCATAATGATTTTTTGAGCTTCTTTCCATGGCAGTTCTCCATGGATGACCTCTTTTAAAACACCTTGATCGTCAATCAAAAACATAATCGGAACGGAACGCACATTGTAACGTTTCGCCGTAATATCAATATCATCTTTTAAAAGCGGATAGTGAAATTTTGACTGGGCTTCAAACGCGGCAATCTCTTTGTTTTCATTGAGTGAATTGATCGCAACGATGGCTAATGTATCGGGATATTGCTCCTGCAATTGATCTAACAAAGGCATCGCCTCGGTACACGAAGCACACCCGATCATCCAAAAGCGAAGCACAACAACTTTACCAGCGTAATTGGACAGATGAACCGCGTCACCACTCAGGGTTTTTGCCGAGAGTTCAGGTGCTTGTGCGTTCATCTTTGCTTTTTGAGGTACGCCAGTGCAGGCAGTGAAAAGCAGTGTCAAAAAAAGCAGAGCACAAAAAGAGTTACGCATGAGAAGCCTCTTCCATTTTGCCATGACGAAGGTTGATGATGCGATCGGCATAGCGCCCAAGTTCAGGGTTATGGGTGATCAGAATGATCGTTTTGCCTTCTTCGCGTAAACGACAGAAAAGATCGAGGATGACTTTCTCATTTTGCTCATCCAGATTACCTGTTGGTTCATCGGCGAGGAGAATTTCAGGATCATTGATAAGTGAACGCGCGATACACAAACGTTGTTGCTCACCGCCTGAAAGCTCAGAAGGACGATGCGTTAAACGGTGAGCTAATCCCACTTTTGCAAGGGCGGCTTTGGCATCTTCTTCATCCACGCTGCTGTGGTAATACTGCGCTAGCATCACATTTTCAAGCGCACTGAGGTAGGGAATCAGGTGAAATTGTTGAAAGATAAGCCCCACTTTTTCACGTCTGATCACAAGCTTTTGCGCTTCATCCAAAAAGCCTGCATCAACGCCACCTAAAAGGTATTCACCACTGGTTGGAGCATCCATCAACGAGAGAATGTTTAAAAGGGTTGTTTTTCCAGAACCCGATGGTCCCATAATGCTGATCCACTCACCTTTGTGTACGGATAGATTGATGCCCTCTAATGCGATCACGTCGCCAAATTTTTTTTCAATATTTTTAAGTTCTAATACAGGTGTCATTAAGAATTATTCTCCTCTTAAAATAGTCGCCACAGGCAAGTTCAATGAACGCTTGATGGGAAAGTATGCGGCAATGGCTGCAAACAGCAGCGATAAAATGGTCGCAATCGGAATCGATAAAAAGCGAAAATCAATGCCTGAGCCAAAGATAACCGTGCCAAAAAATTGGGATAAAAAGAAGCCTAAAAATGCCCCTAAGACCGAAGCAAACAGGGTCATCAAAAAGATTTCGGTGCCAAAAAGAGTGGCGACATTGCGTTTGGATGCACCAAGGGCGCGAAGCAGGGCGATCTCTTTCGTGCGTGAAAAGATGATGGAGCTCAGCGTAGTGTTGACACACATGGAGGTGATCAGTAGCACCGTAAAGGCGACCAATGCCATCAAAAATTTGATTTTATCTAAGATCAGACCCTCGGAGAGTGAGATACGCGCGAGAGGTTTGGCGCTGAAACTGCCTACTTTGGAAAGCTCCGTACTGATCGCATTGATCTGATCAAAATCGCCTAAGATGACCGCTTCAACCAGATGGATTTGCCCCGCTTTGCCTAAGACTTTTTGCGCCAAGGGGAGGGCGACAAAGAGCAGTCCATCTTCTTTATCGCCACTAGAGACGATCCCTTTGATGCGAATGGTCGTGGAAAAGCCGCTTTGTTCATTAACTAAGTTGATGCTTGAGCCTACTTTGAGCTCCATCTTTTTTGCCAAATCCACACCGACGAGGGCGTTTCGTTCGTCAAAATCGACATTGATGTACGTTCCTTGTACGACCTCTAAAAAAGGCTTCGCTACTTTCATTCCTGCAAAGTCAACGCCTGCCATCACGGCATCGCCCAGACTTAAGCGCACCGTTCCAAAGAGGTAGGGTGAGGCACCTAAAAGGGAGCCTTTTGGGATTACATGTAAAGACTTTTCATAATCGCTTTGATCGAAGAAAAGGGATTTTTCAACCGATTGGGGCGTGAAAAGCACATTGGCGCCATACGCCTTCAGCTCTTTGCGCATCTTAGAGTCGATGTCGAGATAAACATTGACAAAAGCACCCGTTACGCACGCCCCTAGCATGATGGAGATAAAAATGATGAGGGTGCGATCGTAACTGAAACGAAGGCTTTTAAAGACCGAACGGAGTAAAAAAGCACTGCGCAAGGAGTGTTTTTTATTTGCGACCATAAAGCACCTCCGCAGGTAAAAGATCGATCACGCCTCGCATCGGAAGCAGTGAGCCCACAAACGCGATAATGAGCGCAAAACTGATCGTAAGAGGTAAAATAATCCATGAAATTTCAACCGCATGTCCGAAGATACTGAGTGCAATCAGCATCGAAAGCCCATAACCCACGAGTGCTCCGACGGTTCCAGCGATAAGGGCGACACTGAGTGATTCTGCGATGAAAAGCGTATAGATCGCAAGATTGCTTGCACCTAGCGCTTTTAACAGTCCGATCTCTTTTTTACGACGGTGAATCTCTGACGCCATCAACGAAGCGATGCCAATGGAGGCAGCAATGAGCGCGATGATGCTGACCATGCCCATCAGCGATTGGATTTTCTTCACGACTTTGCTCTCGCCATCACTCACTTTCATCAGTGCCTTTGCCGTAGCGCCTTTGTACTCTTCTTCGATTTGGTAGGCAATGGAGCTGACATATGCGGTGCAGTACCAATGGTCATACTCCAACGTGTCCAGTTCCGCAGGGTTACGTTTGGCTTTCATCGAGAGGTCATCTTCTGGAACGGTGAGGGCTGAGACTTCCACGCGAGATATTTTTTCAGGTTTACCCAGCAGTGTTTGTGCCAAAGCCATCGACATCATGATCTTGCTCTCAGCCTCTTGTGCCCCTTTTAAAATACCCTTTACATGTAAAGATTTATCTGCAAGTATTAAAGTGTCACCAATGGCGATGTGGTGATCTTTGGCTAGGGTTTCACCCACCAAGATATTCGCTTCCGTATCATCCTCGATCCACGCTCCTTCAACGCTCCAAAACGGGTAGAGCGACTTGACACCAATGCGGTAATTTGGCTCATCGGCGATAGGAAGATTTTTATCAAAATAGGTTCCAATGATGGCAACAGGCGTTGTCTCTTTCGACCAAGCGATTTTCCCCTCTAAAAAAGGAGCATACGCAGCGATGTTGTTGCGCCAAAATACCTCTTTGATTTTAGGCAGTTTGCTCTCATCCAAGTAAGCATCCTCTTGCAAAGGCTTAAAGGTTTTGCCCTCAATCTCCATACTCAGTGCGCCACCTTTGGGCAATACAATGATATTGGAGCCGTAACTGCGAAGCTCTTGAGCCACCTTATCGCCAATGCCAAGCGTGATATTGAGCATCGACGCGACCAGCATGGAGGCTAAAAAGATGGTCAAAAAGGCGAGCATCTTTTGAGTTTTATTGCCCCAGAGGGCGCTTTTAAGGAGTTTGTATTCCATCATTTGCTCACGTCTCCTAACGCTTGGTAGCCTTGTGCTCTCCAGTGCGATTCACTAGCCGTACCCACGTAGCGCTCAGGGTTTTCTTTAAATTTTTCATACGTATCGTTGTTTTCAAAGTAGTACGTTTTTCCACCAAAGACGTAGGTTTTAGGCGCTTTGAGGTTAATCATTTTGGCACCACTGACGGGGTCACTCACGCTTTTTTCCACGACCTCTGAGAAGTAGTTCACCCCTTTGAGAATCGTCTCTAGCTTGAATATGATCTCTTTGCCATCGAACTGATAGGGGAACGGAATGGGGTTACACCCACCTTCTTTACCCACAGAAGGGATAAAAATACGCACATTGCACGAGATACAAATGAGCTCATCCCCTTTTTTGACATAGCCCATATCGCCACAAATCATGCACGCGTCAAACACAGCAACGGGGGCGTCTTTGCCTTTGTAACGGTTGAGCAAAAAGAAGCGAATCTTATTGCCCTCATCGGTAATGTAGGCAAAACGGTGCAGGTCGTTGTCGCGCAACAGTTCCATCGGAATTTTAAATTCACCATTCACGGGCTCTAAAATCGTGGGTGTTGAAATGGTTGGTGGACGTGAAGCAACAAGATCGTAATAGAGTATAAATGCACTCATTGTAAGGACGATCATGATGTTACATGTAAAGATTTTTTGCAGATGCGCTCGTGTCGCACGAATGCGCCTAGAAGCGATGACGCCCACAGTTTCTTTAGGCTCTTTGCGCGGTTGTTGGCGCAGAAAAAGAGTACTTAAGACAACGATGATGGCAAGGTAAATGTACGTGAAAAATGCGGAGTAGTGCAACACTTTGGCAACGGCTGAGAGAAGCCACGTTGAGGTCGGAAGTACGCCCAAACGCATTAAAGCAATGCCAAGTTCCCCTAAAATATCTAACAGCAAAAAGAGAGTAGTAAGCGCAATGGCAGTGTTTCGAACACTAGGACGGATCTTTTCAGCGACTTTTGTCATCAACCAGTAAAGAAGCAAAAGCAAACCTGCGCTTAAGATCACAATGCCCAAAGAGACGATGGAAAGTGTGTCTAAAAGGGCACCTTTCAGCAGTGGAAAATCACGGCTAAGCGTGCCGTATTCTATACCAAAAGAGATCGCAAGCAGTGCTATGAGTGCTAGTTTAACGCTTTTGAAAGGAAGCAGACACACAGCCCAGCCCAGAAGCAATAAAACGGCGATAACACCGTTGGCATAGAGTTTGAGCGTGGTGTCCCAAAGGTAGAGATTGGCGAATTCAAAGAGTCCAATTCCTATCCAAATACCGATAAAAGAGGCTAAAAAAGTGGCTTTGAGGCTCGGGTATTTTCCCCATAAAGCGCTCAAAAGCGTAAAGCCCAGTAATGCTTGCATCACGTGGATAAAATAAATTGACATTGCGTCGTGTCCTTCAACAAAAAACTTGCGTCTTTTTTCGTTTACATGTAAAAAAAGAGACGCAAATTTTAGGTTAAAAGAAGAGCACAAAGGCTCTTCTTAGGGTTTTTAGTCTTGAATACCTGTGTATTTAAATTTGTAGCTTGTTGTGAACGGTTCAAACCATTTGCCAACACCAGAAGCTGCATCAGCATGTCTTCCAAAACCTTGTTTTGAAGGATTGTCGATTGTGAACTTCACTTCGTAGTTACCGACACCTAACATTTTGATGTTGGCACCGTAGTGAGGACCATCGGCCGCAACCATTGGCATAAAGGTGCCTTTTTTGCTTTTGCCTGTGTCGAGATTTTTGATCTCATAACTCACGCTCAAATAAGGAACCCATTCACCAGCTGCAAAACCATTGGTATTTCCCTCCGTTGCGCTGATGTCTGCTTCAAGATGCACATCGGCTTGTGAGGGTGCTAGGTCGATACCTTTTGGCTCCATATCGATCGGTTTAAGGTACACAGCGGCAACACTCATGTGATTCATCACCACTTCTTCACCGATGGGGTACTCTTTCATCTCAGCCTCTGCGGCATGGGCTAACATAACGGCTACGCTCAGTGCTAAGACTGATTTTGCCAACATTTTTAACATAGTTCCTCCTTAGAAAATTTAGATCTCAAAATTGTTCTCCTTTTTTTGAGATTCAAGCTTTTTTCGCTTGAATCATGATGTATAACGAGCCCACAATCAGCCCAATAACGAGCATTGCTTGGGGAATAAAGCTTTGCATGTACGGGTAAATTCCAAGCCACGTTAGCGTTGGAAAGCCCTCAATAAGGGTGGGTTGAAATACTTTTCCCTCAACCAATTCCATAATGCCTTTGCCAGTAAAGACGATTGCCATGTAAAAAATGATCGCGCTGGTGATCATGAAAAAAGGCTTAATTGGAATCCTGATCGCTCCTGCTTTGAGGAGGAAAAAGAGGATGACAAGGGCAATGACACCCATGCCAAATCCTGCGGCTAACATGCTGTACCCAAGCGGTGTTTTTGCATCGAAAATAAGTGCTTGGTAAAAAAGTACGGTCTCTGCACCTTCACGGTAAACCGCTAAAAAAACGGTAAACCAAAGTGCTCGAATCGAGCCAGAACTGAGGGACTCTGAGACTTTTTCTGCAATGTAATGGCTCCATTTTTTCGCGTGGGCATTGGAGAGAAGCCAAAAGCCTACGTAGTACAGCAGTCCAACGGCGACGAGCATCGTGGCACCCTCTAACATTTCGCGTGATTCTCCCGGGTTTTGAAAAATCAAGTTCATCACAAAAGCGGTCACAAAGCTAAGGGCAATGGCACTCCATAACGCGCTGTAAACGATGTTAAGACGTGTTGCATTACCGCTTTTAATCAAATAGGCGATGACGGCGGTGACAACGATGAGTGCTTCAATACCTTCGCGTAAAATGATGATCAACGAGTAGAGGAATTGACTCCATGGTGAATCCGACCCTGAGAGTTTTTCAGCTCCCGTTGCCACTTGTGTATTCAATGAATCCATCTCACTCAAAACACTTTCAGGCGTACTTTGGTTTTTCATGAGTGCAACAATTTTGCTAAAGGAGCCTTCGATGCTTGTTTTAAGAGTGCTATCGACTGCGCCAATTTTAACTTCCATCCCACTGGCTTCAAAGATGTCGAAATAGGAATTTTGAACCAGTTGCATCGCTTTTTTCGCTTCACCTTTGCTGTAGAGCGTGTGCGCTTCCGCCAATTTTGCTTTAAGATTTGCCATCACAGGAGCAAAATCTTCTTTAACTTCTTCAATCGCCTCTTCTTTAACGCTTACCACTGCAAGTTTAACCGCGTCAGCGGGAAGTTCAAGAAGGCTATGCCAGATGTTGCTTTTCAGACGTTCTAACTCTTCTTTGAGCTCCTCTTTGGTGTGAATCTCTTCATCCACCGCGCGAATCACACGTCCCATCTCTTGTTGGATTTGGCTATCGCGCCATTTGGAGATATATTTACGTACCGCTGTTTCGATCATGCCGTTGCGATAATCTTCAAATTTGACCGAGGTAATGATAAATTTTGTCTCTTCTTTATCGCCTTTTTCAAAAGAAACCAAGGCTTTGGCGTATTTGGCTTCGATGTGGTTGTAGAGTGTTTTCCATTTGATATCTAATGTAGGCTTAGGGGCTTCGGTTACCATTTGCGCAGGGCTAGCATCATCGCCTTTTTCACCCACAAGGCGTGTTCCTTTCTCCAGTTTGGGAAGCACTTCTGCCATCTCAGCGGAAAGATTGTCCATAACGGCTTTGACTTCCGCAATCGATGCGCCATCGTTAATCAGCTTACGAATGGAGACAAATTGCGCTTCCATCGCGTAGGATTTTTTACCCGAAATGTTGATGCGGATCGGTCCTTCAAGGTTTTCAAAAAGCTCAAAATAGGCACTTTGCGCCACTTGTTTCGCTTCGTCTTGCTCTCCTTTTTCATACAGTGCTAAACTCTCTTTAAAAGTTTGGTTGATTCGGTTCATAATATCCGCATAATTCGTTGTAGCCGCCGAAAAAAGCAAGGAAGGGAGAAATCCCATCAGAAATAAGCAGAGCATTTTACAGTTCATTGAGTTACCTTTGATTCATTACGTTATGCGTTACATGTAAATAAAATTGAGTTACATATTGATAATCGCAATCGAATAATAGTACTCTAATTCTTTGAGAAGTATTAAATTTGTGTTAAATAATTTTTAACACACACAAAAAAAGAGATGAAAACGAAGTTTTTTGAAGAATCCAGTGGCTAGCGCAGGCAAAGAGCTTTGTTTTTTTGATCTGACAAGAATGTATGAAGCAAGCCTTATTCTGCCAACAAAGTTGGCAAGCTTCAGTGCCTCAGTGGCTAACGTAGTCTTTAAAGCTTTGCTTTAAAGGCGTGTTATTGATCAAAACAGTGAAGGTTGAGAGAGTGCTTTGAGTTTGAAAGATTTTCGGTGAATTTCGCAGTAGCCATAGGCTTTGATTTTTTCTACATGTAAAGCACTGCCATAGCCTTTGTGTTTTTCAAATTCGTACTGCGGATAGGTGGGCGCGATCTCGTACATGTAGCGATCGCGACTCACTTTGGCTAAAATGCTTGCAGCACTGACTTCTGGAACTTTGGCATCGGCTTTGACCATCGTTGTGATGCCCGAAACACCAAAATTGCAGTTACCGTCCATTAAAATATCGTGCCCTTCAAAATGGGCTTTAATGGTCTCTATAGCGTATCTAAGGCAGGCACTGAGCCCTTTGGCATCGACCATAGCATGATCGCAAAAGACGATTTTAAATTCGGCTTTACTTTGAAGAATCTCGAAAAATGCTTCGCGCTGTTTTTCAGTGAGTTGTTTGGAGTCATTGAGTCCTATGACGGGCTCTTTCAAAATAGCGCCTGCTACCACTAACGGTCCTGCTAAACATCCACGTCCTGCTTCATCAATACCACACAACATCCAAACTCCTTTTACATGTAAACGAAGTTTAGTGTAGATTTGCTAAAATGTCCCAAAGGAGTTAATCCATGTTCCACCACAAAGAAGATCTTGAAAAAGCGTTCAATAAAGAGCTTTTTGTCATCAAAAACGACCTGTACTATCAGCAAATTGATTTGACGAAAAACAAGAAAAAAGAGCTTTTGCGCGTGGACATCTCTTACAAACCGCACAGCACGCTCAGTGGCGACACCTACTCGCTTCGCAAAACCAACGATGGAAGGTTGGTGGGATTTATCGCTGATGCGATGGGCAAAGGACTTTCTGCGGCGATGAGTGCGATGGCGATCACACGATTTTTGAACTATTTTTTCGATGAGCTCGAAGAGGAAGAGGGCTTTGTTTTTGATGTGTGGATCACCAAAACGCTCAAATTTTTACAAAAAAATCTGTTTGATGAAGAGATCATGAGTATTGTGCTCGTGGAGTATGACATTCACGCATCGGTTATCAAATACGCATCCTGTGGCATGCCCGCTTTTTTTATCATCAGTGAAAAAGGTGAATTTCAATCGATTCGCAGTAACAATCCTCCCTTAAGTGTTTTCACAAAAAGTGTTCGCAGCAATATCCTTCCTTCCGTTCCAATTGCAAAGATGCTCTGCTACAGCGATGGGCTCAGCGAGAGTCTTCTGCATGATGGAAAACTCTATGCTTCGTGTTTGAAAGAAGATTTTATTGACTCTATTTGTGTGAAAGATTTTCGTGATAAAGTGAAAGAGCGTATAGGTAAGGGTGATGATGATCTGACCTATATTTACATCCAAAAATTGGAGATTTCCAAAACGTTTAAAGTGCTTCGTATCCCAAGTACTTACGAAGCGATTGATGCAGCACTGCTTGGAATTACGCAGTATCTTAAAGCACATTATATCGATAGTAAAACATCGAGCCAGATTATGCTAACCCTCTCAGAGCTTCTGCTCAATGCTTTGGAACATGGCAGTTTTGGGGTTGATAAAGCACGGAAGAATTATCTGATTGAGCACAATTTATTTGATGAGGAGATGCTGCGACTTGAGAAAGTGCACCAGCGCAAAAAGATCAAAATCATCTATGGCATCATTCCTAATGGTAAACGCGAACTCTTTGAAGCGACGATTAGCGATCAAGGCGAAGGATTTGATACGATGGTGCTGAAAAATATTGTCCTTAATGCGGAGAAGTTTAGCGGGCGCGGATTTGTCATTATTCGCAAGCTTTTGGATCACTTCTATTTCAACAAAAAAGGCAATGCCATTACGATTCAAAAATTCATCACGCCCACGTTAGAGTTGTAGCGCCCACTCCCAAAAAGGGGCGATGGAGAAGCTAAAGCCTTCGATGTCTTTGGTACTTTCACTGCTCAGGGTGACGACTTCAATACGCTTTACATGTAAAGCCCAAAAGGTCGGTAAAAGCTTTTGAAGTTTCATCTCAATCGCCTCCGTGGTTGCAAAGCCAACGCAGACAATGGCAAGCGATTCTTCGGGGATAAAAAAGTCAATACCCTCTTCATAAAAGACATTTTTATCGCGCTTAATCAGCTCCAAAAAAACCATATTTTCAAAACGCTTCAAAAAATCTTTTTTAAACGTGAGGGCGTCTTTAAGGGCAAAATCAATCGGATAGACTTTTTTAGCGGCACTGGGTTGATTGTACTTTTCTATAAAAAAGAGAAGTTTCTGATCAATCAGCTCAGACGTGATGGCATACAGTTTATCTTTGGAAATTTTTGTAAAACTCTTTAAATGGTTGTAAATTTGAAAGAGCGAAATTTTGCTTCCTTGCAGTTCACACAAACGTTTGTAGATCAAAAAGGTGGTCGTGTCATTTAAAATAAGATGCAACATCATCTGCATCTGCCGTTGATAATCTTGCTCAACACTTTGTACGATGTGTGGGTAGGTGCCGTGGCTTGCAAAGAGATTGAAAAGATGCTCAATATTCGAGTGTTTTTTATCAAACGAGATGAACTCCTCAAAATCTAAAGGGTAAAGTGTGAGGGAGTCAAAGCCCACAAGTGTTTTACATGTAAAAGAGGTAGAAAGCAGGATTTCATCCACATTGGGAAGTTCAAATGAGAAGTCAAAATGCTCGATGACAAGGAGTTTGATGCGGTTTTTTTGAACAAAAAGAGGCAAGTGCTCCGCAACTAAATGAGGCTCAACACGATCATCGGAAAAATCAATGTAGAGGTAACTCCCTTTTTCATAATGGCTCAAATGATCAACAATCAGATGGCTTTTACCACTCTTTCGTGGACCATACAGAATGGTTTTTTTATGCGTGATGGATAGTTTTCGATCCAAAAAGAGACTGTTTTTAAAATTCATTTCGTAAAAAAATTGGAGTGTTTGCATCATTTTCCTTTGGGGAAAGTTTATTATCTTCCTTATTAAAAGGAAATAAAATGAATATTTGTACACTAAAAAGCCCTATGTTTCTTGACTTCTTATATCTATTGTTGTAAAATCACAGTCCTTTAATTAGGTCATCTTCAAGGTGGCAAGTTCTTTACAGGGGTACCAAATGGAAAAAATTAGACTTAAACTCAAGGCGTATGACCATAGAGTTTTAGACAGATCTGTTGCAGCTATCGTCGAAGCTGTCAAACGAACTGGAGCCGAGATCGTCGGACCAATTCCTATGCCTACAAAAATCAAGCGCTATACAGTGCTTAGATCTCCGCACGTAAACAAATCTTCAAGAGAGCAATTTGAGATGAGAATCCATGCACGTATGATCGACATCGTGTCTGCGACGACTGATACAGTTGATTCACTCATGAAACTTGACTTGGCACCTGAAGTCAATGTTGAAGTTAGAGCTATGGGTAAATAAGGGGTAATGATGGAATATATTATTGAAAAAATCGGCATGAGCCGAACAATCGCAGTACCAAGCGTTCCTGTCACGTTACTCAGAGTTTTAGAAGCAAAAGTATGTGAAGTTAACGCTGAAAAACGTGCTTTAGTTTCATATGTGAGTGGCAAAAAAATGAACAAAGCTATTGCGGGTCAGCAAAAGAAGTATAACCTTTCTGCTGCATTCAATCGTTTCGTAACACTTGATGTTGCAAACGCTGAAGCAGGCGATTTAGATACAGCACCTTTGGGTGAAGCAAAAACACTTAAAGTGTCTTTGAGTACTAAAGGTAGAGGGTTTACAGGCGTTATGAAACGTCACAATTTTAGTGGAGGTCCTGGTGCACACGGTCACCGTTTCCATAGAACTACGGGCTCAATCGGTAACTGCGAATGGCCAGGTCGTGTTCAAAAAGGCAAAAAAATGCCAGGTCATTATGGTAACACTCAAGTGACTGTAAAAAATGAGATCGTTTCATTTGACGCACAAAATGGTATCTTAGCTGTTAAAGGCTCCGTTCCAGGTGCAAATGGATCATTAGGTAAAGCAAGGATTGTTAAATGAGTAGCGCAATCGTATTAAATGAAAAATTAGAAAATGTTGGTGCATTGGCTCTTCCTTCAAGTTTTGAAGAGATCCATTCACATAACCTATATCTTTATGTCAAATCATACCAAGCTGCGCTTCGTTCCAACACTGCTAACACCAAAACAAAAGGTGAAGTAAGCGGTGGTGGTAAAAAACCATGGGCTCAAAAAGGTCGTGGTGGTGCACGTGCTGGCAGTAGAAGAAGTCCAGTATGGGTTGGTGGTGGTGCTGCATTTGGCCCACGAGCTAACAAAAACTATGATTTGAAAGTCAATAAAAAACAGAAAAAATTAGCACTTGAATTCGCATTGAATGAAAAAGCGCTCAATAACGCACTTTTTGTTGTTGATTCTTTAACTGTTGAATCAGGTAAAACCAAAGATGCAGCAAAAATCGTAAAAACACTTGGTACAAGAGACGCATTAATCGTTAAGCAATTGGTTGATGAGAATACATTGTTAGCGTTTAGAAATCTTCAAAACTGCTACCTTGTCGAAGCGAATGAGCTTAATGCGTATTTAGCAACTGCGTTCTATGCGGTAATCATAGAAAAATCAGTGCTTGAAACAATCACAAAAGAGGGCTAAGAATGGCTGATATTACTGATATTAAGGCAATCCTTTATACTGAAAAGAGCTTGAGCCTTCAAGAGAATGGTACAGTTGTTATCCAAACTTCCGTAAGAATGACAAAAAATGGTTTAAAAGAGGTATTAAAACAATACTTTGGTTTTACACCATTAAAAATCAATTCTCTTAGAGTTATGGGAAAAGTTAAGAAGTTTAAAGGCATTGAAGGCAAACGTAATGATTTTAAAAAGTTTTATGTTCAGTTGCCAGAGGGCGCTAAACTAGAGAATGTGGAGGCGTAATCATGGCAATAAAATCATTTAAACCCTATACCCCCAGTCGTAGATTTTTAACAGGACTTGATTCAAGTGACATTACTGCAAAAGCAAGTGTTCCTTCACTCCTTGTTAAAATTGCTGCAACGGCAGGTAGAAATAACAATGGTAGAATCACTTCACGTCATAAAGAAGCGGGTGCTAAAAAACTTTACAGAATTATTGACTTCAAACGAAGAAAATTTGATGTAGAGGGAACCGTAGCTGCTATTGAATATGATCCAAACAGAAACTGTAGAATCGCGCTTATCAATTATGCCGATGGTGACAAAAGATATATTCTTCAACCATCAGGTCTAAAAGTGGGCGATAAAATTCAATCAGCTGAAAGCGGACTGGATATTAAACCAGGTAACGCAATGAAACTTAAAAGTATCCCTGTTGGTACTATCTTACATAACGTCGAACTTAAACCGGGTAAAGGCGGACAAATGGCACGTAGTGCTGGTGGTTACGCTCAACTTATGGGTAAAGAGACTCAGTATGTTATGGTAAGACTTCCAAGTGGAGAGATGAGACAAATCTTGGCTGAGTGTATGGCTACGGTTGGTGTTGTCGGAAACGAGGATTGGGCTAACGTCGTCATTGGTAAAGCGGGTCGTAACAGACACCGTGGTATTCGTCCTCAAACACGTGGTTCTGCTATGAACCCAGTCGATCACCCACACGGTGGTGGTGAGGGTAAAACCAACTCAGGACGTCATCCAGTAACTCCATGGGGACAACCAACTAAAGGTAGAAAAACTCGTAAGAAAAAAGCGAGCGACAAACTGATTATTTCTAGAAGAAAAGGAAAATAGATGGCTAGATCGCTAAAAAAAGGTCCTTTTGTTGATGCTCATTTGTTGAAAAAAACGGTTGAAGCAAAAGAGACAAAATCAAACAAGCCGATTAAGACATGGTCTCGTAGAAGTACTATTATTCCTGATATGATCGGTTTGACATTCAATGTCCATAACGGTAGAAACTTTGTTCCAGTGTACGTTACAGAGAACCATATCGGTTATAAAATGGGTGAATTCGCACCAACTCGTACGTTCAAGGGTCATAAAGGCTCTGTTCAGAAAAAAATTGGTAAGTAGGTAGACTATGAGCAAAGCAATATTAAAATTTATCAGATTATCTCCTACAAAAGCAAGGTTAATTGCACATGAAGTTCAAGGAATGAATGCTGAGCTTGCTATGGCAAGTTTAGAGTTTATGCCAAACAAAGGTGCAAAAATCATCTCTAAAGTGATCGCTTCTGCTGTTTCTAATGGCGGATTTGAACCACAAGAAGTCGTGGTTGCTTCTTGCCGTGTTGACGCAGGTCCGGTACTTAAACGTTTTCTGCCAAGAGCAAGAGGTAGTGCGAGTGGCATTAGAAAACCAACTTCTCATGTATTTGTTGAAGTAGCAAAAGCTGCAAAGAAGGAAGACTAAGATGGGTCAAAAAGTAAATCCGATTGGTTTAAGACTTGGTATTAATAGAAACTGGGATTCACGTTGGTTCCCAAGTAAACAAACCTTAGCGACAAGCATTGGTGAAGATTACAAAATTAGAACATTCTTGAAAAAAGAGCTTTACTATGCAGGTGTCAGTCAAATATTGATCGAGCGTACTGCTAAAAAGCTTAGAGTGACTGTTGTTGCTGCACGTCCTGGTATCATTATTGGTAAAAAAGGCTCTGATATTGAAAAATTAAGAGTTAAATTGACCAAATTAATTGATAAAGATGTAAACGTTAACATTAAAGAAGAGAGACGCCCACAAGCTTCTGCTCAATTGTGTGCAGAAAACGTTGCAATGCAACTTGAGCGCCGTGTCGCCTTTAGAAGAGCAATGAAAAAAGTGATTCAAGGTGCACAAAAATCAGGTGCTAAAGGTATTAAAATTTCTGTCTCAGGACGTCTTGGTGGCGCTGAGATGGCAAGAACTGAATGGTACTTAGAAGGACGCGTTCCTCTTCATACACTTCGTGCAAAAATCGATTATGGTTTTGCTGAAGCACATACAACATACGGTGTTATCGGTGTTAAAGTATGGATCTTTAAAGGTGAGGTTCTTGTAAAAGGACTTGCTCCTGAAAAAGAAGAAGCACCTGAAAAAGAGAATTCACGAAAGCCTAGAGCGCGTAAAGAGAGAGGTAAAAACTAATGTTAATGCCTAAAAGAACGAAATATAAAAAGCAGATGAAAGGCCGCAACCGCGGTGAAGCCAGCAGTGGCGCATCAATCTCTTTTGGTGAAATCGGTCTCAAAGCTGTTGAAGCTGGACGTATTGATTCACGCCAAATTGAGGCTGCGAGGATTGCGTATACACGACATGTTAAGCGTCAAGCTAAGACTTGGATTCGTGTATTCCCAGACAAACCATTAACGGCTAAACCTATCGAAACACGTATGGGTAAAGGTAAAGGTTCTGTTGATAAGTGGGTTATGAATATTAAGCCTGGTAGAATTATTTTTGAAATGGCGGGTGTTCCTGAAGAGTTAGCGCGTGAAGCATTAACACTTGCAATGCACAAATTGCCTTTCAAAACCAAGATTGTAACTCGAGAGAGCGAAAATGAAGTATATTGATTTAAACGGCAAAAGCGCGTCAGAGCTTTTAGAGTTGTTAAAAGAGAAAAAGGTTCTTTTGTTTACATTAAGACAAAAGCTAAAAACAATGCAACTTACTAATCCAAATGAGATTAAAGAAGTTAGAAGAGATATCGCACGTATTAATACGGCAATTTCTGCTCAAAACAAGTAGGGGTAACTAATGGCTTTAAAACGAGAGATTCAAGGCGTAGTTGTTCAGAAAACTGGTGATAAAACCATCACCGTTTTGGTAGAGAGACGTGTAATGCACCCGAGATATCGCAAGTTCGTTAAACGTTTCAAAAAATACCTAGTCCATGACGAGAGCAACCAAGTAAAAATCGGCGACACAGTAAGCGCTATCGAGTGCAGACCACTTTCAAAAAGAAAGTCTTTTAGACTTAGCGCTGTTGTTAAAGTGGGAGTTGAATAATGATACAAAGTTTTACAAGATTAGCTGTTGCTGATAACAGTGGTGCTAAAGAGATCATGTGTATTAAAGTTCTTGGTGGTAGTAAACGTCGTTATGCAACGGTAGGTGATGTTATCATCGCTTCTGTCAAAAAAGCTTTGCCAAGTGGTAAAGTGAAAAAAGGACAAGTTGTTAAAGCGGTTATCGTAAGAACAAAAAAAGAGATCCAAAGAGAAAATGGCTCATTGATTCGTTTTGATGAAAATGCTGCTGTTATTCTTGATAACAAAAGAGAGCCAATCGGTACAAGGATTTTCGGACCAGTAGGTCGTGAAGTTCGTTATGCTAACTTTATGAAAATCGTATCTTTGGCACCGGAGGTACTATAATGGCGACTAAGATGAAAATTAAAAAAGGCGATACTGTTAAAGTAATCGCAGGCGACGATAAAGGTAAAGAGGCAAAAGTTGTTCAAGTTTTGCCAAAAACTTCACAAGTCGTTGTTGAGGGTTGCAAGGTAGTAAAAAAAGCCATTAAGCCAAGTGAGAGCAACCCTAAGGGTGGTTTTGCAAATCTTGAAAAACCAATTCATGTCTCTAACGTGGCTAAAGTAGAGGGTAAATAATGAACAGATTGCAAGAGAAATTTAATGCTGAAGTTAAACCAGCATTGGTTAAAGAGTTTAATATTGCTAATCCTATGTTGTCACCTAAAATTGAAAAAGTCGTTATCAGCGTTGGTGCTGGTGAAGAAGGTAAAGATACTAAGTTATTGCAAAATATCGTCGATACCATCTCTTTAATCGCTGGTCAAAAAGCGGTTGTTGCGAATGCTAAGAAATCAGTTGCTGGTTTTAAAGTACGTGCTGGTTACCCAGTCGGTGTTAAAGTAACACTTCGTAAAGAGAATATGTACGCATTTTTAGACAAACTTATCTCAGTAGCACTTCCTAGAGTAAAAGATTTTAGAGGTCTTCCAAGAGTAGGTTTTGACGGACGTGCAAACTATAACTTTGGTCTTAATGAACAATTAATGTTCCCTGAGGTTGAGTATGATAACATCATGAAAACACACGGAATGAATATTACGATCGTAACAACTGCTAGCAATGATAAAGAAGCATTTAAACTTCTTGAACTCATTGGTTTGCCGTTCGCAAAAGGTAAATAATATGGCTAAAAAATCGATGATTGCAAAGGCTGCAAGAACGCCTAAGTTTCAAGTAAGAGCATACACACGATGTCAAATTTGCGGACGTCCACATTCTGTTTACAAAGATTTTGGTATCTGCAGAATTTGTCTTCGTAAAATGGCAAATGAGGGTCTTATTCCAGGCCTCAAAAAAGCAAGCTGGTAAGGAAATAGACTATGATTAATGATCTAGTAGCAG
Organism: Sulfurospirillum halorespirans DSM 13726; assembly: GCF_001723605.1. Taxonomy (NCBI): domain Bacteria; kingdom Pseudomonadati; phylum Campylobacterota; class Epsilonproteobacteria; order Campylobacterales; family Sulfurospirillaceae; genus Sulfurospirillum; species Sulfurospirillum halorespirans. Next base: position 2,435,452 of record NZ_CP017111.1, on the reverse strand, counting down.
ATTCTTTAACAAGAATCAGAAATGCATCAATGCGTAAACTTGATGTGACTAAATTAATGCATTCAAAACTGGTTGAAGCGATTTTAGTTATTTTCCAAAACAAAGGTTATATCGAAAGTTTTAACGTTGTTGAAGAAGGTCCTAAGAAATTTATCAATGTTGTTTTGAAGTATGATGCAAGAGGCACCCAAGTCATCAATGAAGTGAAAAAAATCTCAAAACCTGGACGTAGAGTCTATAAAGGTCGCGATGAAATTAAACGCTTCAAAAATGGTTATGGTACGATCGTTGTTAGTACATCAAAAGGTGTTCTCAGTAATGATGACGCTCACAAAGCAGGTCTTGGTGGCGAAGTTATCTGTAGTATTTGGTAATTAGCTGTTCTTTTATGGTATTCGATATCCATTCTAAGATTTTAAGCTTATCGTAGACAAGTAAAAGGAAATAAAATGTCTCGTATTGGTAAAAAGCCTGTTAAGATTCCTGCTGGCGTTGAAGTGTCAGTGAATGGTGATCTAGTAGAGTTTAAAAAAGGCAGTGTTCAAAAAGTATTGGACACCAAGGGAAATGTTGACGTAAACGTTCAAGATGGAGAGCTTGTATTTATTTCAAAAGGTGCTGATCGTCAGAGCAGCGCTTTTTGGGGAACATACAGGGCCCTTGGTCAAAATGTTATCACAGGTTTAACTGAAGGTTTTAAAAAGCAACTTGAAATTAACGGTGTTGGTTACAGAGCTGCCGTTAATGGTAATGTTCTTGAGCTTCAACTTGGATTTTCTCACCCAATTAATTATGAATTTCCAAAAGATATTCACATTGTTGTTGAGAAAAACGTAGTGACTATTCAAGGTGATGACAAGCAAGTAGTTGGTCAGATTGCTGCCGAAATTAGAAGTTTTAGAGCTCCAGAGCCTTACAAAGGTAAAGGTGTTAAATATTCTGATGAAACTATTATCCGTAAAGCCGGAAAAACTTCCAAGAAGTAGGGGTAAGAGATGAGAGCAAATATTTTAAAACGAAAGCTTGCATTAAGAGTTAAACGTAAAAAAAGAGTAAGAGCAGATATTTCTGGTACAGAACAAAGACCAAGAATCTCTTTCTTTAAATCAAACAGATTTCTTTATGCGCAAGCAATAGATGATATTAGTGGTGTTACGTTGGCAAGTGTAGATGGCAAAAAATTAGGGTTCAATGCTAGCAAAGCAAGTGCAACAGAAGTTGCAAAAGTGTTTGCGGAGACGCTCAAGGCTAAGAATTTGACTAAAGTTGTCTATGATAGAAATGGTTATTTGTATCATGGGGTAGTTGCTGCTTTTGCAGACGGCCTTAGAGCAAACGGCATAGTGCTATAAGAAAAAGAAGAGGAAAACGATTCAATGGAAAAATACAACAGAGAAGAGTTTGAAGAAGTCATCGTTAACATTGGCCGCGTAACAAAAGTTGTTAAAGGCGGTAGACGTTTTAGATTTACAGCACTCGTTGTTGTTGGAAATAAAAAAGGTCTTGTTGGCTTTGGTTTTGGTAAGGCTAAAGAGGTTCCTGATGCTATTAGAAAAGCAGTTGATGATGCGTTTAAAAACATTGTCAAAGTAAATATCAAAGGTTCAACCATCGCTCATGATGTTGAAGTTAAATTTAATGCAAGTCGTATTATTCTTAAGCCAGCAAGTGATGGTACCGGCGTAATCGCTGGTGGTGCAACACGTCCTGTCGTTGAACTTGCGGGTATTAAAGATATTTTGACAAAGTCATTGGGTTCAAACAACGCTTCTAACGTGGTAAGAGCAACAATTAAAGCTCTTAGCATGATTAAAAGCTAAGTAGAGAAGAAGGATTCAAAATGGCATTAGATAATCTTACACCAGCAGAAAACTCTACCAAAAAGATCAAACGTGTAGGTCGTGGTCAAGGTAGTGGTATGGGTAAAACCGCAAGCCGTGGTAACAACGGTCAAAAATCTCGTACAGGTTATAAACGTAAAAGAGGTTTCGAGGGTGGTCAACAACCACTTCAAAGAAGATTACCAAAAGTTGGTTTTACTTCTAAAATCGTGAAACCTTATATCATCAACGTTGATAGAATTAAAGCAGTTGCAGAACTGGCTGAAATTACGGTTGATGCGATTAGAACTGTGCATAAAATTGGAAGCAGTGTTATTAAAGTGAAATTGATCGGTGCAGGTGCTAAAGAGTTGACTGCTAAAATCAAAGACGAAAACGTCATTTTTACTGGAATGAGTAAATGAGCCAAGATCTTACGAAGAAGATTTTAGTTACGTTAGGGTTTATATTTGCATACAGGATACTGGCATACGTGCCAGTTCCTGGTGTCAATATAGCTGTAATTAAAGAGTTCTTCGACTCCAATAGCTCAAATGCCCTTGGAATGTTTAATATGTTCAGCGGTAACGCTGCACAACGTCTTAGTATTATATCGTTAGGTATTATGCCTTACATCACCGCGTCTATTATTATGGAACTTCTTGCAGCAACTTTCCCAACACTTGGTAAAATGAAAAAAGAACGTGACGGTATGGTGAAATACATGCAGATCATTCGATATGCAACGATTGTTATTACGATTGTACAAGCCATTGGTGTTTCCGTTGGTCTTGGAGGGTTAAGTGGTCGTGCTGGCGAGAGTGCCATTATGATCGATATGACAACCTTTACAGCGATTGCTGCTGCGAGTATGCTTACGGGTACTATGTTACTCATGTGGATTGGTGAGCAAATTACACAACGTGGTATTGGTAATGGTATCAGTTTGATTATTTTTGCAGGTATCGTTTCAGGAATCCCTAGTGCGATTGGTGGAACCATTAACCTTGTCAATACAGGAGAGCTCAATTTCCTTGTGGTCATTGGTATTTTGGTGGTCATCTTAGCCACGGTTGGTTCTATTATTTATGTGGAGATGGGTGAGCGTCGTATTCCGATTTCGTATTCGCGAAAAGTCGTGCTTCAAAATCAACACAAACGTATTATGAACTATGTGCCTATTAAAATGAATCTTAGTGGTGTTATTCCTCCTATTTTTGCAAGTGCAATTTTGATGTTCCCATCAACGATTATGCAAGCAAGCACCAATCCGATTGTTCAATCTATTCACGATTTTCTCAATCCAAACAGCTATGTCTTTAATGTACTTACATTTTTGTTCGTCATTTTCTTTGCTTATTTTTATGCATCGATTGTTTTTAATGCAAAAGATATTTCTGAAAACCTTAAAAAACAGGGTGGCTTTATTCCCGGTGTTAGACCAGGAGAGAGCACTGCACTCTTTTTAAATGAAGTAGCGGGTAGATTAACCCTTTGGGGATCAATCTATTTAGGGCTTATCTCGACGCTTCCATGGGTTTTGGTAAAAGTGATGGGTGTACCATTCTATTTTGGTGGAACAGCTGTTTTAATTGTTGTTCAAGTGGCACTCGATACGATGCGTAAAATTGAAGCACAAATGTATATGAATAAATATGAAACACTTAGTGCGGTAGGTCTTTAAGCAGATGGCAATTACGATTAAAAAAGCTCAGGAAATTGCAAAGCTTTCTGCTGCTAATAAGATTGTTGCCAAAACGTTAGAGTATCTTACATGTAACATTCATCCAGGGCTTAGCTTGAAAGAGCTCAATGCCATGGGTGAGTCTTACATTCATAGCCTTGGTGCGCGTCCTGCCTTTAAAGGCCTTTATGGTTTTCCAGCAGGTGTGTGTACCTCTGTCAACGAAGTGATTATTCATGGGATTCCTACAGAGTATCAGCTTAAAGAGGGTGATATTGTAGGACTTGATATTGGTACAGAGGTTGATGGCTGGTATGGCGATTCTGCTGTAACTGTAGGGGTTGGAGAAATATCAAAAAGTGATGAGAATTTGATTGCATGTGCAAAAGATGCCCTCTATTATGCCATTGATATTATCGAGCCTGAGATGCGCTTTAAAGAGCTAAGTCATGCGATTGAGCAATTTATTCTTCAACAAGGGTATGTTCCTTTGCATGGATTCTGTGGGCATGGCATTGGCAGAAAGCCGCATGAAGAGCCAGAAATTCCTAACTATTTAGAAGGGATTAATCCCAAAAGTGGTCCTAAAATCAAAAATGGTATGGTATTTTGCATAGAGCCAATGATCTGCCATAAAGATGGCACGCCAAAAATTTTGGCGGATAAATGGTCTGTTGTTTCTGCGGATGGGTTAAGAGGAAGCCACTATGAGCACACCGTTGCAATCGTAGATGGCAAAGTAGAAATTTTGTCTCTATCTTGAGATTATAGGAGGTAAAATGGCAAAAGATGACGTGATTGAAATTGACGGTAAAGTGATAGAAGCACTTCCCAACGCAACCTTTAAAGTTGAAGTCCAAAATAGCCATGTGATTTTATGTCACATTGCAGGAAAAATGAGAATGCATTATATTAAGATAATGCCCGGAGATACCGTGAAAGTAGAGTTGACACCGTATAGTTTGGATAAAGGGCGTATAACTTATAGGTATAAGTAAATTATTAGCTTAATTTATGTATAATTTGCCCCTTTTGTAAAGCTGTGTGAAGAATAATCGAAAAAGGAACCACTGTTTTTTCGATTGTTGGTTTGAGATACATCATCAAACCTGTGACAGTTTAGCTCAAAATTCCAGTGGAAATAAAGTTCAGGAGTCACGAATGAAAGTACGACCTTCTGTAAAGAAGATGTGCGATAAGTGCAAGGTGATCAAACGAAAAGGTATCGTTAGAGTCATTTGCGTAAATCCAAAACACAAACAGAGACAAGGATAAGCATGGCAAGGATTGCAGGTGTAGACCTTCCAATGAAAAAGAGAGTAGAGTATGGTTTAACATACATCTACGGTATAGGTTTGACAAGTTCTAGAGCTATTTTAACAGCAACTGGAATTTCGTTTGATAAAAGAGTTCATGAGCTAAGTGAAGATGAAGTTGCAGCGATTCGTAAAGAGATCCAAGCAGACTTTCAAGTAGAGGGTGATCTTCGTAAAAAAGTGGCTATGGATATTAAAGCTTTGATGGATATGGGAAGCTATAGAGGTCTTAGACATAGAAAAGGCTTGCCAGTTCGTGGACAAAAAACAAAAACGAATGCGCGTACCCGAAAAGGTAAAAAACGCACCGTTGGCGCTAAAGCTAAATAACGAAGTCTCAAAGGGAAACAGATGGCAAAAAGAAAAGTAGTACGTAAAAAAGTTGTTAAGAAAAATATTGCTAAAGGTATCATTTATATCTCTGCAACATTTAATAACACTGTCGTAACTGTAACTGATGAGATGGGAAATGTTATTGCTTGGAGCAGTGCAGGTAGTTTGGGCTTTAAGGGTAGTAAAAAATCTACTCCTTATGCAGCACAACAAGCCGTCGAAGATGCATTGACTAAAGCAAAAGAACATGGTCTCAAAGAAATCGGTATTAAAGTTCAAGGCCCGGGCAGTGGTCGCGAGACAGCGGTAAAAAGTGCTGGTACAACAGAAGGTATTAAAGTGTCTTTCCTAAAAGATATTACACCTCTTCCACACAACGGCTGTAGACCTCCAAAAAGAAGAAGAGTTTAATTCTAATTTTTAGAATAGAACGTCTTTGAGAGAAACAAAATAATTTTTTCGTTTATGCAATAGATTAGGAGAAAAAATGGCAAGATATAGAGGACCAGTCGAGAAGCTCGAAAGAAGACTTGGTGTCAGCTTAGCCCTTAAAGGTGAGCGCAGACTTGCTGGTAAAAGTGCGTTAGATAAGCGACCATATGCACCAGGTCAACACGGACAAAGAAGATCAAAAATTAGCGAGTATGGACTCCAATTAAGAGAGAAACAAAAAGCTAAATTTATGTATGGAGTTTCTGAAAAACAATTCAGACGTATATTTGACGAAGCAGCTCGTAAAGAGGGAAATACAGGTATTAACCTTGTCCTTCTTATCGAAAGAAGACTTGATAATGTTGTTTACCGTATGGGATTTGCAACAACACGAAGATTTGCACGTCAATTAGTCACACATGGACATATTTTAGTGAATGGTAGCAGAGTCGACATTCCTTCCTATGTTGTGCGTGCAGGTGAGAAAATTGAGGTTTGTGAAAAATCTAAAAATAACCCACAAGTAAAAAGAGCTCTTGAATTAACACAACAAACTGGTATTGCGCCATGGGTTGATGTTGAGAGAGAAAAAGCAATGGGTATTTTTACACGCATCCCTGAGAGAGAAGAAGTAGTGATTCCGGTTGAAGAAAGATTAATCGTTGAGCTATACTCTAAATAATAAAGTAGGTAGTATATGAAAAAAATCAATACATCAGCTTACATGCCAACTGAAATTGAGGTAGAGACTATTGCGGCAAATAAGGTTCAAATTAGTGCATACCCATTTGAATCTGGTTTTGCGGTAACCTTGGCACATCCTTTACGTAGATTGCTTTTAAGCAGTACCGTAGGATCTGCCCCAACGGCTGTAAAGATTGAAGGCGTAACCCATGAATTTGATAGCATGCGCGGTATGCTTGAAGATGTTGCTCTTTTCATCATTAACCTTAAAAATATTCGTTTCAAAATCAAAGGCGATGAGAAACGTGTAGAGGTTAACTACTCATTTACTGGACCAAAAGAGATTAAGGGAAGTGATTTAGCCAATGCTCACATTGAGATTGTTACACCAGATGGTTATTTGGCAACGATCAATGAAGATGCAGAGTTTAACTTCTCTTTAATCCTTGAAAAAGGGATCGGCTATGTTCCAAGTGAGAACATTAGAGGTTTGGTTGGAGAAGATTATATTGCACTGGATGCTTTCTTTACCCCTGTAAAAAGAGCTGTGTACGATATTGAGAATGTTTTGGTTGAAGACAATCCTAACTATGAGAAAATTGTTTTCACGATTGAAACAGACGGACTTGTTTCTCCAATCGAAGCTTTTAAAAATTCACTTGAAGCAATGTATTCACAAATGTCTGTTTTTAATGGCATTTTGGATATTGCAGTAGCTCCAAAAAGTGAGAGTTCTAATGAGAATGTGGAGCTTGGTAAGCTATTACAGAGTATTGAAGAGTTAAATCTAAGTGCTCGTAGCTTCAACTGTTTAGATAGAGCAGAGGTGAAATTTATTGGCGAGCTTGCTTTAATGAGCGAGTTAGAACTTAAAAACCTCAAAAATCTAGGCAAGAAATCGTTAGAAGAGATCAGACAAGTTATGGAAGAGAGTGGTTATCCTGTTGGATATAATTTCTCTGACGAGACGGCAAGTTTGCTCAAGAAAAAAATTGAAGATTTAAAATCTGAAGCCAACGAGGGTTAATTTATGAGACATAAGCACGGATACAGAAAGCTTGGTCGTACTTCATCACACAGAGCGGCGTTGTTGAAGAACTTGGCTATAGCTGTCATTAAATATGAGAAAATCGAGACAACAGTTCCTAAAGCAAAAGAGCTTAGAGGATTTGTTGAAAAATTGATTACGCAAGCAGGAGTTGGTGGCGATCATGCTCACAAAACTGTTTTTGCTGCACTTCAAGATAAAGAGTGTACTAAAAAATTGGTTAATGAGATCGCACCTAAATATGTTGAGAGAAATGGTGGTTACACCCGTATTATAAAAACACGTATCAGAAAAGGCGATGCAGCGCCTATGGCGTTTTTAGAACTCGTCTAAATCTCACTTTTTTGCTTTGGGAGCGGCTTGCTCCCAAGCTTTTATGCGTTAAATTTTTTTTACCCTAAACACTTCTTTCCCCACTAAAAATTAAGTCACTTTTAACTCAAACTATTGTTAAATTAGATACTTTTGCTATAGGAGAATCTATGATACCATTTAGTGACGAAGAGTTGCTTCCCGTTGTCGAAAAATCACTTGAAAAAATTAAGCCAATGCTTGCATTAGACGGCGGTGGACTGACATTATTAGGCATAAAAAGCGGACGTGTTTTTGTTCAACTTCAAGGTGCCTGCCAAGGGTGCGCATCCAGTGGACAAACACTGAAATACGGCGTAGAACGCCAATTAAGAATTGATATTCATCCTGAGCTTGAAGTTGTAAATATTTTACCTGGGATGGAACATGAGTTTGAAGCAATTGGAGAGTAATGAACGCTTATATTACCAAAGGGATTGAAAAATTTTACACAAAAAATTTCCAAGAGGCAATGCTTCAGTTTGCATTAGCACTGAGTGTTGATCCTCAATCAAAAGAAGCTCGCATTGGAGCTATTTTATGCGATATGGCAACACAGAATGAAGAACAAGCCATGGCGCTTTTTGAGTATTATATTTTAACCAAAGAGAATGGTGCTGAAGATTGTGAAGAGGTGATGGAAGAGATCATTAACTCCGTGGAAGAACACAGTGAAAAAATAGCGCATTTGTTTAAAGAGAGTGATTTTGAAGCACGTATTAATGCAGAAAACGGCATTAAATATGAAGATTTTATGACACTGATTGAAGCGCGTGGTAGCTTTAAAGAGGCATTTGAAGACATTATGTTCTCCACCAAAGTCATCATCTCGAAAAAAGAGGATTTTGTTGACTTTTTAGCCAGACTGATTGAGAATGGTTTTATCGAAATGTCCCTGAATTATCTTGAGAGTGCCGTCACGCTTTTCCCGAACGATGAGCAGCTTTTATCGCTGATTAAAAAAGCACAAAAATAGAGAATCATCTTGAAAATAGAACTTCCAAATCATAATACATTTTTACATGTAACCGACAATTCAAACGAATGTGATGCCTCAAGCATCTTTGTTTTAACCAAACTGAACGCGATGTATGAGCAAAGTGCGCGTGATCATGGCTGCACTCACATCATCTCACCTAAAGCGTGCTTGGATCTGCTTGGTATCCGTGATGCGATTAAAATCATTGGCATTACGGGTACGAATGGTAAAACAACCACAGCGGCTGCTATTTACTCCATACTGCTTGATCTTGGCAAAAAAGTGGGTTTGCAAGGAACGCGAGGGTGTTTTATCAACGATCATCGCATCGAAGAGAAAAGCCTTACAACACCGCCCATTTTACAGACGATTCACAACCTCAAACTCGCCGTAGAAGCAGGCTGTGAGTATTTTGTGATGGAAGTAAGCTCGCATGCCATTGTGCAAAACCGCATCGATGGGATTGCTTTTGCTTTGAAGATTTTGACCAATGTCACGCAAGATCATCTCGATTTTCACAAAACGATTGATGAATATATTGCCGTAAAGAGTCGCTTTTTTGACGATGAGAGTTTGAAACTCATCAACAAAGATGAGAGCAAAATTCGTTTTAACCGCACGAACGCGATGAGTTATGGGATCGAACATCCTGCAACCTATAAAATTTTGGCGTATTCGCTCAAAGAGGGCATCAGTGCGGCGGTTGCGAAGATTGAAAAAGTGTATGAGTTTGAATCCCCCTTACATGGCTTTTTTAACCTCTACAACCTTCTTGCCGCGATCAGTGCCGTCGATATGTTAGGGGTTGCTCCCATGGAGTCTATCTGCGAAGCGTTAGAGCACTTTGGTGGCGTGGAAGGTCGTATGGAGGTCGTCAGTCAGGATCCTTTGGTGATCGTTGATTTTGCCCATACACCCGATGGCATGGAGAAGGTGCTTGATAGTATGAAAGAGCGCGACCTTGTCGTGGTTTTTGGAGCAGGAGGTGATAGAGATCGCACGAAACGCCCAAAAATGGGAGCGATGGCTCAGCGTTATGCTAAAAAAATTGTCGTAACCAGCGATAATCCACGCTCTGAAGATCCCCAAAGTATTATCACTGAAATTTTGGCAGGAATGAATCATCATGAATCTTTACATGTAGAAGTAGATCGCCACGAAGCGATTGAAAAAGCATTGAGGATGCAAGCTCCCAATGAAGTGCTTCTGATCCTTGGAAAAGGGGATGAAACGTATCAAGAGATCAAGGGTAAAAAATATCCTTTTGATGATCGTAGCGTCGTAAGAGAGCTTATCGCTCAATGGGCTAAGCAAAAATAGGGTAAAATAAACAAATTTCTTAATCCAGAAGAGGTATAAAAGCGATGACGCTTGAGATGCTATACAGCAAAATTCACAGAGCCACGGTTACAGATGCAAATTTGAACTATGTTGGTTCGATTACAATTGATAAAGAGTTAATAGAGGCTTCTAACCTTCATGTAGGGCAAAAAGTCGAAGTCGTGAACATTAACAATGGTGAGCGCTTTACCACCTATGTGATTGAGGGAAAAGCGGGCGGAAAAGATATTTGCCTAAACGGTGCGGCGGCTCGCAAAGCCCATATTGGCGATAAGATCATCATCATAGCCTACGCGCATATGAGTGAAGAAGAGCTCAAAACCTTTAAGCCAACGGTTGCTTTGGTGGATGAAAATAATACATTGGTCGAAGTGAGAGATTACATCTGATGTTTGAAAATTTTGATCTTTCAAAAGTGGGTGCGATGCTTGAAGAGGCGCAAAAGCAAGCTCAAAAAATGCACGAAGATGCAAGCAGTAAGCAATTTACCGCTAAAAGCGGCGGTGGAATGGTGAGTGTGAGCATGAATGGTAACGGTGAAGTTATTGATATAACGCTTGATGATTCACTGCTTGGGGACAAAGAGTCGTTGCAGATTTTACTGATCAGTGCGATGAACGATGTCTCCAAAATGGTAGAAGAGAATAAAAAACTAGCGACGACTCAGATGCTCTCCGGCATTGGGGGATTTGGCGCGAAAAATTAAGGAGTAGTATGTGAAACGTCTAGGACTCTTTCTTCTCTTAATAACCGGGGCTCTTTGTGCAGCCGATGTGCCAGCATCTACGCCAGCTCCTGCTTCCAAAGCAGAGTTTGTTTATCCCGATTTTTCACAATGTTATGAAAAAAACAGACACTCCATTGTCTCTTTTGGCTCAACGCGTGCTATTGCTATTAGTGAAAAACAAGCTGTTGCGTATTCCAAAGAGAAACCGAGTGTTCCGTATGTTCGGTTTGATTACTACTCCAATCTCTATCTGTTCGATTCTCCAAAACCTTTGGTGCCTGTAAAACTAAAGCCAACCAGTGAATTAAAGCTGGGTGAATGGCTTGTCAGTATGACCGATAACTCCCTCATCGCTGTTAATGCGTCTAAAATCGGAAACAGTGTCAATGAGCTCTTTGAATTTGGTGGCGTGGGCGAAGTGAGTACCCTCGTGGGTGGTCTTTGCTGTGAAATGTATGGCCTTGGTATTGGTGATAAATTTTTTATTGGCTCAGAAGCATTGAAGCTTTTCATCGAAGGTAAAACCGCTTCATTTCAAGAGTTAGGTGTACGTGTTGTGGATGGGAATGAGAGCGTCATTGTTGATTTTGTGGATTCCAATGTGAAAGAGGCGAAGCTCAAAATGGGCGATGTGATTACACGCTTGAATGGAAAATCTGTGAAAAACGTTGCCGAGTTTGCAGATGCCCTCAGAGGTCTTAAAGATTTGAGCAAAGTAAGTGCACAACTTCAGCGCAATAATGCTTGGATGGAAGAAAATTTACTAGCGCCTAAACCGCTTCCTAAAAAAGAGGAAGTAAAGAAAAAAGTGCCGATTCCTGAGGTTAAAAAAGAGAGTTATCTGCAGAGCAAGGGATTTAAGTTT